>NZ_JAJNOQ010000007.1:0-161474 GCF_021044775.1 Paraeggerthella hominis
CCGTTCGACTTGCATGTGTTAGGCACGCCGCCAGCGTTCATCCTGAGCCAGGATCAAACTCTCCGTTTAAAAGAGTGCGGCATCGCTGCCGCGTTCGATCTTGGTTTCCCGCCGCCCGCTGCCCCGAGGGGTCCGCGGCCGGCCGGGGTCCGTCTCATGCGGATCCGTTCACTTGGCTTTTTTCTCGCTTGTTCTGCTTCTCAGTATCCGGTTTTCAAGGTTCTCCGCCTGGGGCCGAAGCCCGAAGCGCAAGGAGATATACTACCCGTGCCCCCGCCCGGCGTCAAGAACTTTTTTCGAAAAGTTTGGATACCCTCCGCCGGGGCGGCCTCGCGGCTTTCGGCGGAGCCGGCGCGCGCCGCAAGGTTCCCCTAGCCCGTTCGGGATGGCAGCGTTCCGAACATCGGAGCAAAAGCCAAGCCACGCCGCCCGCACAACAGCAATCGCATATATTAGTATAGACGCGACAGGAACCACGTTGCCCAGACAGGAAACGCCATGCTGAACCGCGAACCGCAGAATCCCCCGCTTGCGCGCCGATCGGCTGCAAACGAGCTTCGCATTCCCGTGCCCGCTTACGCTGAAAAAGCGCTCGACGCGCTTGAGCGCGCGGGCTACGAATCATGGATCGTCGGCGGGTACGTACGAGACGCCCTCTTGGGACGACCCTGCGCCGACGTGGACATCGCAACGTCCGCCGGATGGCGCGAAACGCAACGCGCCTTCGAGGAGCGGGGACACCGCACGCATGAAACGGGCGTCGCCCACGGAACGCTCACGGTGATCGTGGACGATCGTCCTCTCGAAATAACGACGTACCGCTCCGACGGCGCTTACAGCGACGCGCGCCACCCGAACCGCGTGACGTTCGTTCGATCCATAGAGGAAGACCTTGCTCGGCGGGATTTCACTATGAACGCCCTTGCCTACCACCCCGCGCGCGGGTTGCTGGATCCCTACGGCGGAGCGGACGACCTTGCATCCTCCACGATACGCGCGGTCGGCGACCCCCAGCGTCGCTTCGCGGAAGACGCGCTGCGCATCCTGCGCGCTTGCCGCTTCGCCTCGCAATTGGGATTTGACATAGACCAGGACACCTTTCAGGGAATGCTCAGCAACAAAGGACTGCTCTGCCGCATATCGGCCGAGCGCGTCACCCACGAGATCGATCGTCTGCTTCTTGGGGAGCATGCGGGACGCGCCCTCGTGGAAACGGCCGACGTTCTGGCGGCCGTGCTGCCCGAGATTGTGGCGATGAAAGGATTCGACCAGCATACCCCCTACCATATATACGATGTTCTCGAGCATACGGCGCACGTGGTGCAAAACGTGCCCGCATACCCTCTTGTACGATGGGCCGCCCTGTTTCACGACATGGGGAAACCGGCGCTGTTCTTCACCGATGCTGACGGCGTCGGCCATTTCTACGACCACGCCGCGGTCAGCGTCGTGCTGGCGCGGGGCATCATGGGCAGGCTCGCGCTGCCCTCGGCGTTCTCGACGCGCGTCTTGAAGCTCGTAGAACGCCATGACGACGTCATCGAGCCCACGCCCAAGGCCGTGAAGCGCGCGCTCGCGCGGCTCGACGGGGACACGGAGCTGTTCCATGCGCTCTGCGACCTCAAGCGCGGCGATGCGCTCGGACAAGCCCCCCGCTGCGCGCAGCGCGTGGGCACGGTCGACCAGCTTGAAGCCGTCCTTGACGATGTATTGGCGGCCGACGAGGCGTTCTCGCTCAAGAAGCTTGCGATAAACGGGCACGACGTGCTCGCCCTTGGCGTACCGCGAGGCCCACTGGTCGGGCAAGTCCTGGCTGCGGCCCTCGACGCCGTGATCGACGAATGCCTGGACAACGACCGCCCGTCGCTTGAAGCCTTCGTCGCAAACTGGCTCGAGCGGCAGAACGAGGCCTCCGACGCGCCGCATGCCATGCCTTGAAACTTTTCTCAAAAAAGTTGAAATAAAGGCTTGACGCAGCGCGCTCGACCCCGTAATATACTTTCTCGCGCTCGCACCTCTCTCCAAAAGAAAGAGATGCGCATCGGTAACCCGATGGGGTGTCGTCTAATGGCAGGACAGCGGTTTCTGGTACCGTATGTGAGGGTTCGACTCCTTCCACCCCAGCCATTTTTACGGTATACTGCACAGCGCACCATGTGGCTCCGTCGTCTAGCGGTTTAGGACGCCGCCCTCTCAAGGCGGAGGTCGCCGGTTCGAATCCGGTCGGAGCTACCAAGAAATTGCAGATCGGAACCTCTCGGTTCCGATCTTTTTCTTTTCTCAGGATAGTACCGTTAGCCGGCAGAAAAGAAACCGGGCTGTTTCCTCATGGTGATCGGTGGCGTACAATAGCCGCGAACCAAGAGAAAAGGACCGCTATGCAAACTGAAGACCCCGACACGAAAAACAGCAGCACCCCCGTTGAAACCGATCCCGCGTTCGGCGAGCCGGTTCTCATCTGCCCCGGGCTCTACCGCGTGCGCGTGCCGCTTCCCCACAACCCGTTGCAAGCGCTCAACTCCTACATCATCCTGGGAGAGGAAACCACCACCATCATCGACGTGGGATTCAACCACCCCGCATGCGAAGAGGCGCTCGACGATGCCTTGAACCAGCTCGATCGGTCATGGGACAGCGTCGAAATCGTCCTCACCCATTCGCACCCCGACCATACGGGCAATCTCGACCGCATCTACCGCGACGGCATGCGCGTGTACGCCAACCTCCACTCGTTCAAGGAAGTGGAGAATCTCATGGAGATGCAGGGCAACGTGTTCGGCCCCTTGCTGCGCAAAGCGGCAACCCCGCAGCAAAGCGGCTTGACGTTCAGGAAGGGAAAGCACCGCCTGCACGTATCTGCGGAACTGCTCCCCCTGACGTGCAAGCCCGACCTCATCTACCTGCACGAAGGAGACGAGCTGCACGCTGGCGACTTCACGTTCCAGATCATCGAGACGCCCGGGCACGATCCGTGGCATATCTGCCTGTACGAGCCCGACCGCAACCTCATGATCATCGGCGACCACGTGCTGGAGCGCATCACGCCTTCCGTATCATCGTGGTTCCCGGCCTACAACGCCTTGGAAGAGTTTCTGGAAAGCCTGGGCAAAATGTACTCCTACGACGTCGACCTGGTTCTTCCCGCCCATGGCGCACCGTACGGAAATCTGCGCGATCGCGTGATGTACCTCATCTCGCATCACGAAGAACGACTGCAAGAGCTGTACGACCTGGTGGCAGCCGGCCACACCGACATCGTATCGATTTCCTCGCATGCGAAATGGCGTTACGACAACTGGCGCGAATGGCCGCTCGATCAGAAGTTCTTCTCGATGGGAGAAACCATGGCGCACCTGGTGTACCTGGTGTGCGAGGGCAAGATCAAGCAAACCATCTGCGGCGACGAATACCGCTTCGAACTCCCTTAGAGTCGAGCGGCATCGCAGAAACAGCCGCGGCCCACGAAAGCCGCCGTTCGAAAGGAGCGCGATCGTGCGCATCGATTTGGTAATCGAAAGCGAAAACGTGTTCACCGGAATCAGCGATGCCGCCAAACCTGGGGCTATCGCCATCGCCCAAGATCGCATCGTGGCCGTGGGGTCGCACGACGAGGTGCGCGCCTTCGTTCGAAAGGAGAACGAAGGCGGCGAGCTCCCGCCGGTTCGAGCCATGGGAGACGCCCTTGTCGTTCCCGGCTTTCACGACTCCCATCTGCACTTCTTTCACTCTGCCATCTACGCCTCGCCGCTGGCTACCACGTTTTTGGGAAAGAACGAGGCCGATTGCGTGCAGCGCATGGTCGAGTTCTCGAAGAGCCGCCCCAAGGGATGGCTTCTTGCGCAGGGATGGCGCGAGTACCGATGGGATCCGCCCGTTCTGCCCTCGAAAGCGTCGCTTGACGAAGCGTTCCCCTCCCGCCCGGTCGCCCTCTATTCGGGAGACGCCCATACGCTGTGGCTGAACTCCGCCGCGCTCGCAGAGCTGGGCCTCGACCGCACGAGCGTGCCGCCGGCGGGAGGATCGTACGACCGCGACGACGAAGGCGAGCTGACGGGCATCGTGCGCGAAGCGGCGGCCATGGAGCTCATGCCCAAGATCATGGGGTCGTTCACCGACGAGGAGGTGGCCGACGCCTACCGCGGGTTCTTCGCCCGCTTGGCGGAAAACGGCGTGACCAGCATATGCGACATGTCCCTTATGGCAAGCCCCGGCCTCGACTTCATTCGCGACGACGTGCACGCCTCTCTCTTGGAACGCGGCGAGCTTACGGCGCGCGTGCATCTGTTCCCCACGCTGCTTGAAGACATGAGCCGCTTTGAGACGATGCGCGCAACGTACACGGGGCCGATGCTGCAAGCCCCCGGGTTCAAGCAGTTCTTCGATGGCGTTTCCAGCCAGCATACTGCTTGGGTGACCGAGCCGTACACGAACGCCCAGTTCGAGAGCGACTGCGGACGGCCCACGGTGGAGCCGGACCTCATGCGCTCCTACATCATGGCTGCGGCGAGCAAGGGCTACCCCGTGCGCATCCACGCGATCGGCGATGCCGCCATTCACGCGGCTCTCGACTTCTTCGAAGAGGCGCGCGCGACGTACGGCCCGCTTCCGGATGGGCGGCGCAACTGCTTGGAGCATCTGGAGAACTTCCTGCCGGGCGACATCGAGCGCCTGGCCGACCTGCAAGTGGTGGGCGCCGTGCAGCCTCCCCACATCACGCTTGATCCCGGCGGCCCCGAACGCGATCTGGGACAAGAACGCGTACCGCTCATGTGGCCGTTTCGCACGATGCTGGACGAGGGAGCAACCTTGGCGTTCGGAACGGACTCCCCCGTGGTTGACGTCAACTCCATGAACGTCCTTTACACCGCCGTGACCAGGCAAGACCCGGAAACGCATGCACCTTGCGGCGGGTGGCTTCCCGCCGAGCGCATCAGCATGGCCGAAGCCTTGCGCGCCTACGCGCAGGGCAGCGCGGCGGCGGCAGGACGAGAACGCGAGCTGGGCACGATCGAACCAGGCATGCTCGCCGATGTAACCGTGCTCGATCGCAACGTACTAACCTGCGAAGAAGACGACATCCAGAAAACGCGCGTACTGGCCACCTTCGTCGGCGGTCACTGCGTGTACGAACGCTAACACACGATTGCGGGGGCGCCGCCCGTACACGGCAGCGCCCCCGCAATCGAACCGCCGGCCGTTCGGGAATCAACGGCTGTTCGGGAAACGAACGACAGGATCAGTACTCCCACATGTGATTGAGCGGACCGCTGCCCTCCCCCAGGTTCAAGCCCGCCCCCAAGGCTCCGCGCACGTAGTCCTTCGCGGACCGCACAGCCTGCTCGACGGTCAGACCGCGCGCCAGCCCGCACGCAATCGCGGACGAGAGCGTGCACCCCGTACCGTGCGTGTTCCGGGTATCCACGCGCAGCGCACGCAGCCAAGTCAACGACCCGTCGGGCAAAGCCAGCACGTCGTCGGCCGAATCGCTTCGATGGCCGCCTTTCACCAGTACCGCCGCAGCGCTCTGCTCGGCGAGCAAGCGAGCCGCGCGCTCCATGTCGGGCTCCCCTTCCACGGCGAAACCGCAAAGCACCGCAGCTTCGGGCATGTTGGGCGTGATCACGTCGGCCAAAGGGAAAAGAAGCTCGGCCAAAGCCGCCGCGGCGTCGTCGTCGATCAGGCGCGCGCCGCTGGTGGCTACCATGACGGGATCCACAACAACGTTGCGCGCTTCATGGCGCGCCAGGGCGCGCGCAATGGCTTCGATGATGGCAGCCGAAGACACCATGCCGATTTTAACGGCATCCGGGCGGATGTCCTCGAACACGGCGTCGATTTGGGCTGTAACGAAATCAGGCTCGACGCCCGCCACACCGGTGACGCCCAAGGTGTTCTGCGCCGTGAGCGCCGTGATGGCGGTTTCGGCGAACAGGCCGTGAGCGGCGATGGTTTTGATGTCGGCCTGGATGCCCGCGCCGCCGCTGGAGTCCGACCCGGCTATGCTCAATACCGCCTTCATGATGAATCCCTCTCTTCCAAGCCTACACGCCAAGCGCTTCTCGAACCTTTGCGCGCAGGGTGCGCGCAGCGACCTCGATGTCGCCCGCCGAGAAAAGAGCCGACACGACAGCCGCCCCGTCCGCCCCCGTCCCCGCCAGTTCGGAAACGGTCCGCTCGTTCAACCCGCCGATGGCGACCACCGGAATGTCCACGGCCTGGCAGATGGCGGCAAGGCCGTCTACGCCCGTGATGATCGCATCCTCTTTGGTAGACGTCCCGAACACCGCTCCCACGCCCAGGTAGTCCGCGCCCGCAGCCTGCGCTTCCAACGCCTGCTCGACCGTATGCACGGACACGCCCACGATGGCATCGGGGCCCAGCTTCGCACGCGCATCGGATACGGCGGCGTCGCCCTGCCCTACGTGCACGCCGTCGGCCTCCACGATGCGCGCCACCTCCACGTCGTCGTTGATGACGAACGGCACGCCGGCTTTGCGACATGCAGGTGCAAGCGTGCGAGCGCGCAGCACCATCGCTATCTGGGGCATCTCCTTTTCGCGCAGCTGCACGAACGTCGCGCCGCCGGCGATGGCCTGCTCGACGCAATCCGAAAGCGCGCGCTCCCCCAGCCATGCGTCATCGGTAACCGCGTACAGGGCCAATGCCTGGCGCAGCTTCTCACGTGGATACATCGGTGCTCCTTTCTTTTCTCAAGCTTGCGCGCAGTGCACCGAAGCAGACGATCGCACTGCGCGCGAGCGCCGCTAGGACAGCTTGGCCACCTTGGCGCCTGCCTCCAGCGCGTCTCCATCCAAATTGAACAGCGCATCAAGCAGGTACGTGCGGAACGACCCGTTGCCGTCGAAGCCGCCCATGCGTCCCTGAGCTATCTGGCCCGCCAGGCCCATCGAGGAAACGGCGGCCACCGTCGCATCCAAGATATCGTCCGGATTCGCCGTTGCGAACGCCGCGCACACGCACGAAAGCATGCAGCCCGCCCCCGTAACGCGGCCCATAAGCGAACTGCCGTTGCGGATCGCGTAGGCGCGCTCGCCGTCGGCCACGACATCGATAGCGCCGGTAATCGCCACTACGCAGCCGGTCTTCACCGCGAATTCCCGCGCGAACGCAGCAGTCGCCTCCAGATTGTCCTCGGTCACCGCGTCGTCGGGGCATACGTCCACGCCGCGCGTAGCGGCCGAGCCGCCGGCAAGCGCCTTCGCTTCGGACATGTTGCCGCGAATCACCGACACGGCCAGCTTGTCCAGCAAATCCCCCGCCGTCTTCGTACGCAAGGCCGACGCTCCCGCCCCCACCGGATCGAGCACGATGGGATGGCCCAGCTGGCTCGCGCGCTCTCCCGCCGCGAACATGCCGGCGATGCTTCGCTCGTTCAACGTCCCGATGTTCAGCACCAACCCGCCGCAAACGCCCGTGATGTCTTCGACATCGGCAGGCTCGTCGCTCATGATGGGGCTCGCGCCGATGGCCAGAAGCGCGTTCGCGCAATCGTTGACCGTCACGTAGTTCGTGATGCTGTGAACAAGCGGGGTTGTCTGCCGCACATTGTCGAGTGCGTTCTTCAAAGCGAAAGGCTGCATCACAGCTCCTTTCCCAGATCGATGGTTATGCCGTCCATGATGGTGTTCACCGTGCGCATAGCGCACATCTTACCGCACATCGTGCAGGTGCCGTCCGTCGAAGGCGGCGCGCTTTCGAAGTAACGGCGCGCCTTGACCGGATCCAAAGCCTGCTCGAACATGCCCTCCCAGTCCACGCGGCGACGCGCGTCGCTCATAAGGTTGTCGCGGTCGCGCGCGCCCGGCACGCCCTTGGCGATGTCGGCGGCATGGGCGGCTATCTTCGTGGCAACCAGCCCTTCGCGCACGTCGTTCACGTCGGGCAGGCGCAGATGCTCGGCGGGTGTCACGTAGCAGAGGAAATCGGCTCCCGAGCTGGCAGCGACCGCGCCGCCGATCGCTGCCGTGATATGGTCGTATCCTGGGGCGATATCCGTAACAAGGGGCCCCAGCACGTAAAAGGGCGCGTTATGGCACAGGCGCTTCTCCAGCTTCATGTTCGCGGCTATCTCGTCGAGCGCCATATGCCCGGGGCCCTCCACCATCACCTGCACGCCGGCGTCCCACGCGCGCTTCGTAAGCTTGCCGATCTCGATAAGCTCGGCGATCTGACCCGCATCGGTCGCATCGAACGTCGAGCCGGGACGCATGGCATCGCCGATGCTGATGGTTACGTCGTGCTCATGCAAAATGGCCAGCACGTCGTCGTAGAACTCGTAGAAGGGGTTCTCGTTGCCCGTAGCTTCCATCCAGGCGAAAATGAGCGACCCGCCGCGGCTCACGATGTTGGTAAGGCGCCCCGTTTCGCGAAACGACTCGATGGTGCGTCGGTTCATGCCGGCGTGGATGGTGACGAAGTCCACGCCGTCTTCCGCATGCGCGCGAACCACGCGCAGGAAGTCGTCCACCGTGATGTCTACGAGCGCTTTCTCCAGATAGCCGATGGCGTCGTACATGGGCACGGTGCCGATCATGGCCGACGACTTCTCGATGAGGCGCGTGCGGAACCCTTGCGTCTTGCCGCTGTTCGACAGATCCATGATGGCCTCGGCACCCAGCTCGAACGCCACTTCGACCTTTTTCCACTCTTCGGCTTCGTCGGCAAGGTCACCCGAAATGCCCAGGTTGACGTTGACTTTGGTGCGAAGCCCGCCGCCTACGCCTTCAGGCGAGAGGCTTGCGTGATGGATGTTCGCGGGAATGGCTATGCGGCCTGCAGCCACGCCCTCCCGGATGAATTCGGGGTCGAGCCCCTCTTTTTCGGCGACGATCGCCATTTCGCGCGTGACGGTTCCGGCACGTGCCGCATCGATCTGCGTCATGAAGCTCCCTTCGTTGGCATTACCCATGTCAGGTTCCTCGGGTCGAAGCGTGCGTCGGCGCTTCCTCTCAGCCTGCCCGGCCGCGATGCGGCTGCAAGCTCCCCGGTATGAAAAGGTACGCGATCAGTATAGCCGTCATCGCGAAAGAACAAGGTGGACCGGATGCGAACGACGGGTTTTTCACGGAAGCGGCGCTATGCGCGCATGGCAGCACGAAAGAATGCACCCGGACATGCCGGGAGAATGCGTGGTGCCCCCAGGAGGATTCGAATCTCCGTTTCCGGCTTGAGTGGCCGGCGTCCTTGGCCGCTAGACGATGGGGGCTTGTAGGCATCGAGACCCTAGTTCCAAAAAAGCCTCTTGAATACGATCAGGAAGACGACCGGTTCTCCCCGTACAGTTCGGCAAGCACTTCAGCTGCCGCATGAACGAACCCGTCGATGTCCTCATTGGAGTGAGCAAGAGAAAGAAACAATCCTTCGAACTGGCTCGGGGCAACAAGGAATCCGCGATCGAGCATTCTCGAGAAATAACGCGAAAAAGCAGCGATGTCGCATGCACGAGCGACTTCGTAATCGCGAACGACCTCGGGCGAGAAGAACAGCGTGGCAAGAGAGCCCGATCGATTCACGGTACAAGGCGCACCCGCTTCGGCAATGGCCTGCTTGAGGCCGGTCTCCAGACGAAGCCCTTTGATCTCAAGCTCTTCATAGACCCCTGGACGTTCGAGAACCGCAAGGGTGGCGAGCCCTGCTTCCATGGCAACAGGATTCCCCGAAAGAGTCCCAGCTTGGTACACCGGGCCGCAGGGGGCAAGAGCCTCCATCACATCGGCTCGCCCTGCAAAACAGCCAACGGGAAACCCGCCGCCGATGATCTTCCCCAACGTGCAGAGATCCGGCAGAACCCCGAAACGTTCCTGAGCGCCGCCGAGCGCTGCGCGAAACCCGCTGATCACTTCATCGAAAATCAAAAGCGAACCTGAAAGATCGCATAAGCGGCGCAATCCTTCCAGAAAACCGGCCGCAGGGGGCACGACGCCCATGTTTCCCGCAATAGGCTCTACGATAACGCAGGCGACCTTTCCTTCATGAGCATGCATAACACGCTCGACAGCGTCGAGATCGTTGTACGCAACGACAAGCGTATCGCGTGCAGCACCTTTGGTAACGCCCGGCGTCCCAGGTATGCCAAGCGTGGCAACGCCGCTGCCCGCGCTTGCCAGCAGCGCATCGGAGTGGCCATGGTAGCACCCGTCGAACTTGATCACGAGGGGCCTGCCCGTGAACCCGCGCGCAAGGCGCACCGCGCTCATGGTGGCTTCGGTTCCTGAAGACACCATGCGCGCCCTTTCGGCGCACGGGACCAACGCGCATACCTTTTCGGCTAGGAGCACTTCCGCTTCGCAGGGTGCGCCGAACGACAGGCCCCGCTCAAGCTGGGAGCGCACGGCGTCAAGGACCTCCAAGGGGCGATGCCCCAGGATCATGGGACCCCATGAACCGATGAAGTCAACGTACTCGTTGCCGTCCACGTCGACAACGCGGCTTCCGAAAGCACGTTCGTAAAACACCGGAGCGCCCTCGACGTTCGCAAATGCGCGAACAGGCGAATTCACGCCCCCCGGTATGCACCTGCATGCCTCAGAGAACAGCGCAGCCGAACGGTTGCGCGAAAGAGCGGCAACTTTCATTGATCCTCCTCGAAGTATCGCATTGACGTCTTTTTGAACTCGCGCGTGGAATACAGCAAGCGCGGCGGACGCACGCTGATGCCTTCCTGGCCAAGGTTGAAATGCAGTTCGCTTGCCATGCGCTGGCAGCTTGCGCGGTCGTATCCGTGAATCATCGTATACAGGTTGTACGGCCACGTGACGCAACGAGGGCGTTCGTAGCAATGGCTCACGAGCAACGGAGCTGCCAACACTGCGCCAGCGGAAAGAACCTTGTCGTCGGGCACGTCCCACACGCCCATCGCGTTGCCGGCGAAGCCCATGCGCCGATGGCGAACCATGGCGCCGAAACGACGGGCAACTCCGGTCTCGAGTAACGACCGCGTGCGGTCGATCGCCCACGTCTCTCCAAGCGTCCGGTTCGCGTATTCCGACGCGACTTGTGCGGCTCGAGCAAAGGGACGCAACGTGCCAGCGAGGTCTCCCTGCAGGGCGCGAACCAGCGCACGGTCGGCGGCATCGAGCTCTTCGGCAACGATGCCGGACGGCTCGAGAGGCGCGTAGGCCGACGCAGGCTTCGCAGCGGCGCGCGCAAGATCGCCGCCGACCGACGTCTCGGCCACATCGAACGCAACGTTTATCTTGAACAGCCGGCGCGCAGGAAGCACGAGGCAGTCGTCGCACCCTGTTGCAGCTACGATACGCTTAAGTTCGGCATCGCGCTCCAACACGCCGCGCGCGATAAACGTGAACCACAGGTTGTACCGGTTATCGCGTTCGTAGCTGTGCGTGACGCCCGCATATTCGCCCACCAAAGCAGCAACGCGCTCGATCTCATCGGAAGCAACCGCCAATGCGACAAGCGTCGATGCGTATCCGAGACGAGAAGATTCGAAACTCGCACCGATACGGCGAACGATCCCTTCCGATCGAAGCGACTCCACGACGCAGTACGCCTCGCCTTCCGATAGGCCGCACGCCTCCCCAAGAGAGGCGTAAGGCCGCTCGCACAGGGGAAGCGCGTGCTGCACCTGCGTGAGAACCGTACGGGAAACCGCCGCCCCCAAGCTGTCGCACGTCGTACGTTCGACCGAAAAGAGACTGCTATCGTCATGCATGGCAATCCTCGACGATCCAACGAGCAGCGTCTTTGGCATGATACGTGATAAGAACGTCAGCACCGGCGCGCTTCATGGACAACAGCGTCTCCAGAACCACGCGACGTTCGTCGATCCATCCTTGCGCCGCAGCCGCTTTCACCATAGCGTACTCTCCAGACACGTTGTAAGCTACCACAGGGAACGCAAAGGAATCCTTCACTCGCCGCACCACATCAAGATAGGAAAGCGCCGGCTTCACGATGACCAAGTCGGCTCCCTCCTCGATATCGAGTTGCACCTCGCGCAGCGCCTCGTCACTGTTCGCGGGATCCATCTGGTAGGTCGAGCGATCCCCGAACGCCGGCGCAGAATCGGCAGCATCGCGAAACGGCCCGTAGTAACCTGACGCGTATTTCGCCGAGTACGCCATGATGGGCACCTGCGAGAATCCCGCTTCGTCAAGCGCGCGGCGAATAGCAGCCACGCGCCCGTCCATCATGTCCGAAGGCGCTACCATGTCGGCGCCGGCACGCGCGTGGCTCACGGCTTCTGCAGCAAGAAGCGCAAGCGTGTCGTCGTTTTTCACGTCGCCCCGTTCATCGAGTACGCCGCAGTGCCCATGATCGGTGTATTCGCACAAGCACACATCCGTAATCACATGAAAATCGGGCGCATGGCGCTTTATCGCGCGAACAGCTTCCTGCACGATTCCATGATCGTCGTACGCCTCGCTTCCCCGCGCATCCTTGCATGCGGGCAACCCGAACAGGATAAGCGATCCCACGTGGCAACGTCGCAACTCGTCCACCTCGGACGCAAGCTGATCAACCGAAAGCTGGAACACCCCCGGCATGGATGCAACTTCGTTGCGCACGCCTGCGCCCGACCTGACGAACAGCGGATAGATGAAGTCGCTCGGGTCCAAAACGGTCTCGCGCACGAATGCGCGCACCGTGGGATTTGCACGCATGCGACGCGGACGGTAATCGGGAAATCTCATACGGTAGCCTCCTCTCCGACGCGCCTACGCGACGCCGATTTCCTCGTCGGTTAAGTAGCAAGCCGGATCAGGGCCCCATAAGTTGCCCGTTGCCGCTTCGCTGCGCACCCGAAAGTTTCCATTGCAGATAGCAAGCCAGCGACAGCGTTTGCACCGGCCCTCCACGAAGGGGCGCTTATCCTTGAGCCGGAACATGAGCTCGCTTTGCTCGGTTGCACGGCTCGTATCGGTCCATATCTCCGAAAACAAACGTTCGCGCACGTTCCCCAACGGGAAATGGCGCCAGAATTGATCAGCGTACACCTCGCCGTCCCAGCTTATGCAGCCAATGCCTGCTCCTGTCGAATTGCCGCGATTCCATTGGAGCAGTTGCAGCACCTCTTCAGCGCGGGCGGGGTCTTCCCGCAGCAGTTCAAGGTACACGAAGGGGCCGTCGGCATGGTTGTCCACGGTCAAAATCTCGGGCGATCCCCCGCGATCGAACCATGCCCGCGTGCGATCCATGATGAAGCGCACCGCCGCGCGAGTCTCCCCATGATCGAGGTCCTCGTCCATGAGCGCGCTGCCGCGCCCCGTGTACACCAAATGGTAGAAGCAAGCGCGATTGATGCCTTCGGCTTCCATGATGTCGAACACGTCGCCTATCTCGCGCCAATTGCGCTTGCTGATCGTCATCCGCACGCCAACCTTCATGCCGGCTGCCTTTGCGTTTCGAATGCCCTCGATCGCCCGATCGAAACTCCCGGGCAAACCGCGGAACCGATCATGCGTCGCGCGTGAACCGTCAAGGGATACGCCAACGTAAGACAGCCCGACCTCGGCGAAACGCTTCGCAAGGTCAGGCGTAATGAGGGTGCCGTTCGTCGACAGGACCACGCGCATACCGCGACTCTTCGCGTACTGCATCAACTCCACGACATCGGGACGCATGCACGGCTCTCCCCCCGAGAACAAAAGCACCGGCGCGCCAAACGTAGCCAGATCGTCGATCATGCGCAAAGCTTCGGTTGTACCCATCTCGTTTTCGTAGAGCTTGCATTCGGATCCGGCATAGCAATGCACGCACCGAAGATTGCACGTTCGAGTGCAGTTCCACACGACAACGGGCTTCTTGTCCCTCGAGAACTGAAGAAGCTCGCTTGGCAGGCTGCGCGAATCACGACCGTAACGCAGTACGTCAGCAGGTTCCACAGCCCCGCAATACAATTTCGATATCCCAATCATAAACGCTTCCTCACTTTCCTTCGGAGCATGCAGCCCGATGCTCGACAATAGCCTCCACCAAGCCGGGGATCGTATACTCCTTGGCTTCGGCAGCGATAGAAAAGCCTTCATCGAAGGCGGCAGCCGACGTGATGGGCCCGATAGAGTAGCAAGACAATCCTTCGAGCAACGACGAGGAGTCCGCAGAGACGTCGTTCACAAGGCTCGCAAAATTTCGCACGGTAGACGAGGAAGTGAACGTCACGGCGTCAACATCTCCGGCAAGAAGGCGCGATAACGAAGGCTCCACTGATTCCCGCGATGGGGCCACCGTTCGATACACGGGAACGACGTCGACCGAAGCTCCGCGCGCACGCAGCATGCTAGGCAGGATCTCCCGAGCTTCGAACGCTCGAGCAACAAGTATTCGATCGCCATCGGCCAAACCCGCTTCGATAAGCTGATCGGCAACCGCTTCCGCTCGGTACTCACAAGGCACGAAGTCGGCTGCAATGCCGTATCCTTTCAATTCCTCAGCCGTAGCCGGGCCGATAGCGGCAACGCGCGCACTCGCAAGCGCACGAGAATCCAAACCGGCATGCGACAACCGCTCGAAGAACGCCTTCACGCCATTCGCACTCGTGAACACCACGAAACGATACGACCTCAAGTCTGCTATGCACGCATCGACCTCATCATAGGAGGGAAGCGGCGCTATGGCGATGGCGGGCAGCTCCAAGACGCAGGCGCCAAGCGAGCGAAGCCGCAACGCCAACGCGCTTATCTGAGAACGTGCGCGCGTGACCGCAATGGTCATGCCCGCCAACGGCCCGGATTCGTACCAAGCGATGCGCTCACGCAAGGCAACCACCGCCCCGACCACGATAATAGCGGGCGCCTTGAATCCGGCAGCAGCTGCGCTTTCGGCTATCGTTGCCAACGTGCCCGAAAGCACCTCTTGATCAGGCGTCGTCGCCCAACGTACGAGCATAACGGGCGTTTCCGGATCCCGGCCAGCCTCCATAAGCTTGCGGGAGATGAGGGGCAAGTTTCGGACGCCCATGTAAAAGCACAACGTGTCCGCGCCGTGCGCGATGCCCTCCCAGTCGAGGGAGGACTCGTCTTTTGTCGGATCCTCGCTTCCCGCGATGAACGCGACCGACGATGCCATGCCACGATGCGTAACCGGCACGCCTGCATACGCCGGCGCAGCAATCCCGCTCGTTACGCCCGGAATGATCGAGCAAGCCACGCCGGCATCGCGGAGCGCGGCGGCCTCTTCGCCGCCTCGACCAAACACGAACGGATCGCCGCCCTTGAGGCGGACGAGCACCCCGCCGCCGCGCGCTTCAAGCCGGCGAGCCTTGTCAACGAGCAAGCTGTTGATCTCGTTTTGGGTTACGTGATTCGAAAAACCCTTCTTCCCCACGTATACGCACTCGGAAGAGCCGGGCGCATGCGCCAGAAGCAGGGGATTTGCCAAATAGTCGTACACCACGACATCGGCGCGTTTGAGCGCGGCGGCGCCCGCCACCGTCATTAAGCCAGGATCTCCCGGCCCTGCACCCACGAGAAAGACCTCTACGCGACCGATCGGCTTTGGCGTTGTCATGCAAGCCGCCTTTCATCGCCTGCAACACGCGCCTCGTCAAGAACAGCGCGCGCTCCAAGAGACTCAAGATCCTCCACGGCTGCAAGGGCGAGCGCACGAGCCTCACGCACAGCCTGCTCGGTTTCGACAAGGCAGCCAGGCTGCGAAAGCTTCGTGCGCAGCCGACTCCTCAATGCGAGAGTACCGTCCAATCTCCCCGCAAACGCGTCGAGAACCAGTTCAGGGCCTTCGAAGCGGGCATAGGCTCCCAGGGGTACCTGGCACCCTCCATCGAGAGCGCGCATGACGCAGCGTTCAGCCGTCACGCATACGTTGGTGACCGCATCGCACACAAGAGCGCAAACGCGAGCTACAGCTTCGTCATCAGCGCGTATCTCGAGCCCAATCGCCCCCTGCCCTACGGCGGGAACCACAACGTCGACAGGGAATGCTTCGACGATTTCGCGCTCCCAACCCATACGCTTTATCCCAGCGGCGGCCAAAACGATAGCGTCAAGCGATCCATCGCGCACTTTAGCTATCCGGGTATCCAGGTTCCCTCGAACCTCCATGTACTCGAGATCGTCGCGCACCGCTCTCAGCTGAGCAAGACGACGAAGAGCACCCGTTCCCACACGCGCGCCGGAAGGCAAGGAAGCGAACGTCGCGCCCGGCACGGCAACGAGGGCATCGCGGGCATCCGCTCGTTCCAAGCACCCCGCAAGCACAAGACCTTCCGGCAGCACCGTGGGAACGTCTTTCATGGAGTGAACGCATACGTCTACACGACCATCGAGCAAGGCTTGCTCGAGCTCTTTCGTAAACAGCCCTTTGTCACCTATTTTTGACAAAGCCACATCGAGAACCCGATCTCCTTTGGTCTTCACGACCTCGATCTCGACCTGGATATCCGGACGGACAAGGCGCAAACGGTCGGCAACGTAATGGGCCTGCCACAAAGCAAGTTCGCTGCCACGAGAGCCTATTTTCAAACAAGGCATGAAGCATCCTTTCGGTCATGAGGGCATGCACCGCAACCGCGACGAGCGCAAGCAGAGCCGGAGGACAGTCGACACATGCGGCCATCGTCGCTGCGGCATGAGAATCCCTGCGGGCACGCGTCAAGACCGAACAGATAGCGTGCGGCTTCGGTATAACGGTAAGCGTCAGGATCGCTTGCTTGCTTGCGCAAGCGGGCCGTGGGTCCATGAAGCAGTTTTTTCGCCACAGCGTTCGCAAGCAAATCAAGCACCGCGCGCTCGCTGTCAGACAACGCGCCCTCCCGAAGCGCGGCAAGCGCTTTAGCGGCGCGAGCAACTTCCAGCTCGCACACGTCACGAGCCTTGCCATGCATCTGCTTCACCGTAGGAGTCACCACTCGCTCTTGCATCCAAGAAAGGAAGTCGTCAACCTGTTCAGCTACAAGAGCTTCCGCTCGCACCGATTCCGCTGCGCGAATACGAGCGTTGCCGGCTGCTTCTGCGCCAATATCATCAAGATCAAAGCAAACGATTCCTTCCATGCGCGCACATTCGGGGTCGACCGCTCGAGGCATCCCCACATCCACCGTCACAAGACGGTGCGATCCATCGATCCGCTTCTTCAACGAACGAGACATCATGGCACGAGTCACCAGCAACTCTTCGCCGCCAGCGCAAGCAACCACCAGATCGGCTCGGGCAAGCTCCTTCTCCAACTGGTCGATTTTCACCGATTTGCCACCCACACGAGCTGCAGCTTCTCTCGCACGCTTGAACGTGCGATTAACCACCGTAATGTTTTCCACTCCACGCTCTTTGAGGTACCCGAGAGCAAGCATTCCCATTTCGCCGGCGCCCACCACAAGCGCTCTTCGTCCGTCCAACGTCCCCAGCTCTCGTTCGGCAAGTTGAACCGCAGCCGTGGAAATCGACACCGAACGACAACCGATAGCCGTCTGATCCCGCACGCGCTTTCCAACTTCGAGAGCGCTGCGAAACAGCCGGCGCGTCACCTCGCCCACCGCACCAGCGCTTTCGGCGGCCGCAAACGCGCGCCTTACCTGGCCGATGATCTGAGCTTCGCCAAGCACGATTGAATCAAGCGACGAAGCAACTCGAAACAAATGCTCCACCGCTCCCGGACCCTGCTTCACGACAAGAGCCTGGGCAAGCGCTTCCGCATCGGCGTCTTTCATGCCAGGAAGACCCTGCAGGAAATCAAAGATAGCTCGTATTCCATCAGTCACGGTGACAACCGTCGCATACACCTCGGTGCGGTTGCACGTGGACAGAACGACCGCCTCCGACACCACGTCATTCGAAACAAGGCACTCAAGGGCAACGTTCAGTTTTTCGGAAGGTACAACCAGCTTTTCCCGCAGCTCTACGGAAGCGCTTGCATGGCTCACGCCGGCAGACAAAAGCATCATCGCGATTCGCCAGCCTTAAAGCCCGACTCGTCGACGGCATCGAGAGCTTCGATGTAAACCGATTCCGCATCAAGAACCTCGCCGGCGCGAAGACGACCGAGCAACCCCAGATCGCATGCCGCCTCGAGCACGGCAGCGCGCTCGGTTTCGCCCCCCGAGATACGATCGCGAACGAGCATTCGCACTTCAGACAGTAAATCCGTGTATACCGCCCAATCATCCGAATAACGCTCTTCCAACTCGCATCGCAAACGCTTCGCCAGCACTGGCGCAGCGCCGCCAGTAGATACGGCAAACTGCAGTGATCCGCGTCGAGCAACGGACGGCACGATAAAATTGCAGTGCTGCGGATCGTCCGCGACGTTGGCCAGAACACCGCGCGCCTCGGCTTCGGCATAAACAGCTTCGTTGATTGCCGCGTCGTCGGTTGCGGCGTACACGAGGAACGCCCCTTTCAGATCACCTTCGCCATAAAGACGTCGCTCAAGCGTCACCGAACCCTCGTTCACCCGAACTTCCAGGCCCGCCGTAACGTCAGGAGACACAACGCGTACGCGTGCACCCGCCTTCAAAAGCCCGTCCACTTTCCGCTCGGCGATACTTCCACCGCCTACCACAACGGTAAAACGTCCCCGTACGTCAAGAAACACTGGATAATACGGCGTACACGTACGCGGCTTTTTCGGAGCACACACCGCAACTGAGTTGTCCATACGACCTCCTCATAACTGGTCTCCTTTCCCAGCGATCAGCACAACCGCCCTGCTTTTCGCACATGAAGACACACGAATGCCCAAGCCGCGCACGTCGACTCTTCGGTTCGTTTCGAACCTCGTTTGAACTTGTCTCGGATTCTCGTCTTTCGCCTTGCGCTTTCTTAAAGCACAAGGGCCATCGTCTTCAGTCGATTCTCGATCGACCGCAAGCGCAGCATAAGACATGACGCAACGTCGCCGTCAACCATCTTTTTGAAAGAGATTTGCTACATGCGGGACGCACGTTTTGCGACCGCATTCCCGCACAACGAAAGAAGCGGATCGAACAAACGTCCGCAAGCATTGTAGATAACGCGCGAAGAAGATGAGCGCACGTTCGAAACGATCGGAAGTCTTCCCTAGAACGTTCCACGCGAAAACAACAGCGACGAAGCAATGCCGCTTTCAAAAGGACGCCTGAACAACTACTCCGACGCCCCGCGCGAACGGCGCTAGTTGCGAACAGCCTCCGATAGCGGGTAGAACACGTACAGCGTGCCCGATTCGACGGCCACAGTTGCCGGTTCGCCCGTCAACTCGTTGGAAAGGCCGCGCGACGTGCGGTTCGAAAGCGGCTCGTCGTCAAGGGAGTAGGCCATGCCGCGCTCGATGACGCCCTCAGCCCGATCATTGGCGGCGAACACCGACACCGTCCCGGATTCAAGGAGCGGCAACTCGAACACGTCCGGACCGGTCAGCAGGCGCACCGCGTACGAATCGGCTATGGCCGTGATATAGGCGCCCTGCTCCGAGAAGCGCGCGAACAACTGCAGGTTCGCAACGGTATGGTCGAGCCGCCCGCCCAATCCGCCGTACACCAGCAGCTCGTCGTAGCGCCATGCCAGGGCTTTCTCGATGGCCAGCTCCATGTCGCTCTGATCCTTTTGCACGGGATAACGGGATACGCGCTTGCACTTCGGCACGTATCCAAGCGAATCGAAGTCGCCCACGGCCATATCGGGAGCCACGCCGATGCCCTCTAGATGCGCGAAGCCTCCGTCGACGGCGATCACATACTCGATCTCGCCCGATTCGCGCCGTGCGAGAAAATCATCTGCGTTGAAATCGATCGCCCCCACCAAAGCGCAAGCCGCCATATCGTCCGTCCTTTTCGCATCGTTGTCGTTCGACCTGTCAGCATAGCATAGCGCGCAAACGCAGAGCTCCACAACGAGTCCTTGGCTTCGCTCGCAAAACCCTCGCCCAACCGAGGAGACGCAATGCGGCCTTCATCGCCTTGAAACATCGGTTTTTCGAGGGGCTTCGAGTTTCACGCAAGCGCGCCGCTTTCGATTTGCTAGAATACCATTCGCGAGCGGGCCAGACGATCGCGCATCTTCGGATGTGAGGAAAGTCCGGGCTCCACAGGGCAAGATGCCAGCTAACGGCTGGGCGGGGCGACCCGACGGACAGTGCCACAGAAAAGAAAACTCCCCCGCGAACACGCGCTTCGGCGCGCGGCAACGGGAGAAAAGCTGAAACGGTGCGGTAAGAGCGCACCAGCGCGTCGGCAACGGCGCGGCTTGGAAAACCCCATCTGGAGCAAGCGCAAATAGGAACGCGATACGGCTGCCCGTCGTACGTTCGGGTTGCGTGCTTGAGGCGCCTGGCGACAGGCGTTCGAGATAAATGGTCGTCCAACGACAGAACCCGGCTTACCGACCCGCTCGCACTTCTTTCCACCTCGCGGCACCTACCCCGCCGCCCACTACCCCGCGCCCCGCATCCCTCACCCCTGAGCCCCGAGCCTGACCGCAGATTCGACTCCGCTGTCAAAACGGATGAGTTTTGCTGATGTTCAAGCAAGGATAATACAAGGCGACAAGCTTGTGACCTGGTACAATGAAAAACGCATCAAGCAGAGCGATGCCGCCAGGGCGAAAAATCGCCGCAAAACTCGTCCGTTTTGACAGCGGGCGGCACGAAAGGCTCCGGTACGGAAAAGCGCGGCAGCAGGCGGCACGAACGTCGCCGACGCGGGGGAAGCGCGACAGCGGAACTGCACGAACGTCGCATCACGCGGGGAACAGCGAATACGCGCTCCCTTCGGGCGAGACATGCTCCCGTATCCGCACTCCGAAGGCATGCTCGATAGCCCCCGTTTCCAGAACCTCGTCCACCGTGCCGGCCGCCGTCGCGCGCCCGCGCTCCATGACCAGCAGCCGATCGGAATAGCGCAACGCAAGGTCAAGATCATGGATGACCATGACCACGGTCTTTCCCTGCTCCCGATTCAAGCGTCGTACCAACTCCATGAGCTCATGGCATGCGCGAATGTCCAGGTACGTGGTGGGCTCGTCGAGCACGACGGTGTCGGTATCCTGCGCCAACGTCATGGCGATGAACGCGCGCTGACGCTCTCCGCCGGACAAGCGCCGCAGGTCATGATGGCGAAAGCGCGCGACCCCGGCAAGTTCAAGCGCATGCTCAACATGGTCGCGATCCTCGCGCGAAAGCCTGCCTTGATGCGCCTGGTACGGATAGCGTCCGCATGCCGCCAGCTGCTCCACGGTCATAGCCGGGGGACGCCCGGCCTGAGCAAGCACGGCAACGCGCCTTGCCCGCTCTTTGGGCTTGCATCCCAAGGTGGGAACGCCGTCGATCAGCACCTCGCCCGCACTCGGCCGCACTATGCCGTCCATCAGCTTCACCATAGTCGACTTGCCGCACCCGTTCGGCCCCACCACGCTGGTCACCGCACCGTGAGGAAACGCAGCGCTCAACCCCTCGATGAACGGCTCCTTGCCATAAGAGAACGAAACCCCTCGAATATCCACCGCCGCCCCAAACGGCCCCGCGACCTTCGATTCCGCCCCCTTCGTTTGGGCGGCGGGGGTCTGAGGCGAGTTCCGCACGAGCCGAACAGCCCAGCGGGCTGTTCGCGCGAGCAGGACTGCTTGAGCAGCAGACCCCCGCCGCCCAAACGCACCCGATGAATCGATCGCATCAATCAAGGGAACCCCTCCTGTTCTTCAAAATGAGGTAGATGAAGAAGGGCCCGCCCAGAAACGCCATGAGGATGCCCACCGGCACCTCGTAAGGAGCGAACATCACCCGCGCCAGCAAGTCGCACGCCACAACGAATGCCGCGCCCGACACCGCCGAAACCGGCAAGACCCAGCGATTGTCATGACCGACGAAGAACCGCACCAGATGAGGAATGATCAACCCCACGAAACCCAGCAGGCCGGCGAAGCTGACCGCCGCGCCCGCCAGCACGGCGGCCAAGCCGAGCATCGTCAAGCGACAGGCCCCTACATTCATCCCCAAAGCATGAGCCGTGTCGTCGCCGAGCGCCATGATATTGAGCTTGCCCGCCGCGAACAGCGCCGCAGCAAGCCCGGCCACCACATACGCTGCAGGCCACCAAAGATCGCTCACGAGCACTCCCGACAACCCGCCCACCAAAAACGCCGACGACCCCACGTACGCATCGGGGTTCACGATGAGCACCGTGTTCATGCCCGCGCCGAACACGGTGGTGATGGCGATGCCGGCCAACACCACGGTCAGGCGCGACACGTTCGCGCCAAGCGAAATGCCGAAGATGATGAGCGCCGTGACAAGCGCTCCCAGAAACGCTGCCAACGGCGGGAGCCACAGGATGCTCGGAGCCACGCTCGCAGCAATCAGCACGAACAAGCCGGCGCCGGAGTTGATGCCGATGACGTTGGGGCTTGCCAGCGGATTGTCGAGCACCGCCTGGATGACGGCACCGGAAACGGCAAGCGCCGAACCCGCCAAAAGCGCGGCGAGCACGCGCGGCAAACGCACATTGACCAAGATGCTTTTGGCGGCCGCGCTCACATCTGCGCCCGTCGCCCAGGCGACAAGCTCGGGCAAGCTCACCGAAGACGACCCTACCAGAAACGCAGCGACCGTTGCCGCCACGAGGGCGGCAACGGACACGAGCAAAACAATCAAGGCCGGTACTCCCCGATCTGCAGAACGCACGTCAAAACCTCGCTTTACGCATACAGCGCGTCGAACAGCACCTGGTAGCTCTGATCCCATCGCTCGTTGGGCTTGTACTGGAACAGATGGGGATCAAGCGTGATATAGCGGCCGTTCTCGACGGCGGACAGCGTTGCCCATGCGGGATTCGCCGCCGTCTGGTCCTCGAGCGCCTTCATAGCCGCAGCGTTATCGTTTCCCATGGGAACCACGAAGATGAAATCGGGGTTCATCTCGATAACCGATTCCAAGCTGAAATCCTTGAGCAGGCTGCGGTTCTCGTCGGCCAGGTTCTTGACGCCCAGATCGGCCAGCATGGCGCCGGTCATGGTCGAAGACGACTGCACGCGCGTCCCGCCCGAATACGTGGTGAGGACCAGGGCCGTAGAAGACTTGTCCGCAGGCACCTTCGCTTTGACGGCCTCCACCCTGTCAGCGGTTTCCTGGCCGTTCTTCTGATACAGATCGTCGCGGCCCGTTATGTCGCAGCAGGTGCGCAGCATGCGCAGGTAGTCGTCGAACGTGGTCACCTGGAAGCATGCAACCGGGATCCCCGACGCCTCGATAGCCGCCTTGATCTCGGCTTGGCTCGAATTGCCACCGCGCCCGCCGGTGCCGCTCGTCATGATGACGAAATCAGGTTCAAGCGCAATGATGGACTCGAGGTTGGGATTGGAGAAGTCTCCGACCTTCTGCACGTTCTCCGACGTCAAATCATAGTTCGAAAGCGTGAACGCGTCGTCGGAAGCGCCCACCAGGGTACCGCCCGCCAGCTCCCAAACACTTGCGAAACTGCCCATGCAGGCCACCACGCGCTGCGGGTTGTCAACGGTCACCTCGGTGCCGGTATCGTCCACGAACGTAACGCTGCCCGCAGCGGTTACCGCAGGTTCCGGAGCGGTTTCGCCGGATTCGGCGGGAGCCGAGCTTGCGCATCCGGCAAGCAGCATCGATGCAGCCAAAACCGCCGCAGCTGCGCACGCCATCGCGCGCTGAGAAAATGTGCCTTGGATCATAGAACAGTCCTTTCATCGAATGACCTGGTCAAATACTTATACAAAACCAACAAGCTCTACGCCGGCTGGCACATTGGATCATCCAGCTGAAGCCCGTGCGCGCAATAGTCGTCTTGCGCCAGAATGTCCCCGTCGTGATAGTACGCCGCACGCGCCCGGCATCCGCCGCAGCCCTGCGCGTAGTCGCAGGTGCCGCATGCGCCGGAATATGCCTGGGTCCGCAGCTGCTCGAACACGGGGCTCGTCCTCCAGATCTCGTCGAAGGGCGTCTGCCGCACATCGCCGGCTTCCTCGGTCATGTACGCGCAGGGTCGCACGATGCCCTCGCTGCCGATCACGCAGTAGGTCAGCCCCGCCAGGCATCCGCGCTCGAAGCGCGTGTCCACTCCAAGCTGCTTCGCCACGCGCGTGAACTGCGGCGCGCACGTAGGCTTCACGTCGATGGGAACTTCGGCGGCTTTCGTCATGATGTCTTTGAGCAGGCGCTCGTTCTCAAGCACGTGCAAGCTGGTCTCCTGAATGAACTTCCCGCGCCCGACGGGGATGAGGAAGAACACGTAATGGGCGATGGCGCCTGCCTGCACGGCGAAATCGGTGATGTCGCACACCTCGTCACGGTTCCAGTCGACCACGGTCGTGTGCAGCTGAAACGGCAACCCTACGCTCTTGCATGCCTCGATGCCGCCCATCGTCAGATCGTAGGCATGCTCCAGCCCGCGAAACTTGTCATGTTTGGCAGCGTCCAAACTGTCCACGCTGATCCCCATGGCGCAAGCGCCCGCGTCTTTGAGGCGCTGGGCCACTTCGGGCGTGATAAGCGTGCCGTTCGAGCCGAACACGGGCCGCAAGCCAAGCGAAGCCGCATGCGACACCAGCTGATAGATATCCGGGCGCATGAGCGGCTCGCCGCCCGAGAAGATCATGATCTTGAATCCGGCGCGTGCGATCTGCTCGATCATGGCGAAGGCTTCCTCGGTCGAAAGCTCCCGATCGGTTGCCTCCTCGGCATCCTGGTAACAGTGCACGCACTTGAGATTGCACTTGTTCGTCGTCATCCACGACACGATCATGGGCGGTTCCTTTCAAGTCCAGGGTATGCAAAGCCAGGGGCGGCGCACGCCGTCCTTCAGCTTGGAACACGGGTAAAATCCGCGACGTTCAGGAACGGGTCGGAGATGGAGGAGAGACGTCTCCGCTCCTGAACGTCGCGCTCGGCACGGCTACTCGACCGGCCCGGAATAGTTTTGATACGCGGCCACCACAGCCTCAAGGTGGTCGAACACGGCCTGGCGCAACTCGTCGAACGAGCCGTCTCCATGAGCATGCGGGGCCATGTTCTCCATAAGGATGAAGTTCGCTTCCGCATGGGCGGCGTCCTGCGAATCCTCGAGCTCCAGGTACCGCCGCGCAAGATCCTGGTTCCGCGGGCTGGTCAAGGACTCGCGCGCGGGCATCTGGCGAATGGTGTCGGCAATCAATTCGTGCCACTTCGACACGGACTCGCCGCGAGCGATCCGCTCCTCGGCTTCCTGCGGCGGCGCGTCGTCGCGGATGCAGGTGAGCCTCCAGAAAAAGCGGCTTTCGTCCTGACAGCGCTCGACCGCCTCGGCCATGCGCGCCCAGTCGACGTCTTGCGCGCTCTGCGCTTCATCATGCAGCGCACGAAGCGTGGTCATGCGCTTGAACAGGGAAAGGAACTGCTCTTCGATAGCATCCATCTGCGCATCCGCAAGATCCTGCACCGCGGCGGCCTGCTGGTAAAGAGCTGCGTCGGATTTGATCTGAGTGAGCGACAAGCCCAGGTACTTCAAGGTCAGAATACGATACAGGTCTTTCACGTTGGCGTCGGTGTACAGGCGCTGGTTTTGAGGCCCCTTCGCAGAAGGCGACAGCAAGCCTTGCTGATCGTAGTACTGGATAGTGCGCACCGTCACCCCGACGCGCCGCGCCAGCTCTCCTACAGTCAGGTAGTTCGGATCGGTCATGGATGCTCCTTTGCGGCAGCTCGCTAGGCTGCCACGTACTCGTCCTGGCAAACACGCCCCCGCGCGTTCACGTGTCCGAGCATAGGCGATGACGTAGCGTCATCGTCAACGGTTTTCAAAAGATGGCAACAAATACCGGGAAAATCCCTGGGAATAGACTGAAAACCAACGTAAACGGCACCAAGGAACGGCAAAAGCCCCCGCGCATCCGAATCCGTCGCGCAATCCCTGCCCATGCACGTACGCACGAACGGGGGTCTGCGGCAACGAAACGGAGCGCGGGGGCTTCGCAACGTCAAGCAGGTTCACCGGCTCGAGGCCGGCAAGAACTAGTCCAGATCTTCGAACTCGAAAGCGTCGTCGGCGTCGCCGAAGCCCGAAAGGTCCTTCTCTGCGCCCGACGGCCTGGGAGTTGCCGGAGCAACCACCGCGCCCGTCGTCGGCTGAGGAGCGGTGTAGGCGCCCGCACCGTCGCGGTTGATGGGAGCCTGCGCCGGAGACGTCACGCGACCCGTAGACGCCGCTTCGGCAGGTGCGGACACGCGCGCATGAGCGCTTGCGGGCAGCGCGATGCCGCCGGTAGGCAGCGAGCCGCCGATTTCGGCCAGCTTGCGCGTTGCGTCGCTGATGAAGTCCGTAAGCAGCTCCTGGTACTCCTCGCGAGAATCCTCGCGATCGTCCTCGAGCTTCTTGATGGCGTCGAGAACCTTCTGCTTCTCGTTCTCGGCTTTGTCGATGATGCGCTGCGCCTCTTCTTCGGCATCCTTGATGGTGGCCGCAGACTGGGCGTTCGCGTTGGCGATAATCTCGTCGGCAGAGCGCTGCGCGATGATGAGCGCCTGAGCGATGGCGTTGTCATCAGCCTTCTTCGCCTCAAGCTGGCGCTCCAGGTCGGCGATGCGCTCGTCCTTTTCGGCAAGCAGGCTGTCGTCGACGACCGGCATCTCAACCGTGCGAGCCGGCGTGTCGAACCCGTCGAACTTGCGGTCATCCAGCTGGTTTTCAAGCTGAATGATCTGGGCGTTCATGCCATCGATCTCGTCGGCAACGTGCTCGAGGAACACGTCCACTTCATCGACGTCGTATCCCTTGCGGTCGATCGAGAAGCTCTGGTTGTGGATCTCAGCCGAGGTGATAGCCATCTGTTATTCCCTTCATCCAGTACGCACACTGCAAGCAGGCACGATTGTACGCGTTAGAACAAGCCAATCAGTAAACGTACTCCTAATTGTAATACAAGCAGGGCAATGATGGGAGTAACGTCCACTATACCTCCAAGCGGGGGAATCAGCTTCCTGAACAGGTTGAGGTACGGATCGCACAGCTTTGCGAGCACGTTGTTGATGTCGGCCAGGATACCGCGATCGGTAGGAAGCCAGGACATCATCACGTACACGAACAACACCATGCTGTAAACGTCGGCGATGGAAATGATCAGGTACTTCAAACTCAACATGCAGAAAGCTCCTTCGATCGGCGGACGGCGGCGTCAACGCCGGCATCGAACACGTGCGAGAACCCGGCCTCGTCCATAGCGGCGAGCGCCGCCAACGTGGTGCCTCCGGGACTGCACACGGCAACGCGCGTGGTGGCGGGGTCCTGCCCCGTCTCCTTCATGAGCGAAGCCGTTCCGTACACGGTTTGCAGCGCAAGCGCTTCGGCAAGCTGAGGATCGAGCCCCTGCCTCGCGCCAGCGTCGCGCAGCGCTTCTATCATAGCGGCCACGTACGCCGGACCGGAGCCGCTCACGGCACCTGCGGCGTCCATGGCTTCCTCGTCGACGACGTACGCTTCGCCCAAGCAGGCGAACAGACCGTGCACCAGCTCCACATCGGCCGAAGACGCCTGCGAGCCCGCGGCAACCGTGGTCGCGCCGGCACCCACCAAAAGCGGCGTGTTCGGCATGACGCGCACCAGTCGCGCGCCCGCCGGCAGGGCGGCTTCCAAGCGCTCGGTCGAAAGCCCTGCGGCAATGGACACGAACAAAGGGCCCTCGACCCCGCCCGCAAACGAAGGCTGGCTGGCAATTCCCTCCAGCACATCCATCATAACCTGCGGCTTAACGGCTAAAAGCACAAGATCGACGTCACCCTCCACCGCGCTCGCATCCGCCACGCAGGCAACGCGATAGCGCTCGGACAAATAGTCGCGGCGCTCTTGGCCGGGATCGGCAACCACGAAAACGGATGCGTCGAACGCATCGGCGGGCGCAGAGGAACCGGCTATCCAGCCGCCCATGATGGCCTCGCCCATCTTTCCGCCGCCGATGACGGCGATGCGGGAAACGCTCGCGCGCGCCATTACAGCACGCCCTGATTGCGCAACGCGGCCTTCTCGGCTTCGCTGAGAGCGGCACCGCGCGTGATGACGAACACCTTGTCGGCAATGCAGTCGACGCTTGCGTCAAGCGCGCACGACACGCCGAACGCGAAATCGAGAATGCGCTTCGACAGATGATCGGGCGTGTTACGCAAAGCGATGACCACCGCGTCGCCTTCCTTGAGGGCCTTCGCGACGCGCTCCGCCTCACCGTAGCTGGCAGGCTTGAGCAACGTGATGGCGCGCGCAGGAGCAGCCGCGACAACAGGCGCGGGAGCGGTTACGCCAGCGCCGGGATTGGCGACAGCCGTCGCCACGGTGGCGTTCGACCTTGCGCCCGCGGCTGCGGGCGCGGCGTCCAAGACCGGATCGGGAGCCGTAGACGTGAACAGCGAGTTCAAGCTTTCGGAGCGCTCGCGGTTCTGAGCGGCTGCGGCGCGCGCGTTCGGCGTGTTGGCCGGAGCGGAAGTTGCCGCGTCGACCATCGTGCGATCGCTGCGGTACGAAGCCGCCGACGAAATCGAGCTCACGCGGCGCTGCGGCAGCGGATCCCGGTTGAGACTTTCGGGAACCTGGGTGTGCGCACGCACGTCGTCGATGGAGACGAGCTTCGGCGGGGTGAACCCTGCGCTGCGCGCCGACGCGCGACTCGACGAGCGCGCCGGACGCGTGGTAACCGGCGCGTACGGATCGTACTTGGATGCCGGCGCGTCACCGCCCAGGCTTGCATCCTCGCGATAATCGGGGCCGTACTCGCCGTAGTCCCCGGCGTAATCGCCGTCGAAGTCGTCTTGGAAGCTCCGATCATCGTAGCCGCGGTCGTAATAACCGTCGTCGTACTCTTGGTTCGCATCGGCAAAGCCGAGCTTCGATTTGATCCCGTCGAGCATCCCGCCGCCCCCGGACTTCTTCATCTTTGGCAACTCCATACCGTTCACCTGCTTCGTTTCATTTCCGACGGTCGCGCCGCCGCTGCAAACTGTTTCGGTTCGCGTCGCGCTCTCACGCGTGCGTTGCTTCGAATTCCTCGTCGAACAGGGCTCGACCGATGCGCACTATGGTAGCGCCTGCAAGAACGGCCTCGTGCCAATCCTCGCTCATACCCATAGAAAGTTCATCGAAAACCGCTGCTCGCTGCGCATCGAGAGTACCGCGCACCTCGTCGCGCAAACGCGCAAGATCCTCGAAGCACGCGCGCGCCGCGTCAAGATCTCCCTGCGGAGCCATCGTCATGAGCCCCCGCACGCGCACATGCGGGAAATCCGCGCACCGCGCGAGCATGGGGACAACCTCGTTGGGCGCAAGGCCGCTTTTGCTGGCCTCGCCCGACACGTTGACCTCCAAGAGCACGTCCTGCACCTTCCCCGCCTCGGCTGCGGCAGCGTCGAACTTAGCCAGATGCCGCTCTTGATGCAGCGAATGGACAAGCGATGCATGCGCCACGATGTCGCCGATCCTGCGCGACTGGATGTTCCCTATGAAATGCCAGGTAGCGTTCGGGAAAGCTTCGGCCTTCTCCATAAGCATGTCCGGCCGATTCTCGCCGAAATCGCAGGCCCCGGCCTTGAGCGCGGCAGCCACTTCGGCCACGCCCACCGTTTTGGAGACAGCCACCAAGCGAACCTCGCGAGGGTCGCGCCCGGCGTCCCGGCAGCTTGCCGCAAGATCGGCCAGCGTACGTTCGTAGCGTTCTTTGAAGCCCATGCCTACCTTGCCTTCCTATACGCGATCGCACCGTGCCGGCCGCACACGCCGCCTGACGCGCGATACGAGAAATACTCCTCATGCGAGCACTGGGTGCATACGCCCGCATCCACGATGCGATGCGGGGAAACGCCCACCTCTTCCAAGCCGACGGAAAGGGCCTTCACCAGGCTGACATGACCGTTGTCCGCGATGCAGCCGCTTCCGAATCGAGCAGCGAACCGATCGCGCACGTCCGTGCCGGTTTCAAAGCAGCATGTGCGAATATGAGGGCCTACGTACACGTTGTACTCGCTCGAAGCGCCTGCTCCCAAACGAGGGCGATCAAGCTGCGCCAGCGTTTCCGCAGCTTTCGCAGCCACGCCGTTCATCACGCCGCGCCACCCCGCATGCACCACGGCGAAACGCCCCGTAGGAGACACGATCACGACGGGCACGCAATCGGCGAAGCACAGCAGCGCCGCAACGCCGCGAGCCCCGACTACCAGCGCATCGGCTCCCTTTTGGGCCTGCGTGCAAGCCTCGTCGACAAGCGGTGCGGATGCATCCTCGATGCATACCAGCGTATCGCCGTGCACCTGGTTCGCCATGACGAGCCGGGCATCCGAAGCGCCAAGGGCTTCAAGCAGGATGCTGCGGTTCTCCTGCACGGAAGAAAGATCGTCCTCCACGTGGGAACCTAGATTCAGCGATGCGTACGGGCCCTTGCTCACGCCGCCCTCGCGGCCCGTGAAAGCAACGCGCACGCCGATGTTCTCATACAGCCTGTCGTCGGTAAGCGCAGGAAGACAACGCGCGCCGAAACGGCGCGCGTTCAAAAGCGGACTGGGCAGCTGCTCGGTCGCAACCATTCGGCGGCCGCTCTTAATGCTGGCGCTTCAGGAAGTCGGGAATGTAGTCCTCGTCGGCGAAACGACCGGATGCGTTCGTGCGCGAGGAGTACGACGACATCGGGACCGACTGGGGAGCAGGCTCCGGAGCGGACGTCGATGCGAACAGGTCCTTACGCGAGAAGTCCATGGCGGACTGCTGCGCAGAGCCCATCTTGAAACCCGTAGCGATAACGGTGATGCGCACCTGGTCCTGCATGGTCTCGTCGATGATCTGGCCGTAGATGATGTTGGCGTTCTCGTCCGCGCACGCCTCGACCGTACGAGCAGCCTCGTCAACCTCGGTCAGCGTAAGGTCGGGACCACCCGCGATAGAGAACAAAACGCGCGACGCGCCGGCGATGGATGCCTCGAGCAGATTCGAGTTCGTAGCCTGCTGAGCGGCGTCGAGAGCGCGGTTCTCGCCCGAAGACAGGCCGATGCCCATCATGGCCGTGCCCGCGTCCTTCATGACGGTGCGGATGTCCGCGAAGTCCAGGTTGATAAGGCCCGGAATGGTGATCAGGTCGGTTACGCCCTGGATGCCCTGGCGCAACGTATCGTCAGCGATGCGGAACGCATCGAGCATGCTGGTCTTCTTGTCGACGATCTCGAGAAGGCGATCGTTCGGGATCACGATGAGGGTGTCGACCTTCTGGGACAGCAGGTCGATGCCCTGCTCAGCCTGGTTGCGACGCGTGCGTCCCTCGAACGAGAACGGCTTGGTGACGATACCTACCGTCAGCGCGCCGATTTCCTCGCGTGCGATTTCAGCGATGATAGGCGCAGCGCCCGTACCCGTGCCGCCGCCTTCGCCAGCCGTAACGAACACCATGTCCGCCTCGGCGAGCGCTTCGCGGATCTCCGCACGGCTTTCCTCGGCCGCCTGGCACCCCACCTCGGGGTTCGCACCGGCGCCCAAACCGCGCGTCAGCTCTTCGCCGATGTGGATCGTCTTGTCGGCATCCGACATGAGCAGCGCCTGGCGATCGGTGTTGACGGCGATGAATTCGACGCCGCGCACGCCCGCTTCGACCATGCGGTTCACGGCATTCGTGCCGCCGCCGCCGACGCCGACGACCTTGATGACCGCCAAATGATCACCCAAATTGTTTGGCATTGTTTCCTCCACACCTGCTGCGTTTTCAAATGCTGCGATTCTGTTCCGTGGGAACCGTTCACGTGCGGTTATTGTACACGATGATCAACCATTTGCAAATTACGCTGCGGTAATGATAACCGCACGTCCACATATAGTTCGGCGAGCGTAACGTCTCGCCGTCCCGTCGTACTTACGAAGCGCGCCAGGTTGGGCGATCAACGGTGCGCACGTTGATGTAGGCAACGCCGTCCGGATGCTGCTTCATGATTTCCAGACAGACTCTCTCCTTTTCACGGATGTTGTCCGCGGTTCCAAAGACGATGTCCGGACCGTCTTTGATGGTGAGCGTGGTCGACTCCCGTTCCGTAGCCTTGACGGCGGTCACGCGACCGGCAAGCTCGGTTGTCATTCCCGAAACGATGTCGAGCGCGTTGTTCACGTTGGCATCGGTGCAGTACGCCCCCACCTCCGGCTTGGTTCCGTACGGCACGTCGGTGATGCGCAGCACGGAATCGGCGTCCTCGTACACCTTCGAGCTGGTCTTCTTGCCGGCTTCCGAATCCCTGTCGGGAATGGGCATGAGCCACATGCCGTCCGACGCGATGGCCCACGGCTGCGTCTTCTCGGCGTTTTGCGTAGGCACCTCCACCACGGCTTCGATGGTGCGCTCGGTCACCGCCAGCTCCAAGGTGTCGGGGAAAATGCGATTCACCGACACGTCCTGCACCCAGGAGTTCTTCAGCAGGTTGTCCCTGATCTTGGAGGCGTCCACGCGCAAAAGCGTGGTGCCCGCCGGAACTCCAGCCATGTTCTGCATGTCCTCGGCGGTCAGGTGCTCGACGCCCTTCACCGATACGCTTTCGATGGTGAACAGGCTGGAATAGTAGACGCCTACTCCACCTATGACGAGCGCGCCCACGAACGCGGCCGCAATGCCGATGCGAACCAGATGGCGGCGATACGTGCGCTGCGTGCGCGCAGAGCGCTGCGCACGATCCAAGTCGCCCACGCGCACGGACGTGAGCGGCGGCTGGTTCTGACCGGATCGGCGATTGGGCATCTGGCCGCCGGGCATAGCGCGATAAGCCCCGCCGTACGACGAGGAACGACCGCCCGGACGGTTCGCCGCGCCGCGGGAAGGCGCAGCGGGCCGCGCGCTTGCGCCCGCCGAGCGCCGCGGGCGCGAAGACGCCTTACGAGAACCCGAGGAAGCGGACTTCCGGTTGTAATTCGATGCCATACGTTTCGTACACCTTATATCTAGCCAGCTCGATCAGATCCATCACGTCGCGCGCAGTCGCGGTGCCCTTGTTCACGATGAAATTCGCATGAACTTCGGACACCTGGGCTCCGCCGATCGTGCAGCCCTTCAAACCGACCGCCTCGATAAGGCGGCCAGCGGAATCCCCTTCGGGGTTGCGAAACACGCTGCCGCATGAAGGAAGCGACAGAGGCTGCGTCTTCTTGCGCCGCGTATGCGACGCCTCCATCTTACCTCGTAAGTAGAACGGGTCGGCCGGTTCTACGGAAAGTTCGCATTCCACGATCACCTCGTCGGGAGCGAACGAGCTGGAGCGATACCCCCAGGAAATCTCGTCCCCTGCGCGCCGCATCAGGCCTTTTCGAGCATCGAGCGTGGTCACCGAAACCACGCGCGATCCAATCCACTCGTCGCGGGATCCCGCGTTCATGCGCAACGCGCCGCCCACGGTTCCCGGCGTGCCCACCGCGAACTCCAACCCGGCGAGCGAACGGCGAAACGCCTCCTGCACCACCGACGACAGCGGCACCCCGGCCCCTACGCAGAAACGCTTCGCGTCCTCGTCGAAGCGACACGTGCGGAAATCGCGGCCCAGCGTCACCACCACGCCCGGATAGCCCTCGTCGGAAACCAGCAGGTTGCTTCCGCGCCCGACGGCAACCCAGGGGACGCCGGACGCCTCGCACACCTCGACAAGATGCTTGAGCGCGCCTACGGACGCCACCTGCACGTAAAAGCGAGCCGGCCCTCCGATGCGGTACATGGTATGGCGAGCCATAGGCTCTGCCGGGTACACGTCGCCGTCGAACGCGTCGTCGACGAGCAGCGCCTCGAGCGGAGAGGTATGGCGAGCGGTCATCGAGGCATCACGCCCGCGAGGCCTGGCCGGAAGCCGCTGCAGACGGATCAACGCCCCGCTCAAGCGCATCGACCAGCTGCGGCCCGATAGCCGTCACGTCGCCCGCGCCCATGGTGATGAGCAGGTCGCCCGCGCCCAGCTTGGACAGCAGGTAGGGAACCACCTCGATGCGGCGGGGAACGTACGCCGCCTCCGGATGACCGACGTGGTCGAGCACGACGTTCAAGAACGTCTTGCCGGACACGCCGGGGACGGGAGCCTCGCCCGCCGGATACACGTCCATGAACGTCACGGCGTCGGCAGCGTCGAACGCGGCCGCGAACTCGTCTTTAAGCACCTCGGTGAACAGCGGCGCACGCGAGTAGCGATGCGGCTGGAACAGCACGTGCACGTGCGAGAATCCCAAGCGCGAGGCAGCTTCGATCGTGGCAGCGATCTCGGTGGGATGGTGCGCGTAGTCGTCCACGACGGTCACGCCGGCCACCTCCCCTATCAGGTCGAAGCGTCGCTTGACGCCCGCAAACCCGCTCAGCGCGTCGGCCGCAGCCTGCGCATCGTAGCCGAGCGCCCACAAAAGCGCCACCACGCCGGCGGCGTTCAGCACGTTGTGCCGACCGGGATTCTGCTTGACATGCGCGCGAACCTGCTGGCCGTCGGGCAGGGAAAGCACGAAGTCGCTGCCCACGCCATGAGGCTCGTAGGACGTGATGCGCGCGTCGCACCCCTCGGCGAAGCCGTACACGACCAGCTTGCGGTCGGCTTGCTGCGCCAGCTGCACCAAAGCCTCGTCTTCGCCGCATGCGACGACCACGCCTTCGTCGGCGGGCACCGATGCGATGAAGGCGGCGAACTTCTCGTAGATCTCGTCAAGATCGCGATAGTGGTCCAGGTGATCGGCCTCGATGTTGGTCACGAGGACGGCCTTCGGGGACAGGTGCCTGAAGGACTTGTCGGACTCGTCGGCCTCGACCACGTAATGACGACCCGCACCCGAATGGGCGTTGGTGCCGTACGCGCGCACGATGCCGCCGATGAGGAACGTGGGGTCCTCGCCCATTCCGTCCAGCACGCTGGCGAGCATGGACGAGGTCGTGGTCTTGCCGTGCGTGCCGGCCACGGCAAGCGTCTCCAGGCCCACGCCCAGGTGGGCGAGCATCTGGGCACGATGCCAGATGGTCAGTCCGCGCTCTTTGGCGGCGATCAGCTCGGGGTTGTTGTCCAAGATGGCGGTCGATACGACGACCACGGGATCCCCCGCGGGAATATTGGACGCATCATGGCCGACGTGCACCGTGATGCCGGCGTCTTTGAGCTGCTTGGTGTAGCGGCTTTCCTTGATGTCCGAGCCGCTCACCTGCATCCCCTGGTCAAACGCGACGCGCGCGATGCCGCTCATGCCGACCCCGCCCACGCCGATGAAGTGAACCTGTTCGATGCGCGTTGTTTCCATCTTTCGTCCTTCGATTGCCTCTCGTCTTTCGCGAACCGCCATTGTACCCTACCGAGCGTCTTTTGAGCCTCGACTCGACGCAGCCTGCATGACCGCGTCCGCCAAAAGGGCGGCGGCGTCTTTCGTCTTCTGCGCCCGCGCCGCGCAGGCCATGCGCTCGCGCACGTCGGCATCTTCGACGAGCGTGCGCAGCAAGCGCTCGAATTCGGGGCCTTCCACGTCGGCGTCGGCCACCATGAACGCAGCGCCGGCGTCAACGCACGCGCGCGCGTTCATGGTCTGGTGGTCTTCGGTGGCGTACGGGAACGGAACCAGCAAAGCAGGCAGGGCGCGCGCCGATATCTCGGCGAGCGACGTGGCGCCCGCACGCGAGACGATGGCGTCGGCCGCCGCCATGGCCAAGCCCATCTGGTCAGTGTAGCCGTACAGGTGCCAGCGGCGAGCCTCGACTTCGCTGAGGGAAAGCGCGTCCGTCACCGCGTCAAGCTCCTTCGGGCCGGTGACGTGCACCACGTGCAGATCCTCGTAGGAAAGCAGCGCGTCTTTGAGCGCCGTCACCGCTTGGTTCAGATGGCGCGCGCCCAGGCTGCCGCCGGTAACCAGCAGCATGCGCGCATCGTCGGGCACGCCGAAGGCAGCGCGCCCCTCGGCGCGGGTCGCCCCGAACACGCTTGAGCGCACAGGGTTGCCCGTCACCTTGACCCGGCTCTTGTCCGAAAGCGCCTCGGCCGCGCGCTCGTAGGTCAGGCACACGGCGGCAGCGCGCTTCGCAAGGTACTTGTTCGCCATGCCCATAACCGAATTCTGCTCGTGCACCACCACGGGGATGTCGCGCTGCTCGGCGGCGCGCGCCACCGGAATGCACACGTACCCGCCGAAGCCCACCACGGCGTCAGGCTGGATCTCGTCGAACCACCGTTTGGCCTCACCGGTGCTCTTCTGTATCTTCATGACGGCTTTCGGCAGCGTCAGCGGATGGCTTCGATCGAAACCCTGCGCTTCGAACGCTTTGAACTCGATGCCCGCAGCGGGCACCAGGCGCGACTCGACGCCTGTCGGAGTACCGGCGAAGCGCACGGTGCATCCGCGCTTCTCCAGCTCTTCGGCCAGCGCAAGCGCGGGGTTGATGTGGCCGGCCGTTCCGCCGCCGGATAAAACGATAAGCATGACGCTACCTCCTGCCACGTCGAGACGACGATCTTGACCCGCGCCCCTCGCCCCTGCCGTCCAAGCTGGGCTCGGCGGCGCGCACCACGCGCAGATCGGCACGTCGGCGATCGTACACCGTGGGGCCGTTCGCGCTTTGGGACACCGACAAAATGATCCCGACCATGATCAACATGGCCACCAGCGACGATCCGCCCGACGACACGAAGGGCAGCGGCTTTCCCACCACGGGAAAGCACCCGATGACCATGGCTATGTTGAGAAACGCCTGGAACGCAATCATGATGGTGCAACCGCCGGCAACCATGGTGCCGAAGTTGTCGGAGGCCGATCCCGCTATGCGCATGCCCGCGTACAGCAGCAGCAAGAACAGCGCCACCACCACGAGCGCGCCCACCAGGCCCAGCTCCTCGCCGATGATGGCGAAAATGAAGTCGGTGTCGGCCTGCGTGAGGTACAGGTACTTCTCATGGGAGTTGCCCAAGCCCTGCCCGAACAAGCCGCCGCCCGACAGGGCGTAAAGCGAGTGGATCAGCTGGTACCCCGTATCGAAGCCTCCCTGCCCGTCGTTCCACGGATTCAGGAACACCATGAGGCGATCGCGGCGGTACGACGATCCGAAGATGCCGATCAAGCCCAGCGCGACCACCACGCCCACCACGATGAGCATGGTCCGAAGCGGAACCTCCCCCAGCCACATGACGGCCAGAATGCCCACCACGCAGATCATAGCGGTTCCCAGGTCGGATTGCGGACCCAAGATCATGAGCACCGGGGCCACCACCAGCAAACCGACCAGGCACAAAAACGCGCTTGTGGTGTACTGCCCCTCACGGAAGTCGGCGAACAGGCGCGCCGCCACCAAGATCAGCGCGATCTTGGCGAACTCGGACGCCTGCAAGCTGAAGCCGCCGATGCTGAGCCAGCGGCGAGCGCCCCATTCCTCGTCGCCCACGCCCGCCACCGCCGTGGCCACGAGCAGCAGGAACGCCAAGGCCCACAGCGCCCATACCACGTTGCTGCGCCATAGCGACACGGGCACGAACTTCCATATCACCACCGCCAAGACCACGCCGACGACGGCGAACTTGATCTGGTTGATGGTTTCGGCCATCGAGTTCCCGGCTCCGTCCGCGCCCGTTTTGGCCAAGGTGATGACCGCCGACGTGGAGTAGATCATCACGAACCCGATGAGCATGAGGGCGAGAACCGTCAGAAGCAGGATGATCTGCGGACCCATGATGTGAGCGGGAGCGTCCCGCCTGTCGCTTCGCGTGCGCGCCATAGCCGACCCGCTACGCGCCCAGCGCCGCTGCGCGAGCGGCTACCAGGCTTTTGAATGCGCGGCCGCGCTCCTCGAACGAGCCGAACTCGTCGAACGACGCGCACGCCGGAGACAGCAGCACCACGTCGCCCGCGCGCGCGACGGCAAGCGCTTCGTCCAACGCAGCCTCCAGGCCGCCTGCGCGCAACAGCTCAAAACCGGCAGGGGCTTCAGGCGACGCGGCCGCGAAAGCGTCGGCGAACCGAGCGCCCGCCGCGCCGAAGCACACCGCCGCGCGCGCATGCTCGTGCGCAGCGGCAACCAGAGGAGCCAGGTCGGTGCCCTTGTCGTCGCCGCCCAAAAGAACGATCGGGCGCGCCTTGGGAAACGCCGCCAACGCCTTGAGCGTGGCGTCGACGTTCGTAGCCTTGGAATCGTTGTAGCACGCCGCGCCGCGCACGCTTCCGCACGGCTCGACGCGATGCTCAAGCGGCGCGAACGTGCGCAAGCCCGCGGCCACGCTCGCCTCGTCCGCGCCCAACGCGAGCGCCGCCGCCGTTGCGGCAAGCGCGTTCGAAACGTTGTGCTCGCCTTTGATGAGCAGGGATTCGGCGGGAACCAGGGCGCGGTCATGCTGGCCTTCGGCCACGTGCAGCCACCCGTCAGGTCCCAGAAACGCCGCATTCTCGCTTCCGCATGCGGCGCGCATGTCGCCGCGCACGCCCGCGCTCGTGCCCAGCGGCACGTACGAGAACCCGCGCTGCGCAGGCTCCAGCGCGCGCAGGCGGCGCACCTCGACCCGGACGACGTCGTTCACGGCATCCAGCACGGCAACCGATTCCGGAACGGCGGCAAGGTTCGAGAGGATCTTCAGCTTTGCATCGCGGTACGCCTCCAAGGAGCCGTGCCAATGCAGGTGGTCGGGCGTGATGTTGAGCAGCACGGCCACCTGCGGCGCGAACCGGACGGTGGACGCAAGCTGGTACGACGAGACTTCGGCCACGTACACGTCGGTGTCGCCACCCGCCACGGCCTCCAAGCATGTATCGCCTATGTTGCCGACGGCCTTCGCGTTCATGCCGGCGGCGCGAAGCAGGTGCGCGACAAGAGCCGTGACCGTGGTCTTGCCGTTCGTGCCCGTAATGGCCACCCAACGGCTGTCGGCTGCGCTCTCGCGCCAAGCGAACTCCACCTCGCCGATGATCTCGGCGCTGCACTGCGCGGCGCTGCGGTACAGCAAAGACCCCTCGGGAATGCCGGGGCTGGCGATGCAAAGATCGAACGCGCCCTCGATGCGATCGAGGTCGAACAGCACTGCGGCGCCCGCCGAAGCAAGCGAAGCCGCAGCGTCCTCGGCGCTCGCCGTGCGCGCGCCCGCCGCCACGGTCAGGCTTTCGACGCGCTCGCCCGCGGCAACCAGATAATCGGCTACCGCGCGCCCGCTTTTGCCAAGCCCCAAAACGAGCACGCGCCCCAAGTTCTCCGGCGCGCGCTTGCAATGCGATCTGTACACGCGATCCTCCATAGACTACGCCACCGCCATGAGCGTTTCGGCGAAGTACAGGGAGAAGCCCGTTGCAGCCAGAACGCCGGAGATGATCCAGAATCGCACGACCACCTTCGTTTCGCTCCAGCCCTTCTTCTCGAAATGGTGGTGCAACGGAGCCATCAAGAAGATGCGCTTCTTCGTTTTCTTGTAGTACAGCACCTGGATCATGACCGACAGCGCCTCGGCCACGAACAGGCCGCCGATGATGAGCACGATGAACTCGGACTTGGTGAGAACCGCAAGGCACCCAAGCGACATGCCCAGAGCGAGCGAACCCGTGTCGCCCATGAAGATGTCGGCCGGGAAGGAGTTGAACCACAGAAAGCCGATGCACGCGCCCGCAAGCGCCGCACCGAAGATGGCGGGCTCGAGCATGTCGGAGCGGTACGCGATGGCCGCCATGACGATCATGACGATCATGACCGTTCCCGCCGCCAGGCCGTCCAACCCGTCGGTGAGGTTCACCGCGTTGCACAGGCCCACCAGCAGGATGTCCACGAACGCCAGGTACAGCCAAGGGATGGCGATACCGTCCCCAACGGGCACGACCGTGGTCAGAACGCCCAGGTCGAACGTGTAGACGAACGGGATCTCAACCGTGGGGGCAACGTGCAGCCAGTTCACCGCAACCAGGCAGAACACCGTAGCGATAAGGAACTGGCCCACCAGCTTGGCCTTCGGGGTCAAGCCCAGGGAACGCTCCTTGACCACCTTCGACGCGTCGTCGATAAGCCCCAACGCGCCGGTCAGAACGGTAGCGCTCACAAGCGCGAACGTTTCGGCCGTGGGCTTGCCCACCAGCAGAGCAACCGCCACAACGGCCACTAGCATGATGACGCCGCCCATGGTAGGCGTGCCCTGCTTGACCAGATGGCTTTCAGGCCCGTCCGCACGCACCTGCTGCCCGATATGGCTCGACTTCAAAAGCTTGATCCATGCCGGCATCAGCACGATGGTGAACGCAATGGCCAGCACGATGGCCAAGAACACGAGAAACGTCGGGTATTGAGCGAAAATAGTGAACATATTAATTAACCAGTCCTTTGACTACGCGTTCGAGACCCATGAAGTGAGATGCCTTCACCAGCACGGCATCGCCGGGCTCTACGCAATCGTCCAAACAATCCAAAACCTCAGACAACGCCGCCGCGCGCACGATGCGCCCGGGCTCCATGCCGAACTCTTCTGCAGCATCGGCTATGACCTGCGCCAATTCGCCCACGCACACCAGTCGATCAAGGGGCAGATCCGCAGCCAGGCGCCCGATGCCGGCATGGCATGCCAACGCGTAGTCGCCCAGCTCTCCCATGTCTCCCAGCACGGCGATGCGCTTTCCGGAAACGTTCAGCGAGCAGAACGTCGACAACGACGCTCGCATGGAATCCGGATTCGCGTTGTACGCGTCGTTCACCACGGTGAAACCGCCGCGCGCCTCGAGCACTTCCTGCCGTCCCGCCTCGGGCTCGGCCTTGGCAAGCGCGCCCGCAACATCGTGCAGGCTCATGCCGAACGAACGCCCCACCGCCGCGGCGACGCAGGCGTTGGACACGTTGTGCAGCCCGCGCAGGTTGAGCGAGCACGCGACCGCCTCGTGCGCGCCGTCCTCGGCGAAACCGCACGCGTGCAGCATGAAACAAGGGCGACCTTGGTCGTCAAGCTCGATCTGCTCGGCCCACACGGACGCGTTCGCGCGATCCTGCTCGGAGAAAGCCGCGCGACGGTCGGCCGCCTGCAACGATCCGTCGAACAGCACCGTGTCCACCCGGCGCTTGTCAAGGCATGCGTGATCGCGCACGTACGAGGCGAAGTCATCGTCGGCGTTCACGAACGCGCGGCCCGTGCCCTCGGGCAGGGCGCACAGCAGCTCGGCTTTGGCGCGCGCGATGTTCTGGCGGCTTCCCAGCAGCTCGATGTGGCTTTCGCCCACGTTCACCACGATGCCCCAATCGGGGCGCACGAAATCGCACAGGTCGGCAAGCTGGCCCAAGCCGCGCATGCCCATTTCCACGACCACGGCCTGGGTTTCCGGCTGGGCGTTCAGCAGGGTCTTGGGAACTCCCAGCTCGTTGTTCTGATTGCCGGCGGTCGCCACCACCGTGTGGGAAGCGGCAAGCACGTCGCGCACCAGGTTCTTGGTCGTGGTCTTGCCCGTAGAGCCGGTCAGCGCGATAATGCGGCCCTTCAGGTGGCCGCGCCACTCGCGCGCCAGGTCGGTCACGGCATGCGCGGTGTCCGACACCTCGATCACGGCAGCGCCCAGCTCGCGCGCGAGCATCTGCACGGACGGATCGATCGGCTGCATGACAAGCGCGCACACGGCCCCCGCGCGCAAGGCTGCGGCCACGAAATCATGGCCGTCCACGCGCTCGCCCGGCAAAGCCAGGTACGCGTCGCCCGGTTTTACGTCACGGGAATCCCACGTCAGGCCCGTTGCGATAACGCACGCATCAAGCGGCTCTACCGAAAAGGAGCCGCTCGTGCAGGCGGCTATCTGTTTGAGGTTCAAGCGCATGCGCTACTCCTGCGATCCAGAGCCAGGGCCGAACGCGCGCTCCAGCTCTTCGGCGGCTACCACGCGATCGTCGAACGAAAGCACCTGGTTGCCCACCAACTGGTAGTCCTCGTGCCCCTTGCCGGCCACGAGCACCGAATCGCCGGGCTTCGCGATTTGCAGCGCGCGAGCGATGGCCGCGCGGCGATCGGGTTCCACGTCGAAGCGATCCAAGCCCGCGCCCATGCCGCTTACGATGTCCTCGATGATGGCGTTGGGATCCTCCGTGCGCGGGTTGTCCGAAGTCACCACGGCGTAATCGGCCGCAAGCGCCGCGCGTCCCATGATGGGCCGCTTGCTGGCATCGCGATCGCCGCCGCAGCCGAACACGCAGATGGTGCGGCCCGACGTGAGCGCCATGATGGATCCGAGCGCCTTTTCCAGCGCATCGGGCGTGTGGGCGTAATCCACGAACACCGATACGTTGCCGGTATGCTCCGCATCCACGCGCTCCAGGCGGCCGGGAATCTGCGGGGCCTCTTCAAGGGCCTCCACGATCACGTCAGCTGAGAATCCCAGCTGAAGCCCAATGCCGAACGCGCACATGACGTTTTCCACGTTGAACTTGCCCACCAGAGGGTAGTCGAACGTCAAGCGGCTGCCGCGCACGTCGAGCGTGACGGTGGTGTGCGTGGGCGCGTACTGCACGTCCACCGGATGAATCTGAGCGGACGGGTCGAAGCCGGTGGTCACCACGTTGTCCTCGGCCACCGAGCAGCGGCGCAGGAGTTCCTTGCCCCACTTGTCGTCGATGCAGATGACGCGGCGTGCGGGATAGTCCTTCGAGAACAAGCGCGCCTTCGCTTCGAAGTACGCCTCGAACGTATGATGGTAGTCCAGGTGATCCTGCGTCAGGTTCGAAAACGCCGTGACAGCGAAGGTCGTGCCCCATGTGCGCTCCAGATCGAGCGCGTGCGAGCTGACCTCCATGGCCACCGTGTCGCAGCGCTCGTCGCGCATGCGCGCGAACAGCTGCTGCAAATCGGGCGATTCGGGCGTGGTGTGCGCGGACTTCTCGCTCACGCCGCCCATGCGAACGCCCACGGTTCCGATGACGCCCGTGCGCTTGCCGGCCACCTTCGCGATATGCTCCACCAGGTAGGTGGTGGTGGTCTTGCCGTTCGTGCCGGTGATGCCCACCAGCGACAGGTCCTTGGAAGGATGGTCGTAGAAGTTCGCCGCCGCAACAGCCATGGCCTTGCGCGTGTCCTTCACCACGACCTCCGTGACGTCGGTCGCGTCGGCCAAGTACACTTTCCGCTCGACGACCAGCACCTTCGCACCGCGATCGATGGCGTCTTGCGCAAAGGAATGGCCGTCCGTCGTGAAGCCGACGATGCAGAAAAACGCGTCGTCCGGCTGAACCCGGTCGCTGCGATAGGCGATGCCCTCCGCCACGTCATCAGCGTTGCCGATAATGGTGCAGTCTATGCCCGCGAACAGTTCGGTACAGGTCTTGCCCATAGCTTCCTCACTCCGGATATATGTTGAAACGGTCGATGGCTGTTGCCATTATATCCTTAAAAATTGGCGTGACCACACCGTCGGTGGGAACCTCGTTTGCACCCACAAAACAAACCAATTGGCTTGACGAGTCGGCCAAAAAACCGGTGAAGGCCAGGTTGTACACGCCTTTTCGATACCCGCCGTTCACCTCGTCGTAAATCTCGGCCGTCGAGGTTTTTCCCGCCACGTTGAACCCTTCGATAGCGGCCTTCTTGCCGGTGCCCTCCGACACCACGGACTTGAGCATGCTGGTCAAATCCGCGATGGCCGCTTTGTTCTCGATAACCTGCTCGGTGGCGTATTCGGGCGTCTCGCCGCTTTGAGGCTTCGAGAGCAGGAAATGAGGCGTGCACTCCACGCCGTCGTTCACAAGCGCGCCGTACCATCGAGTGATCTGCAGCGGCGTGAGCGACATGCCCTGACCGAAGCTGACGTTGTAGCCGGTGACCTTGCTCCACTGGTCGAACGGCAGCAGATTGCCCAGGTAGTCAGTGCCGATCTCCCCCTCGCCCGGATAGTCCACGCCCGTCTTGGTGTGCAGGTTGTACTCGTTGATCTTGTTGTACAGGTTCTGGAAGCCCATCTTCTCGGTGGCCAGCGATATGCCGACGTTCGACGACTGGTCCATGATCTGGCGCAACGTGAACGTCGCATCGCCGCGCTCGTGCGCGTCCGAGATGACGAACCCGTCAGCTTCGATGTAGGCCGGGCAGAACAGCTCGCTGTCGGGCGTCATGGTGCCCGACTCCAAAATGGCCATGGCCGACACCGATTTGAAGATGGAGCCCGGCTCGAACAGGTCGGTCACGCACTTGAGCTTCGGAGCGTCCGGCTTCATCTCCGTACGATCCGCAGGGTTGAGCAGCGGAAGCGACGCGGCGGCGTAGATCTCGCCCGTGCCGCCGTCCATCACGATCGCGCTGCCGCCGTTCGCCGTGATGCCCTTCTCGTCGGCCGTAAGGCGCTCTTCGACGTACTGCTGCAGTTCGATGTCGATCGATATGATGATGTCCTGGCCGTCCACGGCGGCCTTCGAGTCCCGCGTGCCGCCCGGAATCGGCGTGCCGTCGGGGCTGCGCTCCTCGCGCGTGTACCCGGCTTCGCCGGACAGGATGTCGTTGTAGTACAGCTCCAAGCCCGAAACGCCCTCGTAGTACTCGCGGTTGTTCTCGATTTCCGTGTCGAGCTTGCACGCGCCTACCACCTGGCCGCCCACCTGGCCGTTGGGGTACTCGCGCTTCCACAGCGTTTTATAGCGAATTCCCAGGTCCTTGCCTTCGTACGCGGCGTCCTTCTTCGTGACCTCGCTCACGCGCGCGCGCACCTGCTCACCCACTTCGACGTCGGCCTTCTCCTTGATGACGGAGTAGCGCGTCCCCGAAGCCGTGATGGCCGGCAGATAGTCGGACTTCTGCCCGCCCAGCACGTCGACGAGCGTCTGAGCCGTAGCATCAGCATTGTCCACTTCGGTGGGATCCACGTAGATGGTGGTGGACTCGACGGACGTGGCAAGCACCACACCGTTGCGATCGTAGATAGTTCCGCGGCGCGGCTCGATCCAGTCGTAGCTCATGCGCGCGTTCTCCGCTTCGGCCGCCATGCGCGGCGCATCGACCACCTGCAAGAACACCAGGCGCAGCAAGAAGAGCGCCGCGATGACCGCGAATACCAGGATGGGAAGGAACACGCGATTGGAATCGGCTCCGACGTCGGCGAACGAACCGCGCCCGCCCGTATGCGAAGGGCGCGCGCCGCGAGAACCGCGGGAGCCGCGCGAACCATGAGACTTCGGAGGACGCGCAGACGAGCGGGAGCTTCCGCGACCGCGAGCGGAACGCTCGCCTCGCGGCATGTGAGATCTATCGGCCACGGTTTTACGCTCCAGCGCCGGCGGCTATGGCAATGCTCTTCGAAAGCGACAGGGAGCCGGACTCGTCGGTAGCAACGACGTCTTTGCCCAGCTCGATCACGCCGGTTGCCTCAGGAGCGGCCATGCCCAGCTTGCCCGCCTGCTGCTTGACCTTCGTGGGGTTTGACAGCGCGCTTTGGGACACCTCGAGCGCAGCGCCCGAGGAACGGGCATCGCTGATCTGGCTGGAAAGCTGCGTGGAGCTCATGGTGGTGGAAACCGTAGCGGACATAAGCCCGATGCGCACGAACGCAACCAGCGCGGCCACCACCAAAACGACGGCAACGGCCTTCGCCAAGAACACGACGTTGGAAGGAAGGGAAGCGGGCTGCGTGCGCGTGCCGCGACCCGGAACCACGCTGATGCGAGCCTTGCGCTCACGCTCAGGTACGCGCTCAGGATAATAGGAATACGCCGGTGCTGCGCTCATGCCCAACCCCCTTTCTTCGTTTTAGCTGCCTGTTCGGGTGGTGTACGTTCTGCGGTTTTCGTTGTTCAGCGCTTCTGCGCGATGCGCAGCTTTGCGCTGCGAGCGCGCGGATTGCGCTCTATTTCTTCAGCGGTCGGTAGGACCGGCTTACGCGTTACTATGTCGAGTATCGGCTCTTTCCCGCACACGCAGACCGGAAGGTCGGGCGGGCAGGTGCATCGACGGGCGAAGGATTGGAACGCGTCCTTCACGATGCGATCCTCAAGCGAGTGGTAGCTGATGACCACCAGCCTGCCCCCGGGATTCAGCCAGCGTATGGCCGCGTCCAGTCCGCGCTTGAGCACGTCGAGCTCGCCGTTCACCTCGATGCGAAGCGCCTGGAACGTGCGCTTCGCCGGATGCCCTCCCGCTCGGCGCGCCGATGCCGGGATGGCAGCCTTGATCAGGTCGACCAACTGCGCGCTTGTCTCGATGGGCCCGTTCTGACGTTCGCGGACCACGAAGTCGGCTATGCGACTGGCCCACTTCTCGTCAGAGTACGTACGGATGATCCGAGTGAGATCTGCTGCGTTGTAGGTGTTGATGATCTCTGCTGCGGTTAGGGTTTGTTTCCCCGGATCCATCCGCATATCAAGAGGGCCGTTCTCCTTGAAGGAGAAGCCTCGAGACGGTGTGTCGATCTGGACCGACGATACGCCAAGGTCGAACAAGAACGCGTCGACCCCGGGCACTTCCACACTGAGAAGCGCGTCGTCCATATCACCGAAGTTGCCGCGCACCAATTCGAGGCGCGGGCGTACATCATCAGGCAACGTCCCGAGTTTTTGACGAGCGGCGGCAAGCGCCACTTCGTCTTGATCGATGCCGATGAGCGTACCCGCGCTCCCGATGAGCTTGGCCGCTTCGAGGGAATGCCCTGCACCGCCGAGTGTTGCATCCACGAATGTATGCTGTGGTTTGAGGTTCGAGTATTCGAGGCACTCGGCGAGCAGAACAGGGGTGTGCCGATATTCGTTTATCATTTCGCTCACGCCTTACAATCAGTCGAACAGAAGACCGAGGTCGGTATCCTCGTCGTTTTGGTCGTAGCGCTTTGCGTCCCAGATTTCGAAGTAGCCCGTGTTGCCCAGCACGACGACGTCCTTGTCAATGCCAACAGCCGCACGTTGTTCGCTCGAGAGCATGATGCGACCGGACGCGTCAACGGACACGTCGGCTGCACGAGACTTGAGCTTGCGGCGCAGGCGCACGTGGAGATCGTTCGTGCGGTCGAACTTCTCGAACTTGTCCTCGAACACGCCGGCCACCCATGCGTTAAACGCATCGGGCTCGAACACGTAGAGGCATTCGTCCTTCGGGTTGCGGGTTACCACCAAATCCGTCGAAAGCACCTTGCGAAACGATGCGGGAAGAGACATGCGGCCTTTGGCGTCCACCTTGTGGCGGTACGCGCTGTTGAGATCAACCACCTTTTCGGTGTCCTCGGCCATGCCTTCCTTCCCGCCGCGACTCGCACGGCCCTTTCGATGCTTGGAATTCTATCCCACTTTGCCCCACTTCGCAACAAAATCCGGCCTTTTGACCCATTTAGACCCTTTTGAAACCATCCCGTTCCCCAAGTTGTCCCCCGACCCCCAAAAATGCAAGATTGAGACACGGCTAGATATTGAACCGACGGACGAAAACGAACACAAGATATTGATCGCACTACCGCTTTAGAGGGCCTTGGCATCTATATGGAGCGAGTTATGCGGAATCTGTGGCACGACGGATCGCCGACCGATTCGTTGGGCAAACCGTTCGGCAACACGCGCGAGGAGACGGGCGGAATCGAGCGGCGAAAGGCGCCCCTGCGGTGGGACGCCGCCCCACCGCGTCCCCCGCAGACCGCGATCGCGATGGGATGCCGTCCCACCGCCCCCCTCGCCGGCGAAAGACGGCGCGCCGAAGCCTCGAGCCCCGCAGGACGCCGCCGATGCGCGTCCAGGCGATGCCGGCGCGCATCCAAACAGTGCTGACGCCCGTCCGAACGATGCCGGTACATTACTTCGCGCGCGGGTGCGCGCGTAGATATTCCTCGCGCATGTGGGCGCGGTTGATGTGCGTGTAGATCTGCGTGGTGGAGATGTCCGAATGGCCGAGGATTTCCTGGATGACGCGAAGGTCGGCGCCGCCTTCGAGCATGTGCGTGGCGAACGAATGGCGCAGCGTGTGAGGATGGAGGTTCGCCACGCCGATGGATCGCCCCGCCTCGGCCACGATGGCGTGCACGCTTTGGCGCGTGAGCCGCCCGCCGCGCGCGTTCAGAAAGACCGCCGACGTGGGCTTCGCTGCCGGCTTCGTCAAACCGGGACGCCCGTTGTCGAGGTAGTCGGCCAACGACCGCAGCGCCGCGCCCGATATGGGCGACACGCGCTCCTTGCCGCCCTTGCCCAGAATGCGCAGGTACCCTTCCTCAAGCACCGCGTCGCCCAGGTCAAGCCCCACGCACTCGCTTACGCGCAAGCCGCAGCCGTACAGAACCTCCAAGATGGCCCGGTTGCGCAGCGGGATGGGCGCGCGCTTGGGAGGATCGGCTAGCATGGATTCCACTTGCACTGCGCTCAACACGTCGGGAAGTCGATCGGGAGCCTTGGGAAGCTGCAACGTGTCGGTGGGGTTGCGACGCACGTGCCCCTCCCGCACGAGGAACCGGTAGAAGCCCTTGAGCACCGACACGTGGCGATCCACCGTGGCGGCGGCGTATTTGCGGCCGAACAGGTCGGCCTCGTAGGCCACGATGGTCTCGCGCTGCACGTCGCCGACGTCCTTCACGCCGCACGCGTTCAAAAACGCCGCGAAATCCCGCAGGTCAGAAGCATACGCAGACACGGTAAGGGGCGAGCTTCCCCGCTCGATGCGCAGATGAGCCAGATATTCTCGAACCAGTTCGTCCATCCACCAACCCCGTCGTCGACCCGGCAAGCGGGCATGAAAAGCAACGATCGGCCGATTCGCGCCAAACGCGCTGCGGCACCGTCGCACTGATCGAACAGCATAGCATGACGCTATGAAAAACCAGGTGCGGATAGGACGGGCACCGAACGCCTTCGGACCTGCAGGTATGGCGAACCGAAGGAAGATCCCCTTCGTTACCTGCAATTAACAAAAACGAAACACCTACCAAGTAGGGTATACTGAATCGGATTGTGTACGGCCCTCTGCGGTCGTGCGCGAACATCATCGACGGCAAGAAAGGGGCGCCGCATTCCCATGCGCATCGGATTCGACAACGACAAGTACATCGCGCTGCAGGCCGAGCATATCCGCAACCGCATCGACCAGTTCGGCGGAAAGCTCTACCTGGAATTCGGCGGGAAACTCTTCGACGACTACCATGCAGCCCGCGTGCTGCCCGGGTTCGAGCCCGACTCGAAGATCCGCATGCTCAAGCAGCTGGTGGACGACGTCGAGATCATCATAGCCATCAACGCGAACGACATCGAGAAGAACAAGGTGCGCGGCGACCTGGGAATCACGTACGATGAAGACGTGCTGCGCCTCATGGACATCTTCCGCGGGATGGGCTTCACCACCACCGGCGTGGTGATCACCCATTACACGAACCAGCCCTCGGCCGAGGCGTTTCGCAAGCGCCTGGACAGCTTGGGAATCAAAAGCTCCCTGCACTACCCCATTGCCGGCTACCCTTACGACATCGACCGCATCGTCAGCGACGAGGGCTACGGCAAGAACGAGTACATCGAAACGAAGCGCCCGCTTGTCGTGGTGACCGCCCCCGGCCCCGGTTCGGGCAAGATGGCCACGTGCCTGTCGCAGCTGTACCACGAGCACAAGCGCGGCGTGGCGGCCGGCTACGCGAAGTACGAGACGTTCCCCATCTGGAACCTGCCGCTCAAGCACCCCGTGAACATCGCGTACGAGGCGGCCACGGTCGATCTGGACGACGCCAACACCATCGACCCGTTCCACCTGGAAGCGTACGGCGTGACCACGGTGAACTACAATCGCGACGTGGAGATATTCCCCGTGCTCAAGGCCATGATGGAGCGCATTTCCGGAACGAGCCCCTACCAGTCCCCCACCGACATGGGCGTCAACATGGCCGGCAACGCCATCGTGGACGACGACGCCGTGCGCGAGGCCGCCAAAATGGAGATCGTGCGCCGCTACTTCCAGGCAGCGGTGGAAACGCGCCGCACCGGCGTGGGACAAGAGCACGTGGAGAAGCTGGAGCTTCTGATGAACCAAGCCGGCGTGAACGCAAGCTTCTCGCCGGCGCGATCGGCCGCGCTTCTGAAGGAGGAGACCACCGGCGGTCCGGTGGGCGCGATGGTACTGCCCGACGGCACCGTGGTGACGGGCAAGACGTCGCCGCTGCTGGGAGCTGCATCGTCGCTGCTCATGAACGCGCTCAAGGGCGTGGCCGGCGTCGAGGACATCAACGTGATCAGCGATGCGGTCATCGAGCCCATCTGCCGCCTGAAGACCGAGCAGCTGCACAGCCGCAACCCGCGCCTGCACTCCGACGAAACGCTGCTCGCCCTGTCCATCAGCTCCGCGACCGATCCGCTTGCGGCCACGCTGATCGACCACATCGACGACCTGCGCGGCTGCGATGCGTACTTCAGCGTGATCATCTCGGCCACCGACGAGAAGCTGTACCGCACGCTCGGCATCAACGTGTGCTGCGAGCCGAAGTACGAGCAGCACCGGTATTACCACAAGTAAGCAATATCGAAGGGGCCCGCGGGCCCCTTCGATATGTGAGCGCCTTGCAACCACCACCCCTTACCATCTGCAGGTGCAAGGCGCTCGCGTTCTCATTGTCGATCCAAAAACACGTTTTCGGCCCCGAAAACGTGTTTTTGGATCGACAATGTACCTTATAAGTATTATGGACTTCCTTATATTTTATTGCACGGATCGTGAGACAATGGGCAAACAACACTCGGTGCAAGGAGGGCGCTCATGACCGAAGTCCGCGATGTCGAACTGGCTCGCCTCTTCCTGTGCGCCGAGCGCAATCAACTGTGCCTTGTGCCCTCGAGCCCGCGCATCCGAGAACTCTTACGCCGGCAAATCAATCAAGGGGAAGCCATTCGCCCAGTTCGCGGCATGTATGCACGAGCTTCGTATTGGCAGGCTCTTGCGAAACCCCAGCAAGCGATGCACATCCTTCGCACGTTGCAGAAGCTGCACCCCGACTGGATCTTTTGCCACGAATCGGCAGCGATTGCGTTTGGCCTGCCCGTCGCGTTCAGCCAAATGGACGCAATCCATGTCGAAACATCTCGTGCGAAACGCAACGCGTCGCCATCCAGCATCCGCTGGCATGTGATTGAAGATGATGAGCCCGCTCTCGTCCGGGGTCTTCGCGTTACCTCCCTCACTCGGACCGCCTTTGATTGCATGCGAACGACCAGCTTCAAGCAAGCCTTGGCTATCGCCGACGGCGCACTACGCTGCACTGGAAATGCGCCAAGCTGGTTCGCTGCTCGCTTCAAGCGCCTAGGCACAACGTACCCAGGCATCAATCAAGCCATAAGAACCATGTACTACGCCGATCCCCTGAGCGAAAGCGGCGGAGAATCCATTGCGCGCGCCACTATGATTGAGCAGGGGCTCGCGCTCCCCTGTCTCCAGGTTGCTTTTCCGCGGCCGCTCGACCCGCAACGTTCGTTCCGCGTCGATTTCCTTTGGACGCGAATGGACGGCAGCAATGTCATTGGCGAATTCGACGGCATGCAAAAGTACGAATGCGACGCATTCCGCAACGGTCGAACGCCGATGCGCGTCCTTGCCGACGAGCAGCACCGGGAGTCGCAGCTTACCCTCCACGGCATGCCTATCGTGCGCTTTTCCTACAAAGACGTGATGGACGCCGATCGTTTCGCAAGGCTCCTTGAACGCTACGGTATCCCCCGAAGCGACGAAATCGCGCGCGCCGAACGCCGTCTCGCTCAAACAAAATCGAGCACAGCACAGCTATTCACGGTTGAAAGCTTGTTGGATTAGCGACGTAACCACCCCGGCCGGTTTGCAAGGCGTCCTTGGCCGTCAAGCCACGCGCTCCGAACGGCGACGCAAGCTACAGCGGCTCCAACCTCCGACCCGCTAGAAAAACACCTTCGCTGCGTGCTCGTAGAAGCCCTCGTGCTGATGGCGCAGCAAAACAGTGGGGGCTTCGCCTCGGCTGACGTAGATGCGACGCACCGGACGGTCAAACGACAACAGCTCCCCGTCGGCAAACAGGGTGGCGTCGCGTCGGGCCGCCTCGCGCGGCAAGCCCATTTCCACCACGTCGTTCGATGCGGTCACGATGGCGCGCGAATGCAGCGTATGCGGCGCGAGCGGCACCACCACCAGCCCCGTGAACCCAGGCGCCACCAAAGGACCGCCCGCCGACAGCGCGTAGGCCGTCGAGCCCGTCGCCGTGGCAACCACCAGGCCGTCGCCGCGCATTTCGGCAACGTGCGAACCGGAAACCCCCAACGTGAAGTCGATGACGCGACCGTTCGCGCCGCGCGTCACCGCAAGCTCGTTCAGCGCGAAGAAGCTACGAGCGCCCGCCTTGCACGGCGATGCCGCATCGCACGAGGGTCCTTCCCCGTCCTCATCGTCGCTCCACGGGTCGGGCTCGCCCTCGCACACAACGTCGATGCGCAGGTTCGCGCGCTGCTCGGCCACCACGTCGCCCGCCAAAGCCGCGGCCACGATGGCAACCACGCCGGCATCGCTCGAATTCGCCAAAAAGCCCAAGCGACCGAAATTGATGCCCAGGATAGGCACCCCGGTCGTACCGATCTGGCGCGCCGTGCGCAGGATCGTGCCGTCGCCGCCGAGCACTACCGCCATCTCCACGCCCGCCGCCAACGCGGCGTTCAAGCTGTCGTGGTCGCATGCGCACGAAAGCTCGGTGGAATCGACCAGCGTGTACTCAACCCCCTGTGTGGCCAGGTACGTTGCCAATAGCAGCGAGGCGTCCACGGCTTTCGAGTTGGAATTATTGCGTACGATGAGGATGTGCATGAAGGTCTTCTTTCCGGGTTTGCTATGATGGGCCATTATATCCGATGCATAAGGAAGCGTCCCTCCATGTCCGACAAGCTCGCACGAGCTCAACATATGCGCCCCGCCGACCCCGGTTCCACCTCGGAGATATTCGTGGGCGGTCGCCACGCAGGCCTCGATCGCACCGCCATCGCGGCCGCGGTCGCCCAGACGGTCGTGCCGAAGCCGGAGCCGCGCCACGACCCCGCCAGCGCGAAGGCGCGTCTGCGTTCGGCGGCTCCAGGAGAGACGTCCGAGATATTCATCGGCGGGCGCCATGCCGGACCCGACCGGACCACGCCTCCGCGCGACCCCTTCGAACCGCAGACCCCCGACCCGCGCGATGCCGCGAAAGCAGCCGCGCGGAGCACGCGCGAAGAGCGCGCGGCCTTCCCGGGTTCCACCTCGGAGCTGCCCATCATCAGCAAGCATGGCGGAACGGACAAGACCATTGTCTCCTCGTCAGAGCCCGAGGAAACAACCGTTGCGGTCGGATCGTCGGCTGCGCTCATCAGCGCATGCACCCTGATCTCGCGCGTGCTCGGCTTCGTCCGCACCTGGGTCATGGCGTTCGCCCTGGGCTCTACGCTTCTGTCGAGCTCCTATCAAGTGGCGAACAACCTTCCCGCTCAGCTGTACGAGCTGGTGATAGGCGGCATGATCGTAACCGCCTTCCTGCCCGTGTACCTGTCGGTGAAAAAGCGCCTAGGGCGCGAGGCCGGCAACGAGTACGCCTCGAACCTGCTCACCATCGTCGTGCTGCTGCTGGGCGTGGTGTCGGCGCTTTGCATCGCGTTTCCGGGAGTCGCCATTTACACGCAGAGCTTCTTCTCGGAGCAATCCGAGATGGCGCTCTCCGTGTTCTTCTTCCAGTTCTTCGCCATCCAGATCGTGTTCTCCGGCGCGACGGCTATCGTATCGGGCCTGCTCAACGCCAACAGGGACTACCTTTGGTCGTCGATCGCCCCGGCGGCGCAAAGCGTGGTGGTCATCGCTTCGTTTCTGCTGTACGCAGCGGTCGCCCCGCAAGACCCCGAGCTTGCGCTTTACATCATAGCTATCGGCAACCCCCTGGGCGTGTTCGTTGCGCTGGCCATCCAGCTGCCCGCCCTCAAGCGCAACGGCATCCGCATCAGACCGCGCATCAACCTGCGCGATCCCGCCTTGCGCGAGACGCTGGGAATCGGCGTGCCGGCCGTGTTCGTCATGCTGTGCTCGTTCGCAGTGGTGTCGGTGCAGAACGCGGCGGCCTACAGCTTCGCCTCGAACGGGCCGTCCATCCTGCTGTACGCGCGCCAGTGGTTCACGCTGCCCTACGCGTTTTTGGCCGTGCCCATCACCACCGCCATGTTCACCGAGCTGGCCGACATGCAGGCCGAGAACAACATGGAGGGCGTGAAGCGCGGCATCATAGGGGGCACGAACCAGATCCTGTTCTTCATGATCCCGTTCGCCATGTACCTCATGGTGTTCTCGTTGCCGCTGGTCACGCTGTACAATGCAGGCGCGTTCACCTCCGAGAACGTCGCATCCATCGCCTCGTACATGGCGGTGCTGGCGCTTGCCCTGCCCGTGTACGGCGTCAACACGTACCTGCAGAAGATCTTCAGCAGCCTGCGCAAAATGGGCGTGTTCGCAGCGTTCAACTTCGTAGCCGGCGCCGCTCAGATCGCGCTCACCGTCTACGGCGCCGCCAACATCGACCGCTTCCCCATCGAGATCATCGCCGTAGCGGAGGTGCTGTTCTACGTGGTGGCGGACCTGTGCCTGTTCGCTTACCTGCGCAGCCGCCTGGGCGCGTTCGGCCTGCGATCGGTGGCGAAGGCCTGCTTCTCCGGCCTGGTGTTCGGCGGCTTGGGAGCACTGGCCGGCGGCGGCGTGCTGTATGCGCTGCAAGCATTCGTCGCCCCCATCGCCGGATCGATTCCGCTGGCTTTGACGTACGTGCTCGTCGGAGGCTTCGTGGCGCTGCTGGTGACGTTCGGCCTGTCCATCAAGCTGCACGTGCCCGAAGCCGCGTTCGTCGGCTCGCTCATCGGCAAGGTGAAAGGCAAGCTGTCCCGCGGATAACGCAAGAGGTTAGAGCTTTGGAAAACGCCTGTCGCGCATCATGATATGATGTTGCGGTTCGATACTTCGCCTCTGGGGAAACGGTGTTATGAATTTCAAAGCTCTGAGCGGCTCTTCTTCTTGGCTCGCAATTGTTGGCGCAAGTTTTTTCTGGACTTGGATGGATCGGGCGATGTTCGGGGACTCCCTGTACTTCGTGCTGGCCGACCGAAAGGGGCTTGATCTTGCGCAAGCGCCTGAGTTAGCCCAGGAATCGTTCATAGTCATGCTAGCGGCAAGCGCCATCGTGTTTCTCGCACTGGCCGTCGCCGCCAAACGGCAGACCTCATCGATATGGAGCGTCAAGACCACCTTGGTCGCAGCAGTAGCAGGCGCAATTTCTACGGCATCCATCCTTCTTGCCGCAAGCGCCAATATGACTGCGCTTGCTATGGCAGGGGCTTTCGTCACGGGCTCGTCGATGGCTGTGCTCAACATTTCATGGGGCCGCATCTGCATCGCCCAAGGACCCGCCAAAGCCATGACCCACATTGCAGGCGCTTGGGCGTTGGGACTGGCTATCAACATCCTTACCGAAGGCTTGGTCCCCATCGCAGAAGGCACCTTCATAATCGTTTTGCCCCTCGTATCTTTCGCGCTGTACGCAATCGATGCGAAACTCCAGCACACGGACCCTTACCGCATTGATCAAGCGGAGCAAACACCCGAACAAACCATGACCGCGAAAGCGCACGTGCTGGGAGTCGACGTTCGATTTCCTGCGTTCATCCTTGTATTCTGCATCGCTTTCGGACTCATGTGCAGCTTCGAGATATTCTCTCCCGCCGCCACCGAGCGTCAAACGATCATCGACATCGTCGGTTTGCGAGGCATTGTATCGCTGCTGTTCTTTATAGCCAGCCTAACAGCCCCCGCGCGACGCATGGAATCGCTTTTCAATGCGTGCCTTTCCTTCATGGTGTTTGGCCTGCTGGTTATGACCGTAGGGCTTTACACCAACGACGTGCAGGGCCTGACCCGCATATTCATCCCCATCGGCTACGCCGGATTCGACATTTTGGTATGGACGCTGGTTGCTTTCTATGCGAAAACGACGGCAACGTCCCCCCTGCGCATCCTCGCCGTCGCCATGGGGGCTGAGCAAGCCGGCATTCTGGCTGGACAGCTCATTGGCATTGCATTGGGAGGATCAGCGAACGCAACGAACAGCATCATGATGATGGCATTAAGCTATCTGCTGCTGATTGCGGTTATGGGACTAGCGCGCCTGTGCACCGTACTGTGGCGCCGCCAGCGCGATGATGTAGAAGCGAGCACGGCGGACAGCTCCCTAGACGCCTGCGACAAGCAGGAAGACCACCTCGATCGCTTTGCGGACGCCTACGAGCTCACCGCACGCGAAAAGGACGTCTTCGCCCTTTTCGCCGAAGGCCGCAGCGCACCCTATATCGCAGAAATGCTGGTTCTGTCCGAGAACACGGTGAAGACCCACCTGCGACACATCTACACCAAGTGCAACCTGCATAACCGTCAAGAGCTGCTAGACGCTATCGAGGCTTTCAAGCGCTAGCCTCGCACACCAGCTTTCCCGAAAGCAAAAGCCAGGCCGAACGTACGCTCGGCCTGGCTTTTGCAAGGGAGGGACTCGAAACCTTGCTGCCGATCGCTCAAGCAGCAAGTCGGCTCGCTTTACGCGCGAAGCAGATCGTGAGCTTGATTGGCAGCAGAGCGACCACCGTTCAAGCACTCGGCGCTCGCAGATCCGGGGACATCCATGGGATAGACGTCTCGATACAGCATGATACCGTCAAGGCCGATAACGAACACGTTCTCCATGACGCCGCCCTTTTCCAAAACGGGGCGGAACTTGCGGTCGGTTCGAACGCCGCCCAAAGGTCCTTCCATGCATTCGTGAATCTCACAAATATAGAAGGGGCCTTGAGCGATAGGCATCAAGTATTCGGCCTTCTTGCCGTACAAATCATCCACGCCGGCAGCGCATTTTGCATTGTAGTCGTCTACCGCAGCCTGCAGCGCCGCAGCGTCGAGGCCGGCTTTTTCAGCTACGGCAGCCAGCGTATCCGCTCGCCATACGTCGTCGCCTTCGGCAATGATCTTTTCCATTTGCTCGGTGATATCAACGCCCCAGTCGGAAATAGCCTCAGGGTTGTATTGAGCGATCTGCTTGTCGTAAATAGCCTGATCGAATACGCTGAAGCAGTGACCGTTCTGATTGTGAATCGGCGCAGACTGCGTGATAACGTTCTCGACCACAAGCGCGCACGACTCGTCCACGAAGCGATCGCAGTCCTCGTTGACCCAAAGCATGGGGCCGCCGAAAGCGAACGCCGACCACTGAGGACCGAACACTTCCACCTGATGAGAAATTCGGTTGTACTTCAAATAGCAAACACCGGAGAACTCGGCAGCTCCCGCAGCCAAAGCCATGTTCACGCCGTCTCCGAAATGGCCGGGCGTGCCGATGCGTTCAAGCGTCTCCAGATTGAAGCCCCATTTGGTCAGGCGACGATCATCGTTGGCGAAGCCGCCCGTAGCCAGCACCACGACCTGCGCCTGATACTGAACCAAATCGCCGAACGCGTCGATAGCGTACACGCCGTTGACCTTGCCCGATTCGTCGTAGCTGAACTCGAGCGCGCGATTGTTCAAGCGAATGTCCGCGCCCTTCTCGCGCAAGCGAGCCTGCATGGGCAGAACATAGCCCACGTACGCGGCGCCATCTTCCCACCAATGAAACGAGTTGACTTTGCCCGCCACCGCTCCGCAAGGATAGTTGTCTATCAGACCGCTCAGCTTGCATCCGCACGTATCCACCAGCCACTCGATATTGTCCGCGGAAACATCGATAAGGTCCTTGTACAGCAATCCATCCGGGCACCACTGGGCCTTGCCCAGTTCTTCTTGCATGATGATAGAGCGATCGCACGAAACGTTCTGCTCTTTCTGGAAACGGGAATCGACGGCGAACGTGCCCTCCACGCCTTGACCGTTGCCGCCCAGCGTGGCCTGGCCTTCCAGCAAAATGAAATCGTCGCCGTTTTCGGCGGCCTGCACAGCACATGCAAGCCCCGCAAAACCGCCGCCCACGATGACGATGCCGGTGGATATAACCTCGGTAACCTCTTCGGGATTCACGACGATACCCGAGCAGTTAATGGTCTCCCCATTGCCTGCGGCCACGCCAGAGCCGCTTTTTTCAGCGGATTGGGGAGCGCAGCCAACCAGCCCGCAAACAGCGGCGCCCGCTGCGCCCATAGCGCCCAAAGTAAGAAAGTTCCTACGAGATATAGTCTCCATGATGATGCTCCTTTACGTAAAATCAGATCACTTAGTTCTTGGAAAAGCCCTTGTCAGCACTGTAAGAAATCGACGCTCCGTTCACCTTCATGCTTGCATCGGTAACGGAATAGCGATAGTTCACCTGAGTGCTGTCTTCTCGTGCAGTGCTCGCCTGCACAGCCTGAATGGACACCGTGATCTGCACGTCCTGAACATCAAGATCTGCAACCTTCTTATACTTCAGAAGCTCATCGAAAAACTCCGCATAAGCCGGATCGTCCTGAGAGATGACGGCCGGGCTGTCGGCATCGGTCAAGCCCATGTCCATCATCGTGAACAAATCGCCAGCAGCCATAATGACCTGCTTGGCATTGGTCCGATCCTCGGTCGCCACCTCCGAAGACGACGTTCCCCCGCCGCATGCAGACAGCCCCAGCATTGCAGCCAGCGCAAGCGAAACGAGTGCGATAAGCCCTACCCTTGTCACGCTCTTCGCAGCAGTTGCATTCCCTTTCATAGTTCCCCTTCCCTAGATGTAAATCGCTTCGCATTTTTGCGATGCGCTTCGCATGTTGAAGGAACCAGAAGGGGCCCGCGACACACGAAACTAACGAAACCGCCCTTTTTGACGACTTCACCAGAAAAGGATTACCCTGCCGTTCACCCTGTTCAGATAGCATGTTTTGCGATCTGGTCACGAGAGCGCGCTTGCATCCTTCGCCGATCGCGCCCCGCTTTCTCGCCTCTTCGCCTTCTTTGCGCATCCGCGCCCTGCGCCGCCTTCGCGAAGAAGGTCCGCGCACGAAAAACCGCCCTCGCTGGCAGGTTTTGACGGTTTGAGGTCGTTTGACCCGGCGTACCGGGCGCCTGCGTAAGCGCAGCGAAACGGCTCAACGCTGTGAACAGGTAAAATGGAATCCGAGCCAAGGGACGGCGAAAGCGGTGCCCGAATCGACAACCCCTAACCGTCAAAACCTGCCAGCGAGGGCGGTTTTTCGTGCGCACGGTCCCTCCCGATACAAGCTTGGCGGCAAAAGCACGTTCGCCGGAGCCGATCCAGCCGCCGCAGCGACCTCCGCTCGACGAGATTCCGGCGCACGCGGGTCCCGCTCCGTTTCGCCGTCCGCCTGCAACCCCCACATGCAAAAAAGCCGCGGCTCCCATCGGGTGCCGCGGCTTTTCACGTGCGAAATCTTGAAGCGCTACGCCACGTTCGTCTTCGGAGCCAACTTCTCGCTCGACTTGCCGAAGAACACCTCGTACCAGCACAAGAAGCAGTAGATGTTCCAAATGCGCATCATCTTGAGCTTGCCGCGGCCCTCGACCGTGGTGAAGTCCCCCGACTTGTGGTCATCGAGCATCTGCACCAGATAATCCACGTTGAAGAACTCCTGCGCGGCCTCCCCCGTGAACGCCTCCTTGATGCGGTTGTAGTACTCGTCCGTTTGCAGCCACACGGTCAGCGGCGTGATGAACGGCTGCTTGGGCATGTGCGCGACCTTCTTCTGGAAGCCCAGCTTGCTCGCCGCCACGCGCAGGGCGTACTTGGCGTGCTCGTCGGTCACGCGGCAGGCCGTGGGCAGCTGCAGCGCCACGTCGAGCACCTTCTTATCCAGGAACGGAACGCGCAGCTCAAGCGACTGGGACATGGACATCTTGTCGGCCTTCAGGCAGATGTCGAACGGCATGTAGCTGACCATGTCCACGTACTGCGTCTGCGTGATGATGTCCAGGTTCTGATCCGCCACGGCATCGAAGTGCGGCTTGCACCACTCCCACGGCTTGCAGGGGCCTTCGTAGTTGCGCAGCACATTGGGGATTTCGTCCCACATGTAATTCATGCTGGCGCGCTGGTAGCTCTTCTCCGGCCCGCCCGACCCGCGCATGGCGAAGCGGCGGCCGTGGAACGTCGGCAGCTTCTCGGCCACGGCGCCGGCGGCGGCGCGCAAGGGACGCGGTACCTTGAAGTACTTCTCGAATTCGTACTGGTCGTGATAGATCCAGTAACCGCCGAACAGCTCGTCGGCGCCCTCGCCCGACTGCACCACCTTCACCTGCTCGCGCGCCAGCTTGCTCACGAAGAACAGCGGAATGGCGCTGGGCGCGCCCAGCGGCTCGTCCATGTGGTACTGCTCGGTGGGCACGATGTCCAGGAATTCCTGGGCGCTCACCTGGGTTTGGAAGTTCGGCAAGTTCGCCCACTCGGCGAACGCCGTCGCATCGTCCAGCTCGTTGAGCTTGATCTCGAAATCGGACTGGGCGGCGATCTCGGCCATCTTGTCCTCGCAACCGATATCGTAGCCCACCGAGAACGTCTTGATGTCGGGCGCGTGCTGTCCCATGCAGTACGCCGCCAGCGAGCTGTCGATACCGCCCGACAGGAAGCTGCCGATCTCCACGTCGGCTATCTCGTGCGCAGCCACGGACTCGTCGAACACGCGGTTGATCTCGTCGGCCCACTCCTCCAGGCTCTTCGAGTCGTCGATCTTGTACGTGATCTTGTAGTAGCATTCCGTGCGCAGCTGGCCGTTCTCGAGCACCATGAAGTGACCGGGCAGAAGCTTGTGCACGTCCTTGAACATGGTTTGGGAATCGTTCATGTACTCGAAGCACAGGTACTGCGGCAGCATCTCGCGGTTGAGTTCCTTCTTGAACGCCGGATGCGCCAAGAACGCCTTGATCTCGCTTCCGTAGATCAGGCGGTCGCCCGCATGCTGGTAGTAGAACGGCTTGATGCCGAAGATGTCGCGTGCGCACACCAGGCGCTTGTTCGGCGCATCCCAGATGGCGATGGCGAACATCCCGCGCAGCTTCTCGAACACACCGGTGCCCCACGCCTCGTAGCCGTGCACGATAGTCTCGGTGTCTCCGTTGGTCTTGAAAACGTAGCCGAGCGCTTCAAGCTGTGCGCGCAGCTCCTGGAAGTTGTAGATCTCGCCGTTGAACGTGACGGTCACGGTGCCGTCGGCGTTCTGCATGGGCTGGCGGCTGCCCTCAAGGTCGATGATGGACAGGCGGCGAAAGCCCATCGCAATGTCATCGGTGACGAAGAATCCCTCGTCGTCGGGCCCGCGGTGGGCGATGCGATCCGCCATGTCCTTGACCACGGCCTTGTTCGTCTCCTGGTCGTAGTCGACCGCGGTGAATCCCACGAATCCGCACATGTAGCTGGCTCTCCTCCTGCGTACGCGCCGCCTTGTCCGCGCGGCACGGGTTTACGTCGTTAACGTTCGATATAATACGCCACCCGTTCCCCTCCTGCTTGCATTTCACGAAACCCGCAGGGAGCGCAAGAACGAGCGATTTATCGTAAACTGGAAGAACAAGACCGGCCGACCCTGAGTCCAAGCATCCCGCTCAAGAGTCGGCTTCAAAGCTCGCATGCAGCAAAGGACAGCGATGAAACGCTCTGGACTGATCGCAATGATCGCACTTGCCGCCCTCCCCCTTGTCACGACAGGGCTCGCCGTCCTGTTCGCTATGCCCGATACCGTTCCGCTCCATATAGGCGCAAACGGCGTCGACCGCATCGGTTCCAAATACGAAGCGTTTGAAATGGGCTTCCTCATGACGGGCTGCTGCGCACTGTTCGCCGTCATGTACGCGTTCATGGACAAGCTAGCTGCGATGGGCCTTGTACACGGCACCGACGCACACGGAGGGCGCACCCTTCTCCTCTTCGCCCAGATAAGCATGAACGCCATCCAGGTCTTTCTTCTTTTCTTGATGTCTTTCGACATGCAATAAGGGACCGGCGCGGCGCGGGAGCGCAGGAGGAGGCGGCGCGAGTGCGGGCGCGGGAACCGACGCGGCAGGCGCGCAGGGGGGGGTGCGACGCAGGGGCGGGTGCGCGGGGGCCAGCGAGGCGGACGCGGGGACCGGCGCGGACGCAGGGCGCGCAGGGGCGGGTGCGCGGGGGCCGGCGCGACGCGGGCGCGCGGAGCCAAGCCCGTCAGCAAGCGGACCGCGCACGTTGTGGCGGAGCGCGTCCCGCTTGAACGTTGCAAGTTTGTCAAAACGGAAGAGTTTTGCTGGTCCTCAACCCAGAATAAACCCAACCTGCAAACCTGTGATCAGGCATGATAAAAAACGCTCATAACCACATTGCCTCGACAGGGCGAAAAATCGCCGCAAAACTCGCTGGTTTTGACAGAACCTCGGCCCCACCGTCGAAACGCGCGGCGGCGAAAGCACGAAAACGCGATATGGGCACTTTCGCGAAACGCAGCCGCCGCCGCGCGCACTGTGGGATAATAGGCAAGATTTCGACCCACAAGGAGATTCAAGAATGACCGTGCAGAACCCCCGCATCACGAACCCTGCCGACGTGCGACATCGCTTGCAGCCCGTCGTCGTAGGCGGCGACATCCTGGCGTACAGCTACGTGCGAGAACTCCATCGCGCTTACCAAGTCGAACGCACCATCGTGCTGGCAACGCAGGACATCAAGATGCTGTCGAGCAGCCGCTTCACCGACTATCGCCTGGAGCCGCTCATCCACGATCCGGAAGGCCTGTACGATGCGCTCGAGCGCGTTGCCGCGCAGACGCACGCCGAAGATCCCGACCGCGTGCTGCTGGTCCTAGGTTGCGACGACTGCCACGCGCGCATGCTGTCCGCCGGGAAGGCGCGCCTGGAGGCCGCAGGCTACACGGTCCCCTACATCGATTTCGATCTGCTTGACGAGATCACGCAGAAGCGGCGCTTCTACGAACTGTGCGAAGAACTGGGCATCCCCTACCCGCGCACCTGGTACTTCGACTGCGGCGAAAACGGTCCCGACGAGCTGCCCGTGCACGACTTCCCTTACCCGCTTATCGCCAAACCCTCGAACTCGGCGCAGTTCCAAGACGCCACCATCGAGGGATGGCGCAAGATCTACGAGATCGAGACGCCGGAAGAGCTTGCCCAGGTGTGGCGCAGCATCCGCACGTCCGATTACAACAACGAACTGGTGTTGCAAGACTTCATCCCCGGCGGCGACGACGCCATCCGCACGCTCACCACGTTCTCGGACGCGTCGGGAGACATGCGCGTGGTGTCGGGCGGCGTCGTATGCCTTCAAGACCACGACCCCACCGCGCTCGGCAACCCGCTGTGCATCATGGGGGAACGCGAAGAAGCCATCATCGAGGCCGCAAAGAGCATGCTCGCCCGCATCGGGTACCGAGGATTCGCGAACTTCGACATCAAGTACGACGAACGCGACGGATCCTTCCGGTTCTTCGAGGTGAACACGCGCTGCGGGCGCAACACCTACTACATGAGCTTGGGCGGCGTGAACTTCGTCACGCTCATCGTGCGGGAATTCATCTTGGGAGAGCGCATCGACTACCGCGAAGCGTACGACCCGTTCGTGTACAGTTGTGTGCCCCGCTACGTGCTCGACCGCAGCATGGAGAACCGCGCGCGCCTGCAACAAGCCCTTGACGTGCTGCGTCGCACAGCCGAGCCCTACCCGCTGCATTACGGGTCGGACTCGTTCGTGCACAACATGTGGGCACGCATCATGCACCTGAACCAAATCCCGAAGTTCAAGCGCTTCTACTGGGATACCGACGGCAAGCAGCTGAAGTAACATGGACGCCCACGCCACCTCGAGCACGGGAAGCAGCAACGCGCACCACGACCTTCGCAGCCTGATCACGGTCTCCGCGGGCTACGGCATTGTGTGCGGGCTCACGTTCCCGCTCATGATATCGAGCACGTTTCTGCAGGAAATGAGCCTTTCGCACGGAGCCGGGAACTCGTTCGGCGCGCTCTTCTTCATCGCGTACACGGCCACTATGCTGATCACGGCGGCCCTTCACGTGTTTCGCCGCAAGGCGGAGCATCGCCTGCGCATGGCCACGGCATTCGGTGCGGCGTTCCTTGGCAACGCGCTCATGCTTGCTCGGCTTCTTGGGGCAATCGAGGGCGGATGGCTCTACGCCATCGTGGTGTCGGGCAGTATCGGATACGGTCTTGCAACTGCGGAATTGGGATGGATAGGGCGAATATCCGCGCTTTCGCGAGAAGGCGGCCCTTCCCTGGCGCGCGCGATCCCCCTAGCCTACCTGATAGGCGGAATCGCGGCGACCATCATCTTCTGGGCAAGCGGAATCATGGAGCTTGCATTCGCGCTTACCATAATCATCGTGTCGGCGGTGCCTTTGATCGCTCGGCAGGAGCTTGAAGCGGCGGGAAGGCGCATCAGCATCTCGGAAGCAGGCGTCATCGATTTCGTGAAAGCCGTTTCGTATCTGGCGGTGTTCTCGTTCGCGTTCGGAGCCGTCAGCCAGGTTGCTGCCACTGCCGAAACCGACATCATTCCCATCCAGGCGCAAGCCATGCTGGGAATCGTCGTGGCCTCGATGATCATGCTGGGCGCTTCGTTTTTGCGCAAACGAGCCGTTCAGGTGTCGGACCTGTACGGCATGCTGTTCCCCATCGTGGCCATCGCCCTTGTCGCGCTGCCCTTCGTCACCTCGCCTGCGGCGCACATCGCCGCGACCGTGCTGGTATTCGTAGCCTTCTATCTTTCCTGCATGAACGTGCGCATCATCGTATGCCAGCTCAGCGAACGTGACAACGTGTCGCTTTGGGTGTACCTGGGAACCGCACTGGGCATCGGCGGCTTGCTCATTCTTGCCGGCGTGGCCCTAGGGGCGCGGGTCTTGGCCCAGGGCAGCCCCGCAACCGGGCTGGCCCTCATATCGCTCACCTCCCTGTTCGTGCTGGCCATGAACCCCGTTTTGTCCACGCGGCTCGAACGCAGAATCCAAAAGCAGGCGGACAACCCCGAACATGCAAGCCAAGCAAACTCGCCCGCGCCCGAAAACCGCGAGGACCCCGCCGCGCTTCTTCGGGCCTTCGCAGACAAGCACGCCATGACCGCACGCGAGAGCGAAGTCCTCGCCTTGCTCTGCCAGGGACGAACACGCACCTACATCGCAGCCGAGCTTGGCTTGTCGCCCAACACCATCAAGGGCTACATCCACAACGTCTATCAAAAAACAGGATCGATCGACAAGCAAGACCTTATCGATCGCGTTGAGCTTTATCGCGACCGCACGGCGCTATAGGCGTCTTGCCGCATCGATTTTCGCAGGTCAAAGCATTCAAAAAGCAGTCGCCAGCCCCACCCTCCATTATGGAGGGTGGGCGGCTTTGCTTGACGATTTCACCTTCCCCACCCCTTTTGGTGCTGGTTCGAGATTCCTCCGTTCGTATGATGGGCCCAGAGCGAACAGGGAGGTTCGCGAAACCGCAAGGATTGGGAGGACATCATGCACAACAAGGGTATCGAATCTGCCGAGGCTGCATCGCAAGGATTCACGCGTCGGTCGTTTCTGCTCGGCTTGGGCGCAACGGCTGCCGTAGTTGCCGGCAGCGGACTTGCCGGCTGCGCACCGCAGGCAAGCACCGGCTCCGCCGCGCAGGAATCCGACGGCGCTTCGAACGGAAGCGGCAACACGGCCAAAGCGGATACCGTTCAGGCAGTTGCAGAGACGCTGGCCAAGTCCCAGGAATCGAAGGACACCGACATCGTAGTCATCGGCAGCGGCATCGCCGGCATGAGCGCCGCCACCGAAGCAGCTCTCGCAGGCGCGCGCGTCATCGTGCTCGAAAAGCACTCCGTTTCGGGCGGCGACTCGTCCATCTGCACCGGCAACTTCTACTGCTGCGGCTCCAAGAAGCAAGACGACATGGGCCTTACCAACTACGGCACCCCTGAAGAAATCGCCCAGTTCCTGTTCGATCAGTCCGACGGAGACGCGAACATGGACATCTGCCGCATGGTGGCGGAAAACGGCGGCGCGGCCATGGACTGGCTGGTCGGCTTCGGCTGCGACTTTAAGAAGAAGCCCGGCGACGGCGTGTCCGACCGCTCCATGGTATCCACCAACGGAGGCAAGGGCATTATCGATACGCTCATCGCCAAAGCCGAGGAAAACGGCGCTGAAGTCATGATGGAAACGCGCGCTATCAAGATCCTCACCGAAAACGGCAAGGTAACCGGCGTGGTCGCGCGCCAGGGCGACACCGAGTACACGATTTCCGCCAAAGCGGTCATGCTGGCTTCCGGCGGGTTCGACGGTCAGGACTGGTCGAAAGAGCTGTACGCACCCGGCACGGTGGGCTGGCACACCTTCTCGAGCCCCAGCAACACGGGCGACGGCATCGAGCTGGGCAAAGACGCCGGAGCCCTCACGCTGCTCAAGGGCGGCCTTTCGCAGATCCACCTGGTGGGCAAAGAGCCCCTGCCGCTCAACGACGAGCTGTCGCAGCTGCGCATGATCAACACGGGCGTGTTCGTAACCGACCTTGGCTACCGTTGCGCGAACGAATCCATGACCAGCCAATTCGACTACTTCACGCCGTTCATTCAGAGCGGCCGTAAAGAGTTCTTCATCATCTGCGACTCGCAGCAGACCGACAAGCGCATGGAGCTGCTGAAGAAGGGCGTCGAAAAGGGCGTCGTCAACACCGCCGACACCATCGAAGAGCTTGCCGAGCAAGCAGGTCTGCCCGGCTATCCCCTGACGAAGACGATCGAGCAGTACAACAAGCTCTGCGAAGCTGGCGAGGACCCGGCCTTCCATAAGAAGCCCGAAGATCTTCAGCCCGTCGTGCAGGCGCCGTTCTACGCCGTCCAGATCACGCCGAACACCAACGACTCGTTCGGCCAGCTTGCCATCAGCACCAAGGCGGAAGTGCTCGACAAGGATCGCAAGCCCATCCCCGGCCTGTACGGTGGCGGCACCATCGCTAACGCCGAGCTGTTCTACATGCGCTATGCCGTAAGCGGCGCCTCCATGTGCATGGGCACCGTGACGGGTCGCATAGCCGCTCAGGAAGCCATGAAGTACTACGGCGCCTAAGCCAACCGTCCCTCCCCCCTCCAAACGGAAGGCCCTCGTCATGAGGGCCTTCCGTTTTGCATAGAGTCTTTAGGCGATCACACCGGGCGCTCGTGCCCCTCTTCCGTGGTCAGGATAAGCGGACCGTCTTCGGTGATTGCCACGGTCTTTTCAAAGTGAGCCGAAGGCAGGCCGTCGCGCGTGCACACCAGCCATCCGTCGGGCATCACGCGCGTCTTGTACGTTCCCACGTTCACCATAGGTTCGATAGCCAGCACCATGCCAACCTCAAGCTTGACGCCCGTATGCTTCCGGCCGAAGTTCGGCACGTTGGGATCCTCGTGCATGTCGCGTCCAATGCCGTGCCCCACGTACTCGCGCACCACGCCGAAGCCCGCCGCTTCGGCGATGGACTGCACCGCATGCCCGATGTCGCCCAGGCGATTGCCGAGCCGAGCAGCGTCAAGGCCCGCCCACATGCACCGCTCGGTCACCTCGAGCAGGCGCTGCTTTTCGGCCGAAATCTTCCCTACGGGGTAGGTCCAGGCGTTGTCCCCCACCCAGCCGTCAACCGTCGCACCCGTATCGACGGACAGGATGTCGCCGTCTTTGAGCACCACGTTCGCGGAAGGGATGCCGTGCACGATCTGGTCGTTCACCGATGCGCAAATCGAACCGGGAAATCCGCCGTAGCCTTTGAACGCAGGTATGCCGCCTTCTGCACGGATGATGGTTTCCGCCAGCTCGTCCAGCTCAAGCGTGGACACGCCCGCTCGAACATGGGATCCCACCTCGCGCAGCACCAAAGCCGAAATGCGACCGGCTTCCTTCATGGCCTCGATCTCGGCCTTCGACTTCTTTATGATCATACTTTCAACGCACCTTGCCTCTAACGTGCCTGTTCTCTTGTCGCCGACCAGTATAGCACCCCTTCCGAACCCTACGGCCCCGGCTCCCTCGCAGCTTGCCGCCGCAAGTCGATCGCACCGCAGCTCGCACGACGGTCGTGCACAAGGTCGGGCTATACGGCTTCAAGCGGCGGAAGCTTCCAGTCGAAAGAAAGCACGCGCTCGTCCGGGAGGTAGATGCGCATCGTCAACGAGAATACGTCTTCGCACAAAGGCAGCCAGAAGCGCACGCGATCGTCTGCGGGCCCTTCAGCCTGAAGATACAGATCGAGCGATCCGTCCTCGTTGAAGGGCAGGTCGTCCACCTCGCCGATGTTGTAACGGTTTAGCTCGTTGGGTATCAACCGGCCCGCTTCGGTGTAGGCTGTAAGCGACCACCATCCCTCGCTTGCATGGGGCGGGGTTTCGCCCGCGGCAAAATGCAGGCGGTACGACTTGTCGCCGCGCAAGGGATTCCCTGCGACATCCACGACCATCGACGGATACACCGCCATGGTCACAGGATTGGCGAACCCGCCGAACGCCACCACAGCACGGTACGCGTAATCGGTGCCGAACGTGCCCACGCGATCGTCCATGAACATCCAGCCGTTCGAAACGGTGGTGCTGGCATGAGCCGACGAGAAATCGCGATCCAGAAGCGTCGGCAGATACGCAGCCGCCTTGGTAACGCCTTCCCCCAAGGCAGCGATGTCGAACGTCAACCCTGCGCCGATGCCTACGGTTTCGAATTGCGCCAGCGCCGGGGCGTCCTCAGGGGCTCCCGGATTGCCCGAAGCCAGCCCGTTGAAGCGCGTGAAGAAATCCTGGACGGAAAGCCGTTGCATGAATTCCAAGGGAACGTAGTCGTACGCGGGATCGTACGACCCCTTCGGACACGCGTATCCCGCGCCCTCGTCCAGCGCATGAGCCGAAAGCGGGTACATTCTCATGCCCTGCTGGACCTCGCGAACGCCCGGCAGGTCGTCAACGCCAAAGCACTTCGTGCGAAGCAGCAGCCAAACGAAATTCGTGGGCATGGAGACCTTGGTCACGCCCTGCGGAAGCTCGCCCGACCAGAACGGTCCAACAAACGCGTAGGTTGCAGTATCGCTGCCCCCTACTCCGCCCGTACCAAGCACTACGGGCGTGTTGGAGTACCCATCGAACGTCTGAATCGAGCAGTAACGATCCGTGGCGGGCTTGTACAGCAAAATCGGCTCGGCGCCCAGGTCCAGATAAGCCTGCGAGTACACCGTATCCACGTTCGGACGCGTCAAGCTCACCATATCGGGCGTCGCCAGCGCTTGAGCATGGAACAGCTGGTTGATGGGAGCGTGCTCCGCGTCGGGGACCACCACGTTCGTCGTCCGGTCTTTGATGACGCCCATGAGCACCAGCGGATACGCGTACAAGTACGCCCTCTCCAGCAAAGCCACGGTTTCCTGCAGCGTTTCGGGTTGATTCGGGTAAACGGAAGCCTCCATGCAGATCTCCTAACCTCGAAGCGTTTTGGCGCCGAGCGCGCAACGCACCGCACGTCGGGCGCTCCTTTGCCCCAGTGTAGCGGCTTCCTTTTGAAAATCATAGCGAATCGATCAACGAGAAGACGCTTCTCCGAAAGAGGAGCCGATCGTTGCGAAACGCGCATGCAGAGCAAAACGAGAAGACGGGGCCGACGGCTCGTGTTCGTTCCGATGTCAAACACGAATCGTCGGCCCCGTCCCCCTTTTACCCAAGGTCGGTTTCGTCGCGCGGGGGCGGAGGCTTCAACCTGCCCGCTTCGCTCAACGCACGACGCAAGATAAACTCCACCTGCGCGTTCACGCTGCGCAGATCGTCAGCAGCCCAGCGCTCGATGGCCTCCCATAAAGCGGGGTCCACGCGCAAGGGGTATTGTTTGCGTTTCGCCATATCGTCACCGCATCGGCGCACCCGGGAGCAAGCCTGGGTGCGCCGATTCCTTTTACTGGTAGAGCGTGCCCGTGTTCAGCACGGGCTGCGCGTCAGAGTCTCCGCAAAGGACCACCATCAGGTTCGAAACCATAGCGGCCTTGCGCTCGTCGTCCAAGTCTACCACGTTCTTGCTGGATAGCTCGGAAAGCGCCATATCGACCATGCCCACGGCACCCTGCACGATCTTCTCACGCGCAGCGATCACCGCGTCAGCCTGCTGGCGACGCAGCATCGCCTGAGCGATCTCCGGCGCATACGCAAGGTGCGTAAGGCGCGCGTCGTCAATCACCACGCCGGCCTTTTCCAAGCGCACCGAAAGCTCTTCTTTAAGGGCGGCGGAAACCTCCTCGATGTTGCTGCGGAGCGTGATCCCATCCTCGGGCTCGCCGGGCATCTGATCGTAAGCGTACGCGGTAGCCACGTGCCGCAAAGCCGTTTCGCTTTGCGTGTGCACGTAGGAATTGTAGTCATCCACGTCGAACAAAGCCTTCGCCGTGTTCTCAACGCGCCAAACAACGACATCTGCGATCTCGATGGGGTTGCCACATTTGTCGTTCACCTTCAAGTGGTCGCCGTTGTACGTGCGAGCGCGCAGCGAGATCTTCGTATTCATGGGCACGGCTTTGCCCGTAGCGGGATCAGCCGTGCTGCCAGCACTACGCGAGTAGAACGGGTTCGCCCAATGGAAGCCTTCGTCTCGCACCGTGCCCTTGTAGTCGCCGAACAGGATGAGAACGCGCGCCTGGTTCGGCTGAATGGTGAAGAAGCCCATGAGCAGAATCAACGGAACGATGCATACTCCCACGATGCCTGAAACAAGCAGCCCGACGCCAAGCGCCTGCGCTGTGGTGGTCACCGGAGCATCGTCGGGAGGAAGCATGGTAGCCCCCGTAGCGATTATCGAAGCAAACGCGACGACCAAAACCAGCGTCAACACCAACATCGGCCAGCCGCTTCGCACGTGAACGGTCTTTTCAACGGACATGACGGTTCCTTTCTCAGATTGTCGATACCAACATGATATCACATTGAGATCTTAAAAGAGGGTAAAAGAAAAGGGACCCGCAGGTCCCTTTTCTTTAACGTCTAACAGTGCAGCTTATTCGGCAGCGGCTTCCGTGTAGTTGCGGGTCACGCCCGAGTCAACGGAAACGCCCGGCGTCATGGTGGCGGAGACGGAGATCGACTTCACGTACTTGCCCTTGGCCGCAGCCGGCTTCATACGCAGGATCTCGTCGTACACGGCGCCGTAGTTCTCAGCAAGCTGCTCAGCCGTGAAGCTGGCCTTGCCGATGACAACGTGAGCGATACCGTAGCGGTCTGCACGATACTCCACGCGGCCGCCCTTGAGCTCGTTGATGGCCTTGACGACGTCGTTGGTCACTGTGCCCAGCTTGGGGTTCGGCATCAAGCCGCGGGGGCCCAGGATCTTGCCCAGACGACCAACTTTGCCCATCTGGTCGGGCGTCGCAACAGCGGCGTCGAAGTTGAACTCGCCAGCCTGGATCTGCTGAACCAGCTCATCGGTGCCCACGATGTCGGCGCCGGCTTCCTCGGCGGCGCGGGCAGCCTCGCCCTCAGCGAACACAGCAACGCGAACCGTCTTGCCCGAGCCGTTCGGCAGGCTCACGGTACCACGCAGCTGCTGATCAGCCTGACGGGTGTCGATGCCCAAACGGAAGTGAGCCTCAACGGTCTGGTCGAACTTAGCCGTCGAAACCTCCTTCACAAGGCTGAACGCTTCGAGCGGAGCGTAGGTGGACTCGCCGATCTTCTCGAGAGCCGCACGGTAGTTCTTGGACATTTTCATGATGTTTCCTTTCGTGGTGTGTAGCGGACGCGAAGCGCCCTTCCACTTTCCTGTATCGTCAAAGCAGCTGCGCACATCATGCGCAGCTGCGATCACGCATTGCAGAAGACGTCGTTAGTCGATCGTCTTGCCCTGGAGCATAGCGGCAACCTTCTTGGAAGGCACGTACTTCTTCTTCATCTCGCGACCTTCGATGCGCACGCCCATGCTGCGCGCCGTACCGGCGATGATCTCCATGGCAGCCTCAACCGTGTTGGCGTTGAGGTCCGGGAGCTTGATCTCGGCGATCTCGCGGAGCTGGTCCTCGGTCAACGTGCCGACGGACTGCAGCTGCGGGATGCCGGAACCGCTGCTGATGCCCAGCTTCTCCTTGATGAGCACGGCCGCCGGAGGAGTCTTGCACACGAAGGTGAAGGACTTGTCCTCGTACACCGTGATCTCAACCGGGATGATGGTGCCGGACTGGTCCTGCGTCTGAGCGTTGAACGCCTGGCAGAACTGCATGATGTTGACGCCCTGAGCGCCGAGCGCCGGGCCAACCGGAGGAGCCGGGTTCGCGGCACCCGCGGGGATCTGAAGCTTGATAAAGCCGGTTTGCTTCTTTTCAGCCATGGTGAACTATCCTTTCAGCTGACTGTCACACATAAAGTTAAACGTTGTTTCTATCAACAAAGCGGCTGGTTTCGAGTGAGAAGCCCCGGTCCACGCGGGCACGCGAAGCCGCTTTTGTTCGCACCTTTAGATCTTCGCCACCTGATCGAACGAAAGCTCGACAGGAGTTTCGCGGCCGAAGATGGAGACCATAACCTTCACCTTGCCCGCATCAGGCGACACCTCGGAAACCACGCCATCGAACTCGGCGAGGGGACCCGACACAACCTTGACCGATTGGCCCACTTCCAGGCTCGAAGAAACCGCAGGCTTCTTCTTCGTGTCCGTGCGCTTCATGATCTTGTTGTACTCTTCGCGCGTAAGAGGAGCAGGGTTGCCGTCCGCGCCCACGAATCCGGTTACGCCCGGCGTGTTGCGAACTGCGGCCCAGCTACGATCGTCCAAGTCCATACGGACGAGAACGTATCCGGGGAACACCTTCTTCTCGCTCTCGACGCGACGACCGCCCTCTTTGATCTCGGTGACCGTCTCCGTCGGGATTTCGATAGCGAACACATTGTTCTCAAGACCCATCGTTTCGATGCGCGTCTCGAGGTTCTTCTTAACCTTGTTCTCGTATCCTGAATACGTATGCAGGACGTACCACTTCTTAGCCATCTGCTAAGCCCCCAAACCAGAAATCGCAACCAACAACGGCGTGATAACGACGTTGTCGAGCACGGCGACGTACACGCCGAAGAACAACAAGGCAACAACCACGACAACGCTCCAACGGAGCACGTCCTGCTTAGTCGGCCAGGTAACGCGCTTCAGCTCAGAGCGCACGTCCTTGAGAAAACCGAAGCGGCGCTTCTTCGCCGGCTTCTTCTCAGCCTTCTTCTCAAGTTCCTTGCGCTGCGCCTTGTCCTGCTTGCCGTCGTTCACGGACGTTTCGTTCTTCTGGGATTTCTTGAAGAACTTCCTCTTGGGCGCTTCAGTTTCAACAGCGTCCGCCTCAGCGACCTTGTTCGCCTCGGCTTCGGCAGCCTGAAGCTGCGCCTGCTCCTTGCGAGCAGCACGAGCAGCAGAAGCCTTCGCACGCTGTGTCTTTGATTTCTTCGCCATCTGATTCCTTAACCGGGGATCGTTATCCGTCTAAACGCCAAACAAGCAGCCTGATTCCAAGCTGCTCATCCAAGCAACCTGAATGCAAGCTGCTCATATCTCGAGCTGGCAGGCCAGGAGGGACTCGAACCCCCAACATGCGGTTTTGGAGACCGCCGCTCTACCAATTGGAGCTACTGGCCTATGCTCGTGCAAACCTCAGACGCGCTATCGGGTCTCTTTATGCACCGTGTGGCACTGGCACCACTTGCAGTACTTCTTCAACTCGATACGGTCGGGATTGTTCTGCTTGTTCTTCTTGGTCGTGTAATTGCGGCGCTTGCACTCCGTGCATGCCAAGGTGACCAACGTACGCATGAATTCTCCTTTTACCTAATCCGAACGGCGCTCGAATCGCATACACATGAATTCTCATGAACGGGGCCCGCTGATGCGGGCCCCGCATAAGGTTAACCGGTGAAACAGGGTGCTACTTGATGATCTTGGTCACGCGACCGGAGCCAACCGTGCGGCCACCCTCGCGGATAGCGAAGCGCAGGCCCTCTTCCATCGCGATCGGGTGAATGAGCTCGCCCTTGATCTCGATGTTGTCGCCCGGCATGACCATCTCGGTGCCCTCGGGAAGGTGGGCAACGCCCGTCACGTCCGTCGTGCGGAAGTAGAACTGCGGACGGTAGCCGTCGAAGAACGGCGTGTGGCGGCCGCCCTCTTCCTTCGTCAGGATGTAGACCTGGCCCTCGAACTCGGTGTGCGGGGTCACGCTACCGGGCTTGCAGAGAACCTGGCCGCGAACGATGTCCTCGCGCTTGACGCCGCGGAGCAGGCAGCCGATGTTGTCGCCAGCCTGAGCCTCGTCGAGCAGCTTGCGGAACATCTCGATACCGGTGCAAACCGTGTTAGCGGTTTCCTTGATACCGATGATCTCCAGCGGGTCGTTCACGTGCAGCACGCCACGCTCGACACGGCCGGTGGCAACGGTGCCACGACCGGTGATGGTCATGGTGTCCTCAACAGCCATCAGGAACGGCTTGTCGACCATGCGCTCCGGCGTCGGGATGTAGGAGTCAACGGCGTCCATGAGCTCCCAAACCTTGTCCTGCCACTCCTTCTCACCCTCAAGAGCCTTGAGAGCGGAGCCGCGGATGATCGGGGTGTCGTCGCCGGGGAACTCGTAGCTGTCGAGCAGCTCGCGAACTTCCATCTCGACGAGCTCGAGGAGCTCCTCGTCGTCGACCATGTCGCACTTGTTCAGGAAGACGACGATGTAGGGAACGCCGACCTGACGGGCGAGCAGGATGTGCTCGCGGGTCTGAGCCATGGGGCCGTCGGTAGCGGCGATAACCAGGATGGCGCCGTCCATCTGAGCAGCACCCGTGATCATGTTCTTGACGTAGTCAGCGTGACCGGGGCAGTCAACGTGAGCGTAGTGGCGAGCTTCCGTCTCGTACTCGATGTGAGCGATGGAGATCGTGATGCCGCGCTCGCGCTCTTCGGGGGCCTTGTCGATGTTCTCGAAAGCCGTGAAGTCGGCGTGAGCGGTGCCGTGAGAGCCGTCGTTCTCGGACAGCGTCTTGGAAATAGCAGCCGTCAGCGTCGTCTTGCCGTGGTCAACGTGACCGATGGTGCCGATGTTAACATGCGGCTTGGAACGCTCGAACTTCTCCTTAGCCATGTGTCATCCTCCTTATAGGGTTCGCTTTCGCGAAAACAAAACAAAAAATAACGACGCGTCCGACAAAGCGGACGCGGAATAATGCAAATGGTAGCGGTGACTGGATTTGAACCAGTGACGCCACGGGTATGAACCGTGTGCTCTGACCAACTGAGCTACACCGCCATTTAGCATGGAGCCTGCGATCGGACTTGAACCGACGACCTCTTCCTTACCAAGGAAGTGCTCTACCGACTGAGCTACACAGGCGAAAGATGGTGGGCGCGCTAGGATTCGAACCTAGGTAGGCATAGCCAACGGGTTTACAGCCCGTCCCCTTTAGCCACTCGGGCACACGCCCATAATTCGCTGCTCAATTCATGTGTATTTATCAAGCTGCCTGCCGCTCTTTCGTTTGTCCCGAACGAGCGAGCAGGAGAATAATACGCTAGGATTCAAACCGTGTCAACCATCTACACGCCTCCGGGTGTGTCTCCATCATTCCTCCTCACTTTGACCCTCTTGCATGGATATAGAGTCGGCGGGCTTTTTCTCCCCTATACCGCTATCACCTGGATAAACGGCTTGCAACAGCGGCTGATACGCACTTATGAGGGTATCCAGGCTCATGCGAGCATTTGCTCCGCTTGTCGAAGGAAGCGGCACAAAATTTGCTTCCGGGATCATTTTCCTTGCATAGCGCTTGAAAAGTTCTTCGGCTTTTCTTCCCGTGGTGAACACCGTGGAAATCGAGGCGATTCGCACGATGCGCTCCAGATCGTTGGGGACGGGATTCGCAATGCTTGCATCCGAGGCGCCTTCGATGGTGCACGAGGCCAACACGTCCCAAAGCGCAATATGGTGCCGTAGCGCAAACTGCGCGCGGGCATCGGTGCCTTTTGGTTCTACCTCGTCGAACAAAGCCGCCAAGACCTTCCAGAAGCGATTTTGGGGATGGGCGTAGTAAAAGCCCGCCCTGCGCGAAGCCGGCGAAGGCATGGTTCCCAAGACAAGTACGCGCGAAGACTCGTTGAACACCGGCTCGATCGGGTGAACGACGCTTTCGACTCGGCCCATGCGGCGGCGCTCCCCTACGCTCGGCTGGGAAACTCGACGGACGCCCGAGCCAACACGTGGCCCTGGATGGCGCGGCGAAACTCGTTAAGGTAGTACCCCTCGGGAAGGTCGAGCTCGCAATCGAGCGCATAGACGGTCAGCGTGTAGACATGCGTCTTGTCTGGAGGGTACGGTCCGGAATAGCGTTGCGTCACCTGCGGGTTGGAGCTTCCGCCGGCAAGAGGCGACCAGTTGCTGTTGGATCCCTGAACGCAAGGCACGGCTCCCGACGCGCTTGCATTTTCGGGAATACGGGTTGCGTCGGGCGCAATATTGCAGGCAAGCCAGTGAATCCAGCAGAATCCGCCCACGGGAATGGCGTCCCAATCGACGAACGCAAGCGCAAGCGATCGCGCGCCCTCCGGCACGTCCGTCACCTCGAAAGGAAACGAACGGACAGGATTTCCGTCCACCGTGTATTCCTCCGGGGCGTATTTCCCGAACCTGTCAGGCAAAAGCCCGTTCTCAAGCTCAACGGTTACGCGCATCCCTCTCCCCTTTCGACATCCGGCGCTTGCGCGCGATACGAAAAAAGGGCCGAAGCCCTCTTTTCGTATATGGTTTTCCAACTTAGAACTGAAGCGCCGCCGTGAATTGCGCCCACGACAAGGGGTCGGTGTCGCGCACGTAAGCGTTGAAGGTTGGTGCGTGCACGTAATGCGAGCCGCCGTAGCTGACCGCGATGCCAACGTGGCCGTAGCGCCACAGGACGTCGCCGGGGCGAGCCTGGGACACCGGAACGATATTGGAAGCAGCAGCGTACTGGGCCTCGCTCTGGTGCGGCACGTAGCGACCGACCTGACGGTACGCCCACGTAACCAAGCCGGAGCAGTCGAACGCGTCCGGACCCTCGGCGCCCCAAACGTACGGGCAGCCGATACGGCTCATGGCATAGCCCACCACGCCGCTGTAGTCGCCGACGCTTCCGCCGCCGCCACCGCCGCCGATGTTGCCGCCGCCACCGCCGCCGCCAGCGTTTCCACCGCCGCCGCCACCGCCGGGATACACGATGGAACCGCCGCCGCCAGAGCCGCCGTTGTTCTGCTTGCGAGCCTCTTCCTCGGCAGCAGCCTGAGCAGCTGCTGCTGCGGCGGCCGCTGCAGCAGCCTGCTCTTGCAGCAGAAGCTCCTGCGCCTCGGCGTCGAGCGTGCTGACCAGTTTGGCCGCGTTATCGACTTTGGCCTGAACCTCAGCCTGAATCTGCTTGGCCTCTTCAGCCTTCTGCGACGCGATCTTTTCCTGGCGAGCATACTCGTCTTTGGCAGTCTGAAGTTCTTCGCGCAGAGTCTTGGTCTCGTTGACCATGTTCGAGTCGTTCTCGTTCATCTGGTTCAGAAGATCCCAGTTCTGCGTGAACTCGTCGAACGACGTAGCGCCCAGGACGAAATCGAGGAAGCTCGAAGAGCCGGAGCGGTACATGCTGCGCGCACGCGTTCCCAGCTTGTCCTGGAGATCGGCGATCTTGCCGTTGGCGTCGTCGATCTTCACCTGCTCGGCCTCCATGGCCTGCTTGGCAGCGTCGCGCTTGTCCAGCGCGGAATAATAGTTGATCTCGGCTGCCTCGAGGTCAGCCTGCAATCCAACCAACTGATTGCGGACGGCGTCAGCTTCGGCTTGCTTCTCAGCAGCCGTCTCTGCGAACGCGGCCTTCGGAGCCATAAAAGAAAGGGCGCCGAGCGCAGCAGCGCCGCTGATAAATGCTCGCCTGTCAAGTCCGATTAGATGCTCGCTCATGCGAAAGCCTCCTAGATTGAGCACGTAGTACGTATGGGCAAAAGCTGAACGAATAATACCATGTTTGCGCCGTGGAACAAAAAGCGTTGTGGAGGCATTTCATAACCCCTGCTCAGGTAGGAAAGACTGGGCAACCGCTTGAAAAGCCGTCCGCCGTATCGGGCTCCCAATGACTTAATGAGCCTGGGAACTGGGCAAATGCATTACCACAACCACTTGTGCCCCTACTTCTATATATAGTAGAACGGGCCCGACGCTTGCGCATCAAGCCCGTTTCCATTCGGTTCGGCAGGTGCAAAACCGCTTTACTTCGAGACGTCGGCCTCCATGTAGTGATCGAACTCGTGCTGCACGGCCTCTGACGGTGCAGCGGTAAGCTTCGACACGATAACGATAGCCAGAAGCGACACGATGAACGCCGGCAAAAGCTCGTAGATGCCGAACACGCCGCCCAAGGGCTTGATGAGGTTATGCCAGATGAGCACCGTTGCCGTACCGGCGATCATGCCGGCAAGCGCACCCTGCATGTTCGTGCGACGCCAGTACAGGCTGCACAGCGTAAGCGGGCCGAACGACGCTCCCAGGCCAGCCCAAGCGTAGCTGACCACGCCGAAAATGGACGAGTTCTCGTCGTACGCCACGAATATGCCGAACAGGAAGACCGCAATGAGCGTAAGACGCGCGACGATCATGACCTGGCGGTCGGTGGCGTCCTTCTTGATGACGCCGCGGAAGATGTTCTCGGCCACCGACGAACCGGCGATCAGCAGGTACGAGGACGACGAGCTCATGGATGCGGCGAAGATGCCGGACACCACAACGCCGCACATGAAAGGCGGCAGGATCATCTGCGAAAGCACGATGAACACGTTCTCGGCCGCCGCTTGCGTTGCGAACTCGGTGGGGATGATGGAACGTCCCACCAGGCCGATGCAGATGCCGCACGCCAGCGACACGACGCACCACACCACGGCGATAACGCGCGATTTCTTGATTTCCTCGGCGTCACGGATGCCCATGAAGCGCACGAGCACCTGCGGCATACCGAAGTAGCCAAGGCCCCACGCCAGCATGGAAGCGATGGTGATGAGCGGATAGTCAGCCGGAACGTCGAACAGCGGCGCGCCGTTTTCCACGATCTGCTTGCCGGCCTCGTCCACGATGGGCACCGCGATTTCCGTGCCGCTCAAGAAGCCGGGGATGCTCTGCAGGAAGGCCACCGTGTTGTCGATGCCGCCCGCCCAGGCCACCGAACCGACAAACACCACGGCCAGTGCGAAGAACATGAGCACGCCCTGCACGAAGTCGGTAGCAACAACGGACAAGTAGCCGCCCACCAGGGTGTACAGAAACACGACGATAGCGCCGAGCACCATCATGGTGGAGTAATCCAGGCCGAACAGCGTGGCGAACAGCTTGCCGCACGTTACGAAGCAGCTGCCCACGTACACGCAGAAGAAGACCATGATGATGATCGCAGCCACCGTCGATACGATGTTCTTCGTATCATGGAAGCGCTTGCTGTAGAATTCCGGCAGCGTGATGGAGTCGCCCGCCACCACGGAATACTTCCGCAAACGCTTCGCCACGAATTTCCAGTTCAAGTAGGTGCCGATCGCCAAGCCGATAGCCGTCCACATGGCATCGGAAGCGCCGGTGAAGTACGCGACGCCCGGCAGGCCCATCAGCAGCCATCCGGACATGTCGGACGCCTCGGCGGACAGTGCCGTCAGCCACGGGCCGACGCCGCGCCCCCCTAGAAAGTACTCCGCCGTCGACGAGTTTGATCGCTTCGCGTACACGAAGCCGATGGTCAGTACGACGATAAAATAGATGAGCATCGCCAGTACGGTCCAGAAGTCGCTGGTGACCACGTTCGTCCCCTCCCCTCATAGTGATCCGATTCAAATCGGAAGATGTGCGAAACGATGGGATTATAAGGCATAACGGTCCGCGAAAGGTCGACTATTCGCCAAGCCGCGAACAGGCTCGGCCGATCGCGCGGGAATACGGCCCTTCCGCGAACCCCGTTCGCCGGGGCGCAGGGAGCGCTGCGCATGGACGCTTTGCGCAATCCGGCAAGCCCGCAAAGCCCCTGGCAGCTGCCCGATCGGGCCGATCGGGACAATCGGGGCTTCGCCCATGGTTGGCCGGCAACGGATACTTTATACTGTGGCGGTACGAGCAAGACGATCAGGCGGAAGGACGCACGATGACAGCGTACGCAGAGCGAGCAACCGAGGAGCTATCCGAGCTCAAGGCGAGTTTGGAACGGGAGCATGCCGCATTCAAAGCACAGGGCCTCGCGCTCAACATGGCGCGCGGCAAGCCCTCGAAGGCGCAGCTTGACCTAAGTATGCCTCTGCTGGAAACGCTGACCACACTCGAAGCCTGCACGGCCTTAGACGGCACCGACGCGCGCAACTACGGCGTGCTCGACGGCCTGCCCGAAGCGAAGGCCCTGATGGCAACCATGCTGGACGATCAGCCCGAAAACGTGATCGTGTTCGGCAACGCCAGCCTGAACGTCATGTACGACACCGTGGCGCGCTGCTGGATGTTCGGCACCTTGGGATCGGCTCCCTGGTGCTCGCTCGATCGCGTTGCCTGGATCTGCCCGACGCCGGGCTACGACCGGCACTTCGGCGTGACCGAGGCGTTCGGCATCGAGATGATCCCCGTTCCCATGACCGAAGACGGTCCCGACATGGACGAAGTTGAGCGCATCGCTGCGTCGGATGCGGCGGTCAAGGGAATTTGGTGCGTGCCGAAGTACTCGAATCCCGGCGGCGTCACGTACTCAGACGAAGTGGTGCGCCGCTTGGCGTCCATGACCTGCGCCGCCGCCGACTTCCGCATATTCTGGGACAACGCTTACGGGATGCACCACCTGTTCGAAGCAGCGGACGAGCAGGACCACCTGCTTGACATCGCACGGGCATGCGCCGAAGCGGGAAATCCCGACCGTTGCTTCAAGTTCGCCTCCACTTCCAAGGTCACGTTCCCGGGAGCCGGAATTTCTGCCATGGCGGCCAGCCCGGCGAACATCGCCGAGGTCAAGCGCTGCATGGGCGCGCAGACCATCGGACACGACAAGCTCAACCAATTGCGCCACGTACGCTTCCTGCGCGATGCCGAAGGGCTGGCAGAGCACATGCGCAAGCACGCCGCCATCCTGCGCCCGAAGTTCCAGCTGGTAGTTCGCAAACTGGAAGAAGGACTGGCCGACGTGGGCGAATGCGCATGGAGCAACCCGCGCGGCGGGTACTTCGTGTCGTTCGATGCGCCGGAGGGAACGGCTGCGCGCGCCGTGGAGCTGGCCAAGGAAGCCGGGGTTACCATGACCGGCGCAGGAGCCACGTACCCCTACGGCCGGGATCCGCGCGACTCGAACATTCGCATCGCGCCCAGCCTGCCGCCGCTTGAAGAGCTTGACCAGGCCATGGACGTGTTCGTTTGCTGCGTCAAGCTTGCCTACGTGGAAAAGCTGCTGCGCTAACGCAACGCAAGCAGAGAAGCGGAGCGGGGCGAAGGGAACGCCGTCAACCCTTCGCCCCGCTCCGCTTTTTATCGGATAGCCGCCAGATCTTCGGCCAGGCTCATGTGGAATTCGACAATCGAGCTCCACGTCCTACCGTCGCCCGTAATGATGGGCGTATCACGTTTGCGCTGATCGATGACGTCGTTGTGGTTAAGCCCAGGCTCCCCTTCCGGCACGCGCAGCTCCTGCCAAGGATCGCGCTTCGTGGACGAAGCGGGAACCAGCCCGTCGTTTTCGCCGTCGTAGCGTTTCACCATCCAGTGCATCCACGCGCCCTTAGGCGAGCGATGGCGCGGCTGCTCGACGACTCCGAACGTGCGGTACGCGATGTCGGGCAAGTCGGGATACGCTTCGTTGAAGCGAGCGGCGCCCTCCGTCGACAGATCATGCAGCACGCCAATGCAGTCGGCATACATGTCGCCGTTTTTCGTGGCCTTCCAGTTGATGGGAGACGCAATCCTCTCCAGGCACGACGAGCTCATCCCAAGAAAATGATCGGCGGTTCTCAATCCCCCGTGCGGCGTTGCGAACGTGGTAATGGAGGCGATGCGGCCCCGCATGCTCGGTCGATGAGCCAGGCAACGCGCGTCGAGGCCGCCTTTGGAATGGGCGATGATATGAACCTTGGGGGCTTCGGTTAGTTTGAACGCCATATCCAGCGTACGCTCAAGCTGGTAGACGTTCGATTGAACCGATCCGAGGGAATCCTGGTTTCCGAACATCGCGATGCCGCCCCGCCGACGAATCTCCTGGGGAATGCGGCCCCACAGGTTCGACTCGATCGCGCTGCGATCATGGGCAAGAATTCCGTGTAGGTACACGAACGGATACGAAGTTGAAAGATCGGTCAAAACGGCTCCGAATCAACGATGATGCGCAACGGTGCTCCCAGCTGCTTTCTGCTATGTACAGGAAACGATTACAGCACGAATCAACGAGCGCGACAAGAAGCCGCTTCGGAATTGCCCAGATCGAACACGCAAACAGCGCAGACGGCAGGGGGCGAACAGCACGTGCCCGCAAGTCGTAAAAGCCTCCCCGACAACCGAGGTTGTCGGGGAGGCTGCATTCGCAGGCGCCCGGGGAGGGAGGGGACGCTGCGAGGCCTATAGACGCAGGTTACGCGCCCAAGGTATCAAGAGGCTCGTCCAACTTGCCCAGCGCCGAGCGCACGGCAAGCACGCCGAACGTCCAAGCGCGGCCATGCGATCCGCCCGTAATGAACAGCGGGTAGTCGTCGCCATAGTACGAACCGGAAACGTTGCCGGAAGCGTACAGACCGCCCAGAGGCTCGCCATCGGGCTTCACCACTTCAAGCTTTTCATTGATCTTCAAACCGCTCACGGTGCTGAGAACGGCGGGCATGCGCTTGACCGCGTAGAACGGAGGCTGCTTGATTGCATTCCAGGACATAAATTGGCCGTTTACGCCGAAGTCTTCGTCAACGCCCTTTTCTGCAAGTTCGTTGTACCGGGCAACGGTCTTGAGGAATGCAGCCTTCTCGATCCCGCAAGCGTCCGCAAGCTCTTCAAGCGTGTCGGCCTTCACAATGGCGCCGCGCTCGATGGCGTCCTGCCAGTCGGCTTCCGGGTTCGTAGTGGCACGGCTGTGGCTGTTGGGATGCTTGTAATCGCCCTTCGCCGCATGCACGGCCCAATTGGCGTCAGTGATCTGGAAAGCGGTCTGCTCCGGCTGGAGACGGACGGACGTCACCACGCTCTGGTAGCCCAGGTCCTCGTTCGCAAAGCGCTCGCCCTTGAGGTTCACGCGCAACCACGGAATACCGGAGTACGGAGCGCCGCCTTCGGGCATCCACGTGGGATCGAAGTGCATCATGATGCAGTGCGGGCCCTCATCCATGGCCGCACCGGCCCAAAGGCCCATCTTGTGACCGTCGCCCGTGTTGCACGGTGCGCCGTGCATGGTCTGCACGCCTTGCAGCATAGGGGCGAAGCACTCGAGCATTTCGGGGTCGTCGGACAGATCGCCCGTGGCCATGAGAACGCCCTTGGAGGCGTTGATTTTCACGTACGACTTGTCTTTGCGCTGGCCCACGACTCCCGTCACGCGACCGCTCTCGTCCTGGACAAGACGAACCGCAGAAGTTTCGTACATGATGTTCGCCCCTGCAGCCACAGCTTTTTCAACCATGGTATTCAGGAGCAGACGGAACTGCTCGTAGCGCGTTGCCATGTCGTTGTTGATAAACCAGCCATACGTATGACCGCTCTCCAACATGACGGGCGTATGCTCAGGCGTTTGGCGAATGATATAGTCCATAACCTCGCCGCTGCGGCGCAGGAACAGATTGACCGCACGCGGATTGTCGCGGCCATTGGACAAGTTGGCAAAATCGGCGTAAATCTGAGGCAAATCGTACGTCTGGCCTGCTTCCAAGAACTTCTTGGAATTGTAGGCGGCCACGCACCACCCGTTCGTCTGAACCTTTTCCATCTTCTGAAGCACGGTCACTTTAGCCCCGCTCTGCGCGGCAGCAAGCGCAGCCGTCGTGCCCGAAGAACCCAATCCTATGATGCAGATTTCGGTATCGATGGTCTCTGCGATGTCTCCGTCCGCAATGGGCTCAGGTTTCGTTTCCCAGCTCCAGCGCGTCTGCACCGCCTCTTCCTTCTTCTGCTCCCCGGTGTCCTTCGGGGAGCACCCCGCCATACCTGCAACAGCCGCACCCGCAGCCGTTACCGCCGCTGCGGTCAGAAAACCCCTACGAGACAACTCCTTCATGAAACCGCCTCCCTTTCTCGTTCTTTGCTTTCGCACGGTCTCGCATCTGCTTGATGCTGGGCAAGACTTTACGTCGGAAGCAACGGAGGATCGTCACCCATCAGCTGCTTTAACCAGGGGAATTAACGCCTCCCCTTCTCCCCCTTCTTGCTGAAAACAGGGGGATTTCCAGCTCATGCGCGTATTGGAGGCTCTGCAGGCTCATGCAAGTCGGTATAATTGTCCGCACGTCTGGGGAGGCGTATAAAGGAGGGGCGCATGGAGGGCGAACAAAGAAAACTGTTGGGAATGCCGTTCTGTTTTGCGGGAATGGGAATTTTTCGCGCATGGACCGAAACCGTGTACGCCAACACTTCGATAGTGTTCCCCATTCAGGCAAACGCCTTCGCCGACTTCACCGCTTTCAACATGATTACCGCCATCACGCTCGTCGTCGTTGCGCTTGGCGCAAGCAGGATTGCACCTCTGTACGGCAAGTCATGGCCGGCTCCCGTTGCTGCCATCTGCCTCATCGCGTCAACATGCTGTAATTTTTATTCCATACTCGACCCCGGAACCAGTCAATACCTAGGTATCCCCGCCGTCATTGCGGGAGGAGTAGGCATAGCGTTTCTTATTTTGCTGTGGTCGGAGCTTTTCGGATGCCTGAACCCCTTGCGCGTAGCCCTCTACTACTCCGGAGGAATCGTTGTCGGATCGCTCATCCTTTGGCTTTTCAAGGGTTTGGCGCTGCCTTGGCTGTTCGTCTGCACCTGCCTTGTCCCAATGGTATCGCTCGCATGTCTCAAGCAGGCGTACTCCTACCTTCCTGACACCGAGCGGCCCCATGCCACCTGGGGATCGTTTTCGCTTCCCTGGAAGCCAATCGCCGTCGTTGCGCTTTATTCGTTCTCATACGGACTGTGCGAGCACGTATTCGAAGGACCGCTCGGCATCCATTCAGGATTGGGCTGCGTGTTTGCAGGCGTGCTCGTATACGCCTGCATCAGCTTGCGCCGCACGGCTTTCCAATTCTCCGCGCTTTGCAAGATAGCCTTGTTGCTTATTGTATTCTCGCTTGTTCCTTTCGGAGATTTCCTCCCGCGAGGAAGTTTCATTTCAAGCTTTTGCGCTCTTGGCAGCTACACGCTTTGCTTGATTGTAATCATGATCATTCTCAGCAACCTCGTCTACCGCTACGGCGTCAACGCACTATGGCTATTCGGGATCGAGCGAGCAGTGCGCCTTGTTTCCGTGCAAGCGGGAATCGGAACAAGAGATCTCACGAGCCTTGTTGCATCGCCTTTCGCAGTGGATGTTGCATTGGGCGTCGTGGTCACCTTGTCGGTAGTTTTCGCAACAAAGCTACTGCTTTCGGAAAAACAGCTCTCTTCGCCTTGGGGTGCCGTGCTCAAAGAAACCCTCGAAGACGACCAAAACATGCCAACCGAAAGAAATCGCCTGGGAATAAAGTGCCAAGAACTCGCGGAACGAGCGGCGCTCACGCAACGCGAAGAGGAGATTCTTCTGCTGCTTGCGCAAAGGAAGAAGCCTGCCGACATCGAACGCGAACTGTTCGTAGCGAACAGCACCGTAAAGACCCATGTGAAGCACATCTACCAGAAACTCGACGTGCATTCTCGCAAAGAGCTGTTCAACCTGCTGGGCATCGAAAACGCAGGGTAACGGGCTAGCGGGCAAACGACGCACGCCGCATCAAGCGACGGCTCCGAGATGCGCAGAGGGATCCGCGCGCGGAAGCGTTCGGAAGGCGCGCCTTCGCATTTGCCCGCGGGATAGTGGCGCTTCACAGTGAAAAGCCTTCGCCCCGCACCTCCCGCACCTGAAGTATTCGACCAAGAAGCTGCTCCTTTTGCGCCGAACCGCGCTCTTGACAGATCGACGCCAACATACACGTGATCCCTGACTGCTCGATTTTTACTCAAATGTTGCGTACGGACTCGCTCCCTCAAAAGCCGCATCTCCGTGAACTGGGCTAATAGAATGCAGCCCTTAGAGGGACGACGACAAGGAGGGCCTACGGCCCAAAAAACGCAACATTGCGCGTAAAATCGAGCAGAAGCACCGGCCGCTACGTCAAACATCTGCCGGCATCTTGCAAGCCGCTCGTAAAAAAGCCCTCGGCGCAATGCCGAGGGCTTTCAACTTTCAGGAACTCACCACCACGCTTGCATCCGCGCGTTCGCTTACGCCTCCGCGTACACGTCCTTGAGCTTGAGCAGGTGCTCGTAGCGCTCCAGAGCAGCCTTCTCGTTGCGCTCGAACAGCTCGGTCGCGCGCTCGGGGAACTCGCGCGTCAGGCGGCTGTAGCGTGCCTCGTTCATAAGGAACTCCTGGTAGCCGCCCGCGGGCTCCTTGGAATCCAGCACGAACTTCTTGCCCGCAGGAGCAGCCGGGTTGAAGCGGAACAGGTTCCAGTACCCGCAGTCGACCGCCTTCGCCATTTCGTCCTGGCAGTTGGCCATGCCGCCCTTGATGGAGTGCATCTCGCACGGCGAGTAGCCGATGATGAGCGACGGTCCCGGATACGCCTCGGCCTCGGCGATGGCCTTGATGGTCTGGGCCGGCTTCGCGCCCATGGCCACCTGCGCCACGTACACGTAGCCGTATGCCATAGCGATCTCGGTCAGGCTCTTCTTCTTGACGTCCTTGCCGGCGGCCGCGAACTGCGCAACCTGGCCGATGTTGGTAGCCTTGGAAGCCTGGCCGCCCGTGTTGGAGTACACCTCGGTATCAAACACGAACACGTTCACGTCCTCGCCGGAAGCCAGCACATGATCAAGGCCGCCGTAACCGATGTCGTACGCCCAGCCGTCGCCGCCGAAGATCCACACGGACTTCTTGGTCAGGTATTCGCTGTTCTCCAGGATGTCGGCGGCAATGTTGTTATCCTCGGCGATTTCCTGGAGCTTGGCCACATACGCAGCAGCCGCCTCCTTGCTTGCCTCGGCCTCGTTGCGCGCCTCAACCCAAGCTTGCGCCGCATCCTTCACGGCCTGATCAGCATCGGAGGCAAGCAGCTTCTCCGTGTCGGCCAGCAGCTTGTCGCGCACGGCCTCGTGACCCAACAGCATGCCCAAGCCATGCTCGGCGTTGTCCTCGAACAGCGAGTTCGACCATGCAGGACCATGACCGTCCTTGTTCATGGTGTACGGCGAGGTAGCTGCAGGACCGCCCCAGATAGACGAGCAGCCCGTCGCGTTCGCCACGTACATGCGATCGCCGAACAGCTGCGTGACCAGCTTCGCGTACGCCGTCTCGGCGCAACCCGCGCAAGCGCCCGAGAACTCGAGCAGCGGCTGCTTGAACTGGCTGCCCTTGACCGTCGCATCGCCCAAAGCGGGCTTGTCGGACACCTGGTCGACGCAGTAGTTGAACACGTCTTGCTGAGCCAGCTCGGCTTCCTGGTCCACCATCTTGAGCGAATCGCTCGGGCACACGTTCACGCACACGCTGCAGCCCATGCAGTCGAGCGGCGAAATGGCTAGCGTGTACTGCATGCCTGCGGCGGCCTTGCCCTTCGCCGGCACCAGCGTGATGGCGGACGGAGCAGCGGCGGCTTCCTCTTCGGTCAACGCGAACGGACGAATGGTGGCGTGCGGGCACACGAAGGCGCACTGGTTGCACTGGATGCAGCTTGCCGCGTCCCACGTGGGAACGCTCACGGCAACGCCGCGCTTCTCGTACGCAGCCGCACCCTGCTCGAACTGGCCGTCAGCATGTTCCACGAACGCGGACACGGGCAAACGGTCGCCGTCCATGCGGCCAACCGGCTCCATGATGTCGCGAACCATCTTGACCAGCCCAGGGCGGCCCTCAAGCTCGGCACCCTGGCCCTCGTCCTTCGCGTCAGCCCAGCTGGCCGGCACGTCCACGCGCACGAACGCCGTCGCGCCAGCATCGATAGCGCGATGGTTCATATCCACGACTTCCTGGCCCTTCTTCAGGTACGACTTCGTAGCCGCGTCCTTCATGTACTGAAGAGCCTCGTCCTGCGGGATGACGTTTGCCAGCGTGAAGAACGCCGACTGCAGGATGGTGTTCGTGCGCTTGCCCATGCCGATCTCGCGAGCAAGGTCGATGGCGTTGATGGTGTACAGCTTGATGTTGTTGTTGGCGATATAGCGCTTGGCCTCGGCGCTCAAGTGGTGCTCGAGCTCTTCCGGCGTCCACTGGCAGTTGATCATGAACGCACCACCGGGCTTCACGTCGTTGACCATGCGGAAGCCCTTGGTGACGTAAGACGGGTTGTGGCACGCCACGAAGTCCGCCTTGTTCACGTAGTACGTGCTCTTGATGGGAGAATCGCCGAAGCGCAGGTGGCTGATGGTCACGCCGCCCGTCTTCTTCGAGTCGTACTGGAAGTACGCCTGCACGTACTTGTCGGTGTGGTCGCCGATGATCTTGATGGAGTTCTTGTTCGCGCCCACCGTGCCGTCGCCGCCCAGACCCCAGAACTTGCACTCGATGGTGCCGGCCGCAGCGGTGTTGGGGCTGTTCGGATCCTCGGGCAAAGACAGGTTCGTCACGTCGTCGACGATGCCGACCGTGAACTCGCGCGCCGGCGCATCCTTCTCGAGCTCCGTGTAGATGGCGAACACCGAAGACGGCGGGGTATCCTTCGATGCCAGGCCATAGCGGCCGCCAACCACCGTAAGATCGGTGCGGCCCTCGTGCGCAAGCGCGTTCACCACGTCCATATACAACGGCTCGCCCAGGGAGCCCGGCTCCTTGGTACGGTCCATGACCGCGATCTTCTGCACGGTGGACGGCAGCGCCGCCATGAACTTCTCGGACACGAAGGGACGGTACAGGCGAACCTTCACCAGACCCACCTTCTGGCCGTTGGCGTTCAGGTAGTCGACAACCTCTTCCACCACGTCGCAGAACGAGCCCATGGCCACGATCACGCGGTCGGCGTCGGGAGCGCCGTAGTAGTTGAACAGCTGGTAATCGGTGCCCAGCTTGGCGTTGACCTGGTTCATGTAGTCCTCGACCACGGCAGGCAGCGCGTCGTACACGCCGTTGCACGCCTCGCGGTGCTGGAAGAAGATGTCGCCGTTCTCATGGCTGCCGCGCATGGCGGGACGCTCAGGGTTGAGCGCATGCTCGCGGAACGCGCGCACGGCGTCCATATCGCACATCTCGGCCAGATCGTCGAAATCCCACACGGCGATCTTCTGCACCTCGTGCGACGTGCGGAAACCGTCGAAGAAGTTGATGAAGGGGATGCGACCCTTGATGGCGGCCAGATGGGCGACGGCGGACAGGTCCATGACTTCCTGGACGTTGCTTTCGGCCAGCATGGCAAAACCGGTCTGGCGGCATGCCATGACGTCGGAGTGGTCGCCGAAGATGCTGAGCGCCTGGGTGGCCACGGTGCGCGCGCTTACGTGGAACACGGTCGGCAGCATCTCAGCGGCAATCTTATACATATTGGGGATCATGAGGAGCAGACCCTGAGAAGCCGTGTACGTGGTGGTCAGAGCACCCGCAGCAAGCGAGCCGTGAACCGCGCCTGCAGCGCCGCCCTCGGACTGCATCTCGCACACCTTGACAGTGGTGCCGAAGATGTTCTTCTTTCCTGCAGCGGACCACTGGTCCACCAGGTCGGCCATAGGGCTCGACGGGGTAATAGGATAGATGCCTGCGACCTCGGTAAACGCATAGGAGACGTACGCCGCGGCATTGTTGCCATCCATTGATTTGAATTCTCTCGTCATATTCCTCTCCTTTGAAGGGGATGTGGCCCGACCGGAAATTCGCACGGAGAACGCAAGCCCCCGTGTGACGCAATCGCACGCGCGGGCCCCGACCCTCTTCTCTCGCACAGAACTCTTCGCCTGATCCGACTATACAGCCCTCATAATACCAGTACGAATTCGCCTCGCAGCGCGGCGGACGCACCGGACGGCATGTCGCGGGCGCACTCGTCGGCAAACGGCCTGACTCGCGCGCAAGCAGCACCTGCAAAAAGAGAGCCCGCCTCCCTGAGGAGACGGGCTCGAACCAGCTTCATCGCGCATGCGTTCCGCAAGCAGCGCTTGCCAAGAACCGAGACGCTACTTGCCCAAATCGGGGTGCAGCAGCGAGGGCGCAGCCCCCAAGAGCAAGCGCGTGTAGTCGTCTTTCGGATGTTCGAACACCTCTTTGGCGGTGCCGTTTTCCACAGCCTCGCCCGCGTTCATCACGATGATGCGGTCGGAAATGTAGCGCACCGTCTGGATATCGTGGCTGATGAACACCATGGACAGGCCGAGCTCCTTCTTCAGGTCCATGAGCAGGTTCAGAATCTGTGCGCGCACGGACACGTCAAGGGCGCTCGTGGGCTCGTCGGCAATGATGGCGTCGGGCTTGAGCGACAGGGCGCGCGCAATAGCCACGCGCTGGCGCTGGCCGCCGGACAGCTGGCCCGGCAGCGCGTCGAGCACCGACCCCGGCAGGCCGACCATCTCGATCAGCTCGTTCACGCGAGCCTCGCGAGACGTCTTGTCGCCCACCTTGTGCACCACCAGCGGGTCAAGCAGCTGGTCGTGCACGCTCATGCGCGCGTTGAGCGCCGTGGCGGGGTCCTGGAAGACCACCGAGATCACGCGGCCGATCAAGCGGCGCTGGGCGGCGGAGCGCTTTGTAACGTCCTCGCCCTTGAAGAACACGCGGCCCTCCGTGGGCTGCTGCAAGCCGCACATCACGTTGGCCGTGGTGGACTTGCCGCAGCCGGACTCGCCCACGATGCCCAAGGTCTGACCCGGCATCAGCTTGAGGGTCAGGCCGCGGACGGCCTGCACCTTGTTCGGGTGCAGGATGGAGCCGGTGCGCGTCTTGAACGTCACGCGGATGTCGTCGAGGAAGATGATGGGCGTCTGCCCGTCGGCGGCGGAAGCGTTCGCCACGTTCGTTTCGAGTTCGCTCATAGCAGCACACCTCCAGGAACGTACGGTTTGATGCCAAGGCGCTTGAGTTCGCTGTCAGGCAGCTCGGCGTAGTAATGATCGGTGCTTTCGACGCGCTTGAGCACGGGACGCAGCTGCGACACCTTGTCGGGATGGCTCGAACGCGGCGTGAAGCGGTCGCCCTGAGGGAAGTCCTTCGGGCTGGGAACGCTGCCGGGAACCTGGTGCAGGCGGTCGCCGCCGGCTTCGATGGAAAGCACCGAGCCCAGCAGTCCGCGCGTGTACTCGTGCACGGGGTGGCACAGGATGTCCGACACCGGACCCTGCTCGACCACCTGACCGGCGTACATAACCGTGATGGAGTTCGCCACTTCGGCGACAAGCGCCAGGTCGTGGCTGACGAACACCATGGCGAAGCCCAGTTCCTTCTGCAGCTTGTTCAAAAGGTCGATGACCTGCTTCTGCACGGTCACATCAAGAGCCGTAGTGGGCTCGTCGGCGATGATGACCTTCGGGTCGCGCGTGAGCGCCATGGCGATGAGCACGCGCTGACGCTGGCCGCCCGACAGCTCGTGCGGATAGGAGTCGAGCGTGCGCTTCGGGTCAAGGCCCACCAGCTCCAGCAGCTCCTCGGCGCTACGGGTGCCGCCGCGCTTGGTCAGCTGCTTCATCTGAGCCCTGATCAGCATGGACGGGTTGAGCGAAGACAGCGCGTCCTGGTAGATCATGGCGATTTCGCGGCCGCGCAGAGCGTTCATCTGCTTCTGGTCCATGGCCAGCAGGTTCTGACCGTCGTACAGGATCTCGCCCGTGACGGTTGCCTTCGGATCGAGCAGGCCCATGATGGTCAGCGACGTAATGGACTTGCCGCAGCCGGACTCGCCCACCAAGCCCATGGTCTGGCGCGGGCGCACCACGAAACTCACGTGGTCCACCACGTTCACGTCGCCGTGACGCGGGAACTTGATGCACAGGTCCTTGACTTCCAAAATAGGCGGCACATCGGTGCGAGCCTCAAAGCGATCGGTGCGCGTCTTCTCGATGGTCTGCAGCTGCATCAGGCGCTTCTCCAGCATGTCGGCCTGAGCGGCGTACGCCAGCGTGGGGTCGGCAACCATCTTGTCGGCTTCGCGCTCGGCCAGCACGGCGGAGTCGTCAGCCTTGACCGGAGCCTTGGGAGCGGCGGCCATGGCGTCGGTGATGCCCTCGGACAGGATGTTCAGGCACAGAACCGTGATCATGATGGCAAGACCCGGGAACAGCGCCTGCCACCAACGACCGGACAGCACGCCGTTGCGGGCGTCAGCCAAAATGTTGCCCCAGGTGGGAGTAGGCTCGGGGATGCCGGCCGAGATAAAGGACAGCGACGCCTCGAACACGATCGCGTCGGCCACCAGCACGATGGTGAACACCATGACCGGGGCGATGCAGTTGCGCACAACGTGCTTGACCAGGATCCACGGGGCGCGAGCGCCGCTTACGACGACGGCGCGGACGTAATCTTGGTTGTACTCCGAAACCACGTTCGCGCGCACGATGCGGGCGATCTGGGGAATGTACAGAAAGCCGATGGCGAAGATCAACGTTGCCAGCGAGTTACCGAACGCGATGACGAACGTGGCGGCCAAGGCGATGCCCGGGAACGACATGATGACGTCGAGCACGCGCATGATGACTTCGCTGACCCACTTGCGGGACACGGCGGCGATAGCGCCGATGATCGAGCCGCACACAAGCGCAAAGCCCGTAGCGCCGATGCCGATGATGAGCGAGTAACGCGCACCGTACATCATGCGCGACAAAACGTCGCGGCCCTTGTCGTCGGTACCGAACAGGAACTGCGCATCAGGAGCCTGGCGCGCCGTGAAGATAGCCAGCGGATCATGCGGGGCAACGATATTCGCAAACGCGGCGATCATAACGACCAGCACCAGCACCACAAGCGAGATGCGCGAGCCGATGCCCATGGCCTTCCAGCGACGGAAGCGAACCTTGCCCGGGTTGGCCTCCATTTTCTTCGTAAGGTTTCCTCGTAACTGAACCATGCTACACCGTCCTGATTCGCGGATCGATCAGGATATAAAGCATATCCACGATGATGTTGATAACGATGAAGGTGATGGCCACCACCAGCACGACGCCCTGAACCAGCAAAACGTAGCTGTTCTGGATGCCCGAAAGAATGGCCATGCCCATGCCGGGGAGGTTGAAGATAACCTCGATGACCACGGCGCCGCCGATCAGGTAGCCGATGCGCAGACCCAGAACCGTAACCGGCGTGATGAGCGCGTTGCGCAAGACGTTGCGCGCTACGACGACGCTCTTCGGAATGCCCGCGCCCAACGCCGTGCGCACGTAGTCCTTGTCCAGCTCCTCGACCATCGACGTGCGGATAACGCGCGTCAGCTGGCCGGTAACGGGGACCGCCAACGCGATGGCCGGCATGGCCATGCGAGCGAGCCACCCTGCCGGATCCTGCGATATCGTGGGCAGCGGACCCGACGCCGGCAGCAGGTGCAGCATCGAAGAGAACAGCAGGATCATGAGCACTGCAAGCCAGAACGAAGGCGTTGCGATGCAGGCGATCGAGAAGACGCGGATGATCTGGTCGGGCCATCGATCGCGGTACAGCGCTGAAACAACGCCCAATATCACCGCGAAAAAGACCGCTATGATCAGACCGAGGAACGTCAGCTGCAACGTGACCGGCAGCGCTTCGGCGATACGGTCGGATACGGCTGCTTTGTTAGCACCGTACGTTCCCATGTCCCCCTGGAACAGGCCGGCCATATAGTTTCCATACTGTACGAGCACCGGATCGTTCAACCCGTGCTCCTCGCGGTACTGCTCGGCTTGCGCCTCGGTGGCGTTCTCGCCCAAGACCGAATAAGCTTGGTCAATAGGAGACAGCGCCATAATGAAGAACACGAGAATGGTCACGCCGAAGATCATGATCGGCAGCGCTATCAGGCGCCTTCCGATCAGTCGTAGCAGGTTGCTCACCGCGTCCTCCTTTCGTTTTACGGCTCTTACGCTTTGACAATTACTGGCTTTGTGCGCGGGCCGTTTTCAGCCGAATGCGGCCCGCGCACAAACATCCATTAGGCATTCTATATGAATCTTGGGTATAGCTGCACAAGAAATATGTGGTCAGATTGTCGGAAAACGGAGTGTTTTTTGTAATCTTTGGACGCGCTTAGGCGCCATCGGACTTGAGCGGCTTGCCCAGCTCTTCCGCCAGCACGGGCAGCAGCGCGGCAAACGTGGCGTCGATTTCCTTTTTCTTGAGCTGGCATTCCCAGATGACGTGCACGGTCCAGCCCATCTGCTCAAGCGCCGCGCGGCTTCGCTCGTCCCGCTCCACGTTGCGCTGGAACTTCACCACCCAGTACTCCGCGTTGCTTTTAGGCATGGACGGCTTGCATCGCGGGCAGCGATGCCAAAAACACCCGTTAACAAATATAGCTATGCGCTTGCCCGGCCACGCGATGTCCGGATGCCCGGGAACCTTCCATTGCAGACGGTAGCCCGTCAACCCCGCAGCGCGCAAGCGCTGGCGAACGAGCAACTCCGGCTTCGTGTTGCTTCGCCGGTTTCCCAACATGGACTTGCGCACGTTCTCGTTCGTAGCCGGAGGGGCTTTCAGGCGCGCGGGAGCGGGAAGCGCAGGGCGCGAAAGCATGCGCACTGCCATCGCAAAGCCTTCTGCGGGCATCTCGTCGTTTGTTGCATACGCGTTACTTTTATGGAGAGTGGAGTTCATGGGGCGCATGATACCACTCATATTCCCTGCTCGTTCACTAGCAATAACAAACCTGTCCGCAACTTCAAAAGCACAAGTCCTTTATTTTCTGTAGGTTTTCCCCGATAATGGGCACTGCTGTTGTGCGCGTGCCCAATCACGCGCGTGCAATCGAGGCGCGGATGCCTCGAAACCGAAATGGAGGGAAACCAATGGAACAGCATAAGAATGCATCTTTGTCCCGCCGCACGTTCCTGGCGGGCAGCGCTGTCGCAGCAGCGGCAGCAGGCCTCAGCCTGTACGGCTGCGGCGGCGGCAACGCCGAAACGCCGGCCGAAGGCACTGGCACCGACGCCGGCGCTGCGGTCAAGGGCGGCCAGCTGACGGGCGCGTGCGCCTACAGCTCCACCAACGTCAACCCGATTGGCAACAGCTCCGCGTTGATGCTGGGCGCTACGTGGCACGTGTTCGAGGGTCTGTACGACCTTGACCTGCACACGTACAAGACCTACAACGCGCTGGCTGCCGCCAAGCCGACGAAGGTCTCCGACACCGAGTACGAGGTTGCCCTGCGCGACGGCGCCAAGTTCTCCGACGGCTCGGCCGTGACCGCCGCCGACGTGGTGAACGCGTTCGAGAAGAACATGGCCGACGCCACCTACGGCGCCTTCCTGTCGTTCATCTCCGCCGTTGCCGCGAAGGACGACAAGACCATCGCCTTCACGCTGAAGTATCCCTTCGAGAGCCTGCTCGAAGGCCGCCTGAGCGTGGTCAAGGTCTTCCCCGCCGCCCTGTCCGAGGACGACCTGAAGACCAAGCCGATCGGCTCTGGCCCGTGGGCGTACGCCAGCATCAACGGCGACGACGGCGGTGCGATCGAGTTCGTTCCCAACGAGCACTACAACGGCTCGCTGCCGGCCACGGCCGACTCCATGCACTGGGACGTCCTGCTTGACGACACCTCCCGCACCACCGCGCTGCAGGAGGCCACGGTTCAGGTTATGGAGAACGTGCCCGACGCCAACGCCGACCAGCTGGTGGGCGCCGGCGCGACGGTCGAGTACATCCAGGGCTTCAACCAGCCGTTCTTCATGTTCAACACGCTGAAGGAGCCGTTCAACGATCCTCGCGTGCGTCAGGCGTTCTTCTACGCTATCGACACGAACAAGCTCATCGCCAACGCGATGGACGGCCATGCCTCCGCTGTCACCGGCTTTTTGCCCAAGGAGCACCCGAACTACCATCAGGCTTCCACGGTGTACACCTATGACCCGGAGAAGGCCAAGAGCCTGCTCGCCGAGGCTGGCGTGACCGACCTCAAGTTCGAGCTCATGACCAACAACAACTGGGTGAAGAACCTGGCTGCCCAGGTCAAGAACGACCTTGACGCCATCGGCCTGAACTGCACCATCAACGAGACGAAGATCGACTGGGCTTCCCTGGCCGAGTCCGACAGCGTCCTGCCCTACGACGTCATGCTGACCCCGGGCGACCCGACCTGCTTCGGCAACGACCCCGACCTGCTGATGTCCTGGTGGTACGGCGACAACGTGTGGACCCAGGGCCGCAGCTGCTGGAAGAAGGCTGGCGACGGCAAGTTCGAGGAGCTGCAGACCATGATGCAGCAGGCTCGCGAGGCCACCGGCAAGGACCAGCAGGAAATCTGGAACAAGTGCTTCGATCTGCTGTCCGAGCAGGTGCCGCTGTACCCGCTGTTCCATCGCGAGCTGGCGACCGGCTACCAGTCCGCCACGATCACCGGCTTCCAGCCGATCGCGACGACGGGCCTGGTCTTCCTGGGCGCAAGCGCCAAGGCGTAAGCAACCGCTTCGCACCATACCAAGCACCGCACGGGCCCGCTTCCGCAAGGAGGCGGGCCTTCTTGTTGCAACAAGGCGATTTTCCTGTGGCAACAGGCCCTTGTTCGTTGACGTGCCCACAAGAGCGGTCTATTCTTTTACCGTTTGCATACAGACACGGAAAAGAGGCTTTAAACCCATGACTGATTCACCGTTTCGCGGCGTAATCCCCCCGGTCGTCATCCCGCTGACCGAGAAGCGACAGCTCGACCTGGAAGCGCTTGAGCGCTCCATCAACCGCATGATCGAGGCAGGCGTCGACGGCCTGTTCTTCTTGGGATCCTCGGGCGAGGTCGCCTTCCTGACCGACGCGCAGCGCTACCACGTGCTGCAGGAAGCCGTGGCCATGGTGCACGGCCGCGTGCCGGTGCTGGCGGGCATCATCGACATGGAAACCCTGCGCGTGGTCGACCAGGCCAAGCGCGCCGCCGGCTACGGCGTCGATGCGCTGGTTGCCACCGCTCCCTTCTACGCGCTGGGCGGCCCGAAGGAAGTCGAGCGTCACTTCCGCGCCATCCGCGAGCAGACCGATCTGCCGCTGTTCGCCTACGACCTGCCCGTATGCGTGCACACCAAGCTCGATCCCACGATGCTTGTGCGCCTGGGCACCGACGGCGTGCTGCAGGGCGTCAAGGACTCCTCCGGCGACGACGTGTCGTTCCGCTGGCTGTGCCTCGAGAACGAGGACGCCGGCCATCCGCTGCAGCTGCTGACCGGCCACGAGGTCTGCGTCGACGGCGCGTACCTGGCCGGTGCCGACGGATCGGTGCCGGGCCTGGCGAACCTCGACCCGGTAAGCTACGTCGAGCAGTGGCGCGCCGCTCAGGCTGGCGACTGGAACCGCGTGAAGGAGCTGCAGGATCACCTGGCTCGCCTCATGTTCCTGACCCGTCAGGTGAAGGCCACCGTGGGCTTCGGTGCCGGCGTAGGCGCGTTCAAGACGGCTTTGTGGCAGATGGAAGTGTTCAACACGAACCAGATGCGCGAACCCGTCCAGCCCCTGGAAGGCGAAGACGTGGAGACCATCGTCAACGTGCTCAAGCGCGCCGGCCTTATGGACGGCGACGCGCCCGTGCGCAAGTAGGTTGCTGCATGAACGTCGAGTATCCGTGCACCGTAGCCGTCGTCGATGTCGGCGGCACGAAAATGGCAGGGGCGCTTGCACATTACAGCTCCCCTGCCGCCGAACCCGTCATCGAAGGACGCCGTAGCGTGCCAACGAACGCGGCCCGCGGAGGCGTCGCGGTGCTCGACACGCTCTGCGACCTGGTCGGCGATGTGCTGGCCAGCGCCGCAGGGCCCATTGCGGGCATTGGCGTGGGCACGGCCGGATGCGTGGATGCGCACACCGGATCCATCGCTTACGCCAACGAGCTTATGCCCGGCTGGACCGGACAGCCCGTCGCCGATCGCCTTGCGCACGCTCACGGTCTTCCCACGGCGGTCCTCAACGATGTGAAAGCGCACGCCTTGGGCGAAGCGCGTTGGGGGGCGGCCCGGGGAGCCCAAACCTGCTTGGTGGTTGCCGCAGGAACCGGCTTGGGCGGCGGCATCGTCGCTCATGGGCGCGTGCTGCTGGGCGCCCACGGATTCGCCGGCGAGCTGGGACGCACCCCCTGTCCCGACGCTTCGGGCGAGCCGCGTACCTGCGGAAACGCCAGCGATTTGGAATCGATTGCCGCTGGCAGCGGCATCGAGCGCCGCTATGCGGCTGCGGGAGGAGACCCCGTGACCGGCGGCGAGATCGCACAGCGCGCCTTGCAGGGAGAAGAGCTTGCCCGCCGCATCATCGAAGAAGCGGGTTCGGCCCTGGGAGAAGCTATCGCCACCTGGACGGACCTGCTCGACCCCGAACTGGTGGTGCTTTCGGGGTCGGTCTGCAACGCCGGGCCCGCGTGGCGCGCCGCCGTGCAAGCGGCGTTCGAGCGACAGGCCCCCGCCGTGATGCATGCCTTGCCCATCGTTGACGCAACGCTCAAAGACAACGCGCCCCTTATCGGGGCAGCCGAGTACCTGCTGGACACCTTGAAAGGACGTTTGTGATCAATCCGCTTATCGAATCGCTTCGCGGCAAGCTCATCGTAAGCTGCCAGGCATATATGGGCGAGCCTATGCGCCACCCCGAAACCATGGCCCAGATCGCGCGCGCCGCCGAACTGGGCGGTGCGGCCGCTATCCGCTGCCAGGGCCTGTCCGACATCGCGGCTATCAAGGGACGAGTCGAGATCCCCGTGATCGGCCTGTGGAAAGAGGGACACGAAGGCGTCTACATCACGCCCACGTTGCGCCATGCGCGCGCCTGCATAAGCGCCGGATCCGACGTGGTTGCCCTTGACGCAACCGATCGACCGCGCCCCGACGGCCGCACGTTCAAGGAAACCGTCGAAGCCCTGCGCGGGGAAACGCTGGTCATGGCCGACTGCTCCTGCATGGCAGACGTCCATCGCGCGCTCGAAGCGAGCTGCGACATCGTATCCACCACGCTTGCCGGATACGTGCCGGGAGGCCTCGCGAAAACCGACGGCCCCGATCTGGACTTCCTGAAGGAAGCCGTTGCCGCGGCAGGCGACGTGCCGGTGTTCTGCGAAGGCCGCATCCACACCACCGACGACGCGAAGGCAGCCATGGACGCCGGAGCGTTCGCCATCGTCGTCGGGACCGCTATCACGCACCCGACAAGCATCACCACCTGGTTCGCGAACGCAATCGCGTAAACCGCTTAACGAAATGGGGAGCACGGCAACGGCCCTGCTCCCCATTTCGTTTCACTCCCCCTTCACCGCTTTCTTCCCGTTTCGTTTCACCCTCGCCTTCGCAAGGCTCCGGAAGACATGGTCCATACGTAAGGGGATTCGAAGTACGCCTGATCAGCCGGATCATGCGTCACCCAAAGCACGGTCTTTGCTTCGAGCAAAGGTGCGAGAACTTCCATAACGCGGCGCTTCGTTTCGCCGTCAAGGCCCTTAAGGGGCTCGTCGAACACGATAACGCTGCTTGGCGCCATGACGGCTCGCAGCAAAGCGACCCGTCTTTTCATGCCGCCCGAAAGCGCGTGCACCGGACGTCCAGCCAATCCGGCCAAGCCCACCTTGTCCAGCAAACGTTCCATATCGAAACGCAGCACCTCCCGCGCCTGCGGATCAAGCCGTCCGTGCGGCAAGCGTATGTTCGCGGAAATGCTGAGGTTTTCACAGAGCCTGTCCTCTTGGAACACGGCAACGCATCGAGCATCGTCCGCCTTCTCGACAAGCCCTTGATCAGGTTGCTCAAGCCCAAGCACTAACCTGAGAAAGGTGGTTTTCCCGCACCCCGACGGCCCTAGAATACAGTGAACCGCACCGTCTTGAAGATCCGCCGAGAATCCTTGCATGACAACGGTGTTCCCATAGGACTTCGTCACGTCGACAAACCTCATCGCATCTCCTCCACCTTCGCCACGGCCTGTGCAAGCAGCTTCGCGAACGACCGCTCGAACACCAGGCTGATGAGAACGATGACAACCGTCCATGCGAACAGATCAGGGGTGTTCAGGTAGACTTTCGCATCGTAAAGACGCTCGCCGATGGAGAAACTGGGAAGCCCGATGACCTCTGCGGCAATACCCGCCTTCCAGCACATGCCAAGAGCAAGCGAGCTTGCTGCCTGAAAGTACGGCAGCACTTGAGAGCAGTACAGGTAGCGCAACCGTGCAAGAGGGCTTAGGTCAAACACCTGGGCCATTTCCAAAAGCTGCGGATCAACCTGCCGGATACCCTCCAGAACATTAGCGTACACCAGGGGAAACACCATCAGAAACGAGATGACGATCGACAGGTTGGCAGATGACACCCAAATGAGCACCAGGATAACGAACGAAGCCACAGGCACGGCCTTGACGGCCTGCACAAGCGGCGCCAGCAAGCGACGCACCCACTGAAAGCGGGAGGACAGCGCCGCCAGCAAGGTGCCCAGCACCATAGCCAGCAAAAACCCTACGGCAATACGAGAAAGGGATACGGCTATCGAGCCCCAGAAATCCACGGTCTGCACCAGCTCCGCCAAGCGCATGGCAACAGCCACAGGAGACACCAACAGCACCTCCTGGGCTATCGCCATGCTGGCAACTTGCCACACGATCAGCCAAAACGCCACCGGGAATACGATACCGAGCGCTTTGCCCGTCACGTAAGCCCCTTACGCCCCGTAGTAAAAGTCGTCAGCGGGAAGCGAGCCGCCAACCGACTGGGGATTTTGCTGGGACAGCACGTTCAGGTAGCCAGACAGCTTGTCCTTCATGTCGGAGCCGCTCAAAAACACGATGTTGCACCCCGGCAAAGCCTTCTTCGCAACGCCCTCGGGAACGATGTCGTACGATCCCACCAAAGCGGCGGCCTGGTCGACGTTGGCGTTGACGAAATCAACCGACTCGCGGTAATGCTCCATGAACGCCTGCACCGCCTGGGGGTTCTCCTCGATGAACGACGCATGCGCAACCGCTACGCCGGTCACCAGCGCGCTCGGGGCACTTGCATCTTTTTGCAGCGCGTCCCATTCCTTGGTCAGGTCAAGCGCAACGCGAATGTCGGCGTTCTTCGCCTGAGCTGCCGCCACAAAGGGCTGGGGAAGCATGGCGATAGCATCGGGGTTCTGAGCCATAGCTGCGATGCATTCGGCATGCTCGCTCTTCCATTCTATGGTCACATCTTGACCAGGCACAAGCCCATTGCTTTCCAGGATATAGGAAAGAGCGTACTCCGGCGTTGCGCCCTTGCCCGCGGCGTAAATGGTCTTGCCCTTCAGATCGGCTGCGGTCTGCACGGAGTTTCCGGTTTCGCAGATGTACAGGATGCCCAGCGTATTGATGGCCAGAACTCGCACCTCGCCGTTGGTGTTGTTGTACAGAACCGATGCCAGGTTCGCGGGCACGGCTGCGATGTCGACCTCGCCCTTGGCTATCTTGGGAACTACCTCGTCAACCGACGCAGCGATATCGAACGAATAGTTGTTGTCGGTCGCCTCGCTTTTGTCAACCTGGTCCATGAACTTCACCAAGCCCATAGCCGTGGGGCCCTTCAGCGCAACCGCGCGCACGTCAACCGGAGCAGCCGCTTCCGCAGAAGCGCCTTCTTCGGTTCCCGCCGAGGGCGCGGAGGCGCCGCCCGAAGCGCAGCTTGCCAGCATAAAGGCGCTCAGGGCCATAGCGGCGGCAAACGCCCAAACCTTCTTCAGTACCATGAAAACCTCTTTCTCTTGTTTTTCCGATTCGAAAGCGCCTATGGAATCACCTGAACGACCGCGCGCCAAGGGAAGTTCGCGCATGGCTGCACCTCACGTTCGCACGTACAGATCGTTTCCGCGGGAAACCACGCTTCCCTCGCGTTTCAGGTGAGCGATTTCGCGAAAGAGCGTCGCTCTGCTTATTCCCAGGTAACGAGCCATTTCTTCGCGAGTTCCCTCAAACATGACCAGTCCGTCGCATGTCGCGCGATCGCGCAGATAACTCAGCAGCTTCATGCGCGACGTCTGCATGGTCAGCTCTTCGATGCGGCGCAAAAGGAACTGAATCTTGCTGTTGCAGAGCACCAGGTAGCGTGACATCAGCTCGCCGTCGTTGTTCATCAACTCGATCAAGTACTCTTTGGGAATGAACAGCACGTCCGAGCCTTTGCGGCTGCGCAGCACCGTCGTCAAGTCGTTAGGGGCAAACAGATTGCATATTCCGAACATCTCCCCTTCGTACAGGGAAGACAGTCTGATTTCGCACCCGTCGAACGCAACGCTGTACACGTCGATCACTCCTCGCAGGACCAATCCGACGCAGGAAACGTCGCCCGCTCGATCAACCACCATCTGGCCGGTGCGCAACCGTTTCGCACGCACGCGCTGCGGGTCGATTCGAACATCGCGCAACAGCTCGGAGTGCTCCAGCGCTTTCGCAATGTCAGCCACCGTATGACTCACCTCCTTCCGACGTTCAGCAAACGGCACCTACCAAGGCTCATTACACCACAAAATAGTTAACTTTGGAAAACTTTTTTAGCGAAAGCGTCTCACTTGATACTGACGATCTTGGAGGAAACCGCCATCGTAGAGCGCAAGCGTTGCGCCTTAGACCGAAACCGAGCAATGAAAGACGGGAGGATGCATGGACAAGGTAGTTCTGTTCAGCGGATCATCGGCAGTCGGAAAAACCGCCGTTCTTCGATGGGCGGCGCCCACGTTGGCGCAACGGGGCTGTCCGCCCGCCCTGTGCAAGATCGATTGCATATCGGATGAAGACCGTCACGTGTTCGCAGGACTCGGCTTGCCTGCTGTATCGGGAATCAGCGGCGATATATGCCCCGACCATTTTCTGGTCTCCAACCTTGCCGACCTCTGGGAGTGGTCGCGCAACCAAAACGCTTCATGCCTGCTCATAGAAACCGCCGGCCTTTGCCACCGCTGCTCCCCTGCCACTCGAAACATGTTGGCAGGATGCGTGGTGGACGGGACGGCCAGCTGCAAGGCGCCCGAGCATCTAGGGCCCATGCTTACGCAGGCGGACTTCGTCGTGGTGTCGAAAACCGACATGGTGTCCCAGGCAGAGCGGGAGATCGTCTGCGCGAACATCGCACGTATCAATCCGCATGCCGCCGTGTTCGCCATCGACGGGCTTGCCGGCTACGGAGTCGACGAATTGTGCGACTGGATCATGGAGCAAGCACCTCCGCCCACGCTTGAGGGAGACACGCTGCGCCACACGATGCCGTCCGGAGTTTGCTCGTATTGCGTGGGAGAACGCCGGGTAGGATCGGCGTTTCAACAGGGCGTCGTGGGTAAAATGACCTTCGAAGACCAACCGGCGGCACCGGGCAAAAGCACGTCATGCCAAAGAGCGCCGCTGGCCGCTTACCAGGAAGGCGGCAGTCCATGCATGAGATAACCGTACTTCCCGGAACCGACAAGCACGAAAAGCCCGAACGGTTCGACCGCATCGAATTGCACACAGGCGGACTGTACGCCATCGTCGGCAACACCGGATCGGGCAAAACCCGCTTCATCAAGGACATCGAACAGCTTGTCCAAGGAGACTCCCCCACCAAGCGAAGCGTCCTCGTAGACGGCGACGCCCCTCGAAAAGAGCAACGTCGCTCCTACTCCGGATCGCTCATTGCGCATCTGAGCCAAAACATGCGCTTCGTCTTGGACGTTTCCGTTGACCAGTTCATCGAGCTGCATCGCGCCTGTCGCGCCTCAAGCGCAAGCGCGCCCGAAGTGCTCGAGCTGGCAAACCGCATTACGCCCGAGCGCATCGACGCCGCCTGCAACCTCAACCTGCTATCAGGCGGACAAACCAGAGCGCTCATGATTGCCGACATCGCGCTTGTTTGCAACAGCCCCGTCGTCCTGGTCGACGAGATAGAGAATGCAGGAATCGACAAGGAGGCGGCGTTCGAAGCCCTCCTTGATGCGCGCAAGCTCGTGCTGGTGGTCACGCATGACCCGCATACGGCGCTTCTGGCCGATACACGCATCGTCATGGCGGGTGGAGCCGTCTCTTGCGTCCGCACCCGCACAACTGCCGAAGAGCAGCTGGAGGCCCGCCTTCATCAAGCCTACCGTCAAACCAAGGCGCTCCAAAGCGCCCTGAGAACAGGAGAAGCACTCGCATGAACGAATCGAACGAACGCTCCAGCAAAGAGCCCGTAACCGTTACGCTGTACTGGAACCACATCTGCATTCTGCACAACTTCGAGAAAGCCTACCTTGCGAACCTGCAAGAACGCCTGCGAAGCGAAGGTATACATCTGGTCGTGCGTTTTTTCGGACTTGGATACGACGAGCACATGGCCGCCTACCTCGCACGCGACGGAGCGCAGATGCCCGACCTTATCGTGTCGGCCGATCTGGAGGTGTTCGAGTGCGCGAAGGTGTTCGATGCGCTGGGGCCTCTGCACGACTGCGCAACCTGGCTCCCGCTCAAAAGCACCGCCGTCGTGCAGGCTGTAAAGCGCACCGACCAGCTGCTTCCCGTAGTTGCCATTCCGCTTGTGCTGTACGGCGGATCGCCCATCCCGAACGATCCTCTGCCCACCCTGGTTCGCAACGCGCGCGTAGCGTTCGGGGGAATCGACAACTCGGCTGGAAAGATCCTGGTGAAATCCGTATGGGAGCGCTACGGCAAGGCCGTTGCGGAAGAGCTGCTGCAACGCTGCACCGTTACTGCGATGCCCATCAGAGCGTTCAAGGCCGCCCGCACCAAAGAAGCGGATTTCGCCTTGGTCCCCTCGCTGTACGCCTTGCGGGCTGACGGGACCGACTCGTTCTTCGAAGCGTCGCACGAGGGACCCGTATTGCTGCCATCGTACTTTTGCGCGCGCACGTCAGTCGAAGAGAGCGTTGCGCGCCGCGTATGCCGCGAGCTGCTATCCGAGGAACTGCTCGACTTCTACGCGGCCAACGGCGACCTTGTAGCATGTCCGCAGCAACCGCTCGAGCACGCGTCGACTCAAGACGACGCGGATGCCTGCCTCACCGTCAGTCAATCGTTCATCGACGCGCTCGACTCCCGCACGTTCTACGAACTCTACCGCCAGCACATTCCCTCGGCCGAGGTGATCGGCTAGATTTCTCGAGACCCGGTCGAGCTTGGCCAGACAGGAGGCGGCGGCAGGCGGGGCGAGGCGAGACCTGGAAACGGGCCGCCGCCCTCGCCTCGCACGCTCCGCCCCACCGCAGCAGCCTCATCGGCTGCCGTACGCCTCGCCAGCCCCGCCTTGGCCGCTCTACGAAAGCAGGCGACCCCGCAGCACGACGTGACGAACATTGAGATCTTCGTCGAGCACAACGGCGTCGGCGATCTTTCCCGGCTGAATGCCGCCTCGCTCGTCATCGATGCCGATAGCACGCGCCGGATTGACCGAAGCCGCCTTCACCGCGCTTGCCAACGATACGCCCATGTCCTTCACCGCCACGCGAACGCAGCTCATAAGATCGGTGTTCGATCCCGCAATCGTTCCGTCGGCAAGCGTAGCGCGGTTGCCGCGCACGGTAACGTCCTGCCCCCCCAGGGTGTACGTGCCGTCCGGCATGCCCGCGGCCATCATGGAGTCGCTGATCAGGATCATGCGATCGTCCCCGAACGCAGCAAACAACAAGCGCACCATAGCGGGATGGATATGCACGCCGTCGGCAATCAGCTCGGGCGTCACGTCCGGGCAGTCGAACGCCGCAGCGATGGGACCCGGTTCGCGATGATGCAGCGAGGGCATGGCGTTGCATAGGTGCGTCATGTGACGCGCGCCCGCCTCGATAGCCGCGCGCGCAACTTCGTAATCCGCTTTCGTGTGAGCGATCGACACGCGCACCGACGGAGCCGTTGCCTCGATGAACTCCAAAGCCCCGGGAACCTCGGGGGCTACGTCCACCAGCTTGATCAGACCGCCCGAACGATCCTGCAAGCGCCCGAACATAGCGACATCGGGTCCATGCAGGTACGCCGGATTCTGCGCGCCGATATTGCCCGGAGAGATGTACGGGCCCTCCATGTTGATGCCCACAAGTGCCGCCCCATCGGGCTTCGCCTCGTACGCGGCGGCGCAGTCCATCACGGGAGCCAGCACCTCTTCCGGGTACGTCATCGTGGCAGGACAGATGGCCGTCACGCCGCGCGAGGCCTCGTAGCGCGCCAGCACGTCGAAAGCCTCCTCGGTCCCTTCGCAGAAGTCGTGGCCCTTGCATCCGTGGAAATGCACGTCCACCAAACCGGGGATCACGTAGCAGCCCGTCGCATCGACAACCGAAGCATCGCCAGCGGCAGCGTCTGCGAATCGCTCGCCGACCACGGCAACCTCGCGTTCGACGAACCCAGCCCCGTCGAATACCTTTCCTCCCGTTATGATCATAGCTTCATCCTTTCCGTTTTCGCCCATTCTCGCACCCGCGGGGTAAAAGAAAAGGATCTCCACCAAGCAAGCAGAGATCCCGTTTCATGCACTGAGCAAGCCGCCGCAAGCCCTTCGCGCAAAAGCGCGAGCGCCCCGCAGCCCGAAGTCCAACCTACCCGAGCAGCGCACCGGCTTCCTTGTCGACGATCACCGTCACGTCCGGATGCAGCTGCAGCACCGAGGCCGGAACCTGCGGCGTGACGGGGCCGAAGAAGGCATCGCGCACGATCTGCGCCTTGCCCTCGCCGTTCGCCACTACCAGCACCTTGGCGGCGCGCATGATGGTGCCGATGCCCATGGTGTACGCCTCGCGCGGAACCTCGTCGATGGAATCGAACAGGCGGCTGTTGGCCTGGATGGTGCTTTCCGTCAGTTCGACCACGTGCGTGTCAACCGGGAAGCAGTCGCACGGCTCGTTGAAGCCGATATGGCCGTTGTGGCCCAGGCCCAGAAGCTGCAAGTCGACGCCGCCCGCCTGGGCGATGGCCTCTTCGTACGCCGCGCACGCAGCATCGGCGTCCGGGTTGGAGCCATCGGGCACGTGCGTGCGCGCAACGTCCACGTTCACATGGTCGAACAAGTTCTGCTGCATGAAGTACCGGTAGCTTTGGTCATGCCGAGGATCCAGCCCGCGATACTCGTCCAAGTTGAACGTCGTCGCGTCAGCGAAGCTGATCTTGCCCGCTTCGCAATCGCGCACCAGCTCGGCGTACAGCCCGATCGGCGTGGAACCGGTTGCCAAGCCCAGCACGCAGGACGGGTCCTTCGCGAGGCAATCGGCAATGACGTCGGCTGCTTTGCGGCTCATTTCTTCGTACGTGTCGGCGATGATGATGTTCACTCTGCATTCCCTTCTCGGACAATAGGGTCGCGACGGCTCCACGTCGTCGCGCTTGCCGTCACTGGACGCTAGGTCCAGAACTGCGCGGTTTCGATGATGTTCCGGTACGCCCAATCGTACACGTCGGAGTACCAACCCGTCTCCGGCACGAAGCACAGCAGCGCGCTGTACAAAACCGAAACGGTCACCAACGTCAACAGCACCTTCATAAGCAGGTTCTGCGTGGTGGTGCCCGGGGTTAGGTTCTCGTTCACGATAAAGACCAGCAGCACCACGGCTGCCAAGAACATGAAGCTGAAGTCGGCGAAGTAACGCTGCAGGATGCCCGCCATCTGGGCATCGGCAACCGCTACGATGACGCCGCCGAAAAGCAGTACGATAATCACGCCCGCTATGGTGCGCGTCGAGCGCTGGCTGATGCGCAGCTGCAAGATGCGCTTCGCGAACGGAAGCACCCACAAGACGGGCAGGCACGCCAGGATGCCGCCGAACGTGGCTTCCTTGATGGTTTGCCCCATGTACGTGGTGTCGAACGGCGCAGCTTGCAGATACGGAAACACGCCCGTCACGCTAGGGGGTTGCAGGAAATACGCGAACAGCGCCGGCGCCAAACGACCGATGTTCCAACCGCGCTTGGTCATGTCGTTCACGGTAAGGTTGTAGTTGGCCCCGAAGTCGGTGAGCGATCCGAACCGCGCGTAGTTGTATCCCATCAGACCGGCAGCCACCACCAGGTAAGGCCCTATGAGGCAGGCGAACTCGCGCGCGCCCTGCGGCGAGAACAACCGGCGCTTCGTGATGTACGGACGCCAGAACAACGGAAACGCCAGCAAAGACAGCACCAGCAGCTGCGGTCGGCAGCCAGCCACCAGCGCCATGCAAAGCGACCCGAGCAGGTACCATTTCTCCGGACGAGCAGACGCGCGCCCCTTCATCCAGAAGTACAGGCCCCATACCGAGAACGCCAAGCCCAGCGCGATGGGCAGCGAATAGAACGTCGGGAATTTCAGCAGGTAGAGCACCCCGCAGCACATAACCAGGGGAATCTGCAGAAGCAGGTACAAGCCCAAGCTCACCCGCTTGAAATGGTAGCGCGCAAAGCGATCGAGCAGCGCCGAGCACCCAAGCACGAACGCGATCACCGCAATAAGCACGCCGATGGCCGTTGGGAAGTTGGCGCCGGTGAGCAAATAGAACGGCAGATAGAACAGCAGCACCGGAACCACGCCGAAATACACGTAGTAATGCCCGTCATGATAGGCAACGTCGAAGAGGTATTTCTCCCCCGTCTCCTTCTGCGCTTCGTCGCGCGCGCCCTTGTCGTACGGGTCGCTCATGTCCTGCAGCCACTGAGGCGGCTCCTCTTCAAGGTACAGCTGACCGCGCGCCATGGCCTTCGCAAGCTCTGCATACTGCTGCGCGTTGTCGCCGCCCACTTCGAAGGAGTTTACCAGGCTCACGCCGTCCCACGAACCGCTGTTGTAGTCCTTGGTAGCCACGCCGACCAGGTTCGACCCCAGGAAAAGGAATGAGCTGAGCAGACATATCTCGATGGCCACGGTGGCGACGATCACGGCCTTCGACGTGCGCGGCTCGTCGACGATGCGCATGCGGTAGATGGCGGAGCGAGGCCGGAACGCAAATGCAAGAGCCAGCAGCCCCGCAGTGATAATGAAGCGCGTGGTGTTGAAATCGAAAGGATGATGCGCGTTCAAGCACAGATCGGACAGCTTGATGGGATACTGAACCTCATCCCCCACAACTTCAATGCGCAAATTGCCCACGAGGCCCGTGGTATTCAAGTTGATGTATTCGCTCTGATCCGACAACGTGGATACCGCAACGTTAGGAACGCCCACCGTGTACTCGGTCGAATCGAAGTACGTATGGTGCGCCTCGTCGGTAAACTGGATTTTGACGGTCAGTTCCTGAGCGGGCTGGCGGTAATCGAAGTTGAGCCAAATGTTGTGAACCTCGGTGTTGAGGTTCGAGAACTCCAACACGTTGTTCACGGCGGTGATCTGGTACTGGTCGTCCGTGGTTTCGCGCAGCTGAAGCTTGTCGTTCAGCGAGATGGTGTTGTACCCGGCGGACGTGAAGTAGTTGATGTTGAACAGAAACGTTTCGAGCAGAAGCGCGATGGCAAGAATAGACAGCACGCTTTTCACTATATGACGAACCGTCGCTCGATGAGAGCGCATGAAGGTGCCGTAAGCGTAGGCTATGTTGCTTCGTACGGTTGGCATGATGAGACAGGATTATAGAGGAAAAAACAACGGATGGGGCAGATCAGGCCCCATCCGTCGGCAATACCACGAGAAAGTCGCGCAGATGTTACAGTTCGAGCGCCTGTTTGACGTCAGCGTAGACGACATCGGCATCGCGATCGCCGTCGATGGACACCAGCAGATCGCAGCCGCGGTAGTAGTCGATGAGCGGAGACGTGGACTTCTCGTACACATCCAAGCGGTTGCGCACCGTAGCCTCGTTGTCGTCATCGCGCTGGTACATCTCGCCGGAGCACTTCGGGCAGGAAGCGTCGGTAGCCGTACCGATGTAGCCGCACTCACGGCACATGCGACGCGAGGTCAGGCGCTTCACGATCACCTCGAAATCGACGTCGATAAGCAGGGCGGCGTCAAGCGGGCGCTCCAGCTTGGAAAGCTCGGCGTCAAGCGCAACGGCCTGCGCGGATGTGCGCGGGAAACCGTCCAGGATAAAACCCTTCTCGGTATCGGGATCCTGCAAGCGCTCGGTCACCAGACCGATGATGACCTCGTCGGGCACCAGGTCGCCTGCGTCCATGTAGGACTTAGCCTTCTTGCCCAACGGCGTGCCGGCCTTCACGGCCGCGCGCAGCATGTCGCCCGTCGAGATGTGCGGCGTACCGAACTCTTCGACCAGCTTGGCAGCCTGCGTTCCCTTGCCAGCGCCCGGCGCGCCCAACAACACGATGTTCATGATGTGATTTCCTTTCGACTTACAATCGATGCGCCGTATTGTACCAAACCGCTTAGAGAGCTGCGCATATTTCAACAGAAAGACAGGTTGCCGGTTCTCAACAATCTGGCAACCTGTCATCAGCGTCGGGCTGTCGAGCATTTTCACCCGTGCCCCAGCGAAACTTCGAGCGTTCTTGAAGCTCGGGTGCTCGCGGGTCGAACCGCAAGACGCTTGCGCGCGAAAAACCGCTCCCGCTGGCAGGTTCTGACGGTTTGGGGTCGTTTGACCCGACAAGACGAACGCCCGAGGAAGTGCGATGCGACGGCCCAACGCTGTGACCAGGCAAAACAGAAAATAGGGAAAACGGCAGCGCGAGCAGGGCGCACTGCAGCGACCTCAAACCGTCAGAACCTGCCAGCGGGAGCGGTTTTTCGTGCACAAGGGGCGGTTGCATGCGGGACGGTTGCATGCAGGGCGGTTGCATGCAGGGCGGTCGCATGCAGGGCGGTCGCATGCGACTCGACGGCAGTTGGCAGCGGGCGGCGAGCTGTCTGCAGCGGGCGACAAGCATCGTGCATCGTGCATCGAAATCTTGTACAAACCCCGTACACGAGAGAGGGGCTGCAACAAAAAACGCCCCGGCCAAACATCTGACCGGGGCGTTTATCTTGCAAGAACGGACTACTTGAAGAAGCCGTCGTAGTTGTGCATCTTCAACTGACTCTCCACCTTGTTCATAGTGTCGAGAGCAACGCCGATCATGATGAGGATCGACGTGCCGCCGAACGCCTGAACCAGCGTGTTGCCCGTGAAGTGGAAGATAATCGTAGGCACCACTGCGATGACCGCGATGAAGATGCCGCCCGGCAACGTCACGCGATGCAGCACGTTCTTAATGTACGTAACCGTAGCGGAACCGGGACGCACGCCCGGAATGAAGCCGCCCTGCTTGCGCAGATTGTCGGCCGTCTCGTCCGGGTTGAACACCATCGAGGTGTAGAAATACGCGAAGAACACGATCAGCAGCACCGTCAGGATCCAGTTCACCCAGCCAGACGAGATGGCGTCGGCCACCATGGTCAGCCATTCGACGTTGAAGAGCGCCGCCAGCTGAGCCGGGAAGTAGATCAAGCAGCTTGCGAAGATGATCGGGATAACGCCCGCCGCATTCACCTTCAAGGGAATGTAGGTGGACTGTCCGCCCATCATCTTGCGACCCTGCACGCGCTTGGCGTAGTTCACCGGGATGCGGCGCTGCGCACGCTCCACGAAGATAATCGCAGGAATGCACGCCAGAACCACCAGCACGATAAGCGCCGTTACCGCGATGCCCATGGCCGTATCGGCCGACAGGTTCACCGACGAGAAGATAGCGGAAGGCACGCGGCTCACGATGCTCACGAAGATGATGAGCGACATGCCGTTGCCCACGCCGCGCTGCGTGATAAGCTCGCCCATCCACATGATGAACGCCGTACCCGCCACAAGCGTGAACACAACCAGAATGTCGGTCACGAATTCGGGGATCTCGGTCGAGAACACCACGCCGTACTGAGGAGACTTGAACAGCAGCAGGTAGCCGATGGCGTTGATCAGGCCCAAGCCCAGCGTCAGGTAACGCGTGACCTGCGTGATCTTGCGACGACCGGTCTCGCCCTCCTTCGCCCAACGCCCTACGGCAGGAATGACGCCCTGCATCAACTGCATGATGATCGATGCAGTGATGTAAGGCATGATGCCCAACGAGAACACCGAGAAGTTCGACAACGCGCCTCCGGTGAACAGGTCGAGCATGGTCATGGACACACCCGAATCAGCGAACGAATGCGCGAACTCGTTGAAGGGGATGCCAGGCACCGGCACATACGCGCCGAAACGATACAGCGCGAGGATGCCGAGCGTGAACAAGATCTTCTTGCGCAGCTCAGGTACCTTGAATGCATCGATGATAGAGCTTAGCAAGGCTCTTCGACCTTTCCTCCAGCCGCCTCGATCTTCGCCTTGGCGGAAGCAGACACCTTGTCAACCTTGATCGTCAGGGCCTTCGTGATCTCACCGTCGCCCAGAACCTTCACCAGCGCGTCAGCATGCTTGATAACGCCTTTGGCCTTCAGGCTCTCGCCGTCCACCACGTCGCCAGCCTCGAAGACTTCCTCGAGACGCTTGACGTTGACGGGCAGGTACTCGACATGGTTGATGTTCTTGAAGCCAGGCAGCTTCGGCAGACGACGCGCGAGCGGAGTCTGGCCACCCTCGAAGCCAACGCCCTTGCCGCCGCCGGCACGGGACTTCTGACCGTTCATACCGCGGCCGGACGTCTTGCCGGTACCGGATGCGGGGCCACGGCCAACGCGCTTGCGGGCCTTGCGGGAGCCTTCTGCCGGCTTAAGATCTTTGAGTTCCATGTTGTTTCTCCTTCTGTCGCTTTTCCGGATCGTTCATCCGGTGTTGGCAGCTCGCCGCCAACAAACTTCCAATAACAGCTTGATTGACGCCTCGTATTCTCCCGAAGCGCCAATCAAGCATTGTAGCGCAATGCAGAGCATCCTGCGCGAGGATTTGTTCGCGCAGGATGCAAGTGCGCCGGCCAAGAGCCGACGCACCGTAGTTTAGATCTCTTCAACCTCGACGAGGTGCTTGATCTTGAAGATCATGCCGCGGACGCAATCATTGTCCACCTGCTCGACCGAGCGGTTGATCTTGCCAAGACCGAGGGCGCGCAGCGTGGCACCCTGATCCTTCTTGTAGCCAATGGCGCTCTTGACCTGCGTGATGCGCAGCGTCTTCTTAGCTTCTGCCATTATTTCTGCTCCTTCCAGCCGTAGATCTGAGCAACGGACAGGCCGCGACGCTCAGCAACCTCCTGGGGGCTCTCCATGTTCTTGAGACCCTCGGCGGTGGCCTTGACCACGTTCATGACGTTGTCAGTGCCCAGCGACTTGGTGAGCACGTCGGTCACGCCAGCCAGCTCCATGACGGCACGAGCAGCGCCGCCAGCGATAACGCCGGTACCGGGCGTAGCCGGCTTGATGAGCACGCGACCAGCGCCGAACTCGCCGATGATCTCGTGCGGAAGCGTCTTCTCGGCGGTCAGAGGCACGGTGAACATGTTCTTCTTCGCGTCCTCGACGCCCTTCTTGATGGCGATGGGCACTTCCTGGGACTTGCCCATGCCCACGCCGACGCGACCGTTGCCGTCGCCAACCACCACAAGCGCGGTCAGCGCGAAGCGGCGGCCACCCTTGACGACCTTGGACACGCGGTTGATGTAGACGACGCGCTCCTGGAGCTCGGGGACCGCGGCGTTGTCTTGTTTGTTACGAGCCATAAGACATTTACCCCTTCTAGAATTTCAGGCCTGCTTCGCGAGCAGCATCGGCCAAAGCCTTGATGCGCCCGTGATACAGGTTGCCGCCACGATCGAACACGACCTCCGTAATACCGGCGTCCTGTGCCTTCTTGCCAGCGATCTCGCCCAGGGCAGCAGCGCCCTCGACGGTCGCGCCGCTCTTGCCCGTGGCCTTGAAGTCCGGACCGAGCGTGGAAACGCCGCACAGGGTCTTGCCGGCGACGTCGTCGACGAACTGCACGTAGATGTTGCTGTTGCTGCGCGTAACGCAGAGGCGGGGGCGAACCGGCGTGCCGGAGATCTTCCCGCGCACGCGACGATGGCGGCGAGCCAGCGCAGCTTGCTTTTTCTGAAGCTTCTTCATGATAATCCCTTCGATCAGTTACGCTCGCGCGCCTAGTCCTTGCCAGCCTTGCCAACCTTGCGGCGGACGTGCTCGCCCTCGTAGCGAATGCCCTTGCCCTTGTAGGGTTCCGGCTTACGCCACTTGCGGATGTTCGCCGCCACCTGGCCGACCTGCTCCTTGCTGATACCGGACACGATGATCTCGGTCTGGCTCGGCACCTCGAACGTGATGTTCTCGGGGGCCTCTACCAGCACCGGATGGGAGAATCCCAGCTGCATTTCGAGATCCTTGCCCTTGAGCGCGGCACGGTAGCCAACGCCGACGAGCTGCAGCTTCTTGGAATACCCGTTCGAAACGCCCTCCACCATGTTGGAGACGAGCGTACGCGTAAGACCGTGCAGGCTCTTCGCTTCGCGGCTGTCGTTGGGGCGAGAAACGATGATCTCCTCGCCTTCCTGAACGATGGTCATCATGGGGCTGAACTCGCGTGCGAGCTCGCCCTTCGGGCCCTTCACCGTCACGGCGTTGCCGTCGATGATCACTTCGACGCCGGCAGGAACGGTAACGGGCTGTTTGCCGATACGAGACATATCAAACCTCCCTTTCCTACCAGATGTACGCGACGACTTCGCCGCCGATGCCCTTTTTGCGGGCATCGCGGTCGGTCATCACGCCGTTGCTCGTCGAGATGATGGCAGTGCCGAGGCCGCCGAGGACGCGGGGCAGCTCATCCTTGCCGGCGTAGATGCGCAGACCCGGCTTGGAAATGCGCTTGATGCCGCGGATGGTCTTGGCCTTCTTGTCACCGTACTTGAGCGTGATCTCGAGCGTAGCGCGCGGCTCGCCGTCGATCACGTCATAGCCCTGGACATAGCCCTCTTCCTGCATGATGCGGGCGATCTCGACAAGCTTCTTGCTCGACGGCATGGAAACCGTCGTCTTGCCGGCAGAGTTTGCGTTACGCACGCGCGTAAGCATGTCTGCGATAGGGTCGGTCATGGTCATAGTTGATTTCTCCTTTGGTTCGTGATGAGCCGAGCGGTTCGGTTCGTCGGCGCCCATAACGCCTCCGCCTGAACCGTGGCACACCCATGCGTACCTTTACCTGTGGCTTACCACGAAGCTTTGGTCACGCCGGGCAGTTCGCCTTTGTTGGCCAGCTCGCGCAAGCAGACACGGCACAGGCCGAACTTGCGGTAGTAGGCGCGGGGACGTCCGCAGCGCGTGCAGCGATTGTGCTGGCGCGTCGAGAACTTCGGCTCGCGCTTGGCCTTGGCGACCATCGATTTCTTAGCCATGCAAATCCTTCTTTCTTATATCCAGCCTTCCTGGCTTAATCGGAAGGCTCGAGAGCACGTTTCAACGCAGACCGCCGAACCAGCGGCCTTAGGACGGACAACGAGAGTGTTATTCCTTATCCTTGAACGGGAAGCCCAGCGCGTCGAGCAGCGCGAAGGCAGCATCGTTTTCTTCCGCCGTGGTCACGAACGTGATGTCCATGCCGCGCGTACGGTCGACCTTGTCGTAGTCGATCTCGGGGAAGATCAGCTGCTCGGTGATGCCCATCGTGTAGTTGCCGCGACCGTCGAAGCTGGTCGGGGAAATGCCGCGGAAGTCGCGCACACGGGGAAGAGCGGTCGCCAGCAGACGATCCAGGAACTCCCACATGCGGTCGCCGCGCAGCGTGACCTTGCAACCGATAGGCTGGCCCTCGCGCACATGGAAGCCTGCGATGGACTTCTTGGCACGCGTCACGCAGGGCTGCTGGCCCGTGATGATGCGCATGTCGTTCATGGCGGAGTCGAGCAGCTTGTGGTCGCCGGCAGCGGCGCCCACGCCCATGTTCACGACGATCTTCTCAAGACGCGGAACCTTGTTGATGTTGTCGACGCCCAGCTCTTTCTCGAGCTTGGCAACGATCTCGGTGTTGTACTTTTCCTTCAAACGAGGAGCAGTCATGCTTTCAATCCTTTCGATGAATTAAACGCAGGATTTCCGACCCTGCGTCCCTAGCCGAATTCGGCCGGGGCCATAACCTCGGAGGGGCCCGGCGTTGCCGCCGCGGCTCCTCCGTTGCTTATTCTAGTCGATATCCTTGCCGCACTTCTTGCAGACGCGGACTTTCTTGCCCTCGTCGGTGACACGCTTGGACACGCGGGTGGGCTGCTTGCAGGCCGGGCACACCAGCATCACGTTCGACACGTGGATGGGAGCCTCGACGGACGCGATACCGCCCTGGGGGTTCTGCTGCGTCGGACGCAGCGCCTTCTTGACGACGCCGACCTTCTCGACGACCACGCGCTGCTTCTGCGGAAGAGCGTGAAGAACCGTGGATTCCTTGCCCTTGTCCTTGCCGGACAGGACCTTCACCTTATCGCCCTTTTTGATGTTCATGCTATTCATTGGCGCACACCTCCTTAGAGCGTCTCAGGTGCCAGGGACACGATCTTCATGTACTTCTTGTCGCGCAGCTCGCGAGCAACGGGCCCGAAGATACGCGTGCCGCGGGGGGCACCGTTCGTATCGATGAGCACGGCGGCGTTCTGGTCGAACTTGATATAGCTACCGTCGTTGCGGCGCACTTCCTTCTTCACGCGCACGACCACGCAGCGCACCACATCGCCCTTTTTGACGTTGGTGTTCGGCGCCGCTTCTTTGACGCTGCAGATGATGACATCGCCCAGTCCTGCGTAACGGCGCTTAGAGCCGCCCAGGACCTTGATGCACTGCACCTTGCGAGCGCCGGAGTTGTCGGCCACTGCGAGCATGGTTTGCATCTGAATCATTGCTTTAACCTAACTTTCATCTCGGTAGTCTGAAGCGAATATTCGCCCCTGACTACTTGGCCTTCTCGACGATCTTCACCAGACGCCAGCGCTTCATCTTAGACAGCGGACGGGTCTCCATGATCTGGACGGTATCGCCGACGCCAGCCTCGTTGTTCTCGTCGTGGGCGTGGAACTTCTTCGTCGTCGTCATCATCTTGCCGTACACCGGATGCGGCTTGCGCTCCTTGACTAGCACCACGCAGGTCTTGTCGTTCACGGCGCTTACGACGACGCCCTGACGGACCTTACGGGAGTTGCGATCTTCGCTCATGTATATCCAACCTTCCTTACCGACAAGCCTAAGCGTTCAGCTCGCGGGCGCGCATTTCGGTCTGAATGCGTGCGATGTCCTTTTTGACCTGCTTCACGCGGGCGGTGTTGTCAAGCTGGCTCGTAGCCATCTGGAAGCGCAGGTTGAAAAGCTCCGCGCGCGCTTCCTTGAGTTTCGCCTGCAAATCGTCGGCAGACAGCTCACGGATCTCTGCTGCTTTCATTTATTCCTGCCCTTCCGTTTCCTTGGAAACAATCTTGCACTTGATGGGCAACTTGTTGATGGCCAGACGAAGCGCCTCTTTGGCGGTTTCCTCGTCGACGCCGGCGATTTCGAACATGATGCGGCCGGGCTTAACGACCGCGACCCACGCCTCGGGGTTGCCCTTGCCGGAACCCATGCGGGTTTCAGCCGGCTTCTTCGTGATCGGCTTGTCCGGGAAGATGGTGATCCAAACCTTACCGCCACGCTTCATGTGACGGGTCATGGCGATACGAGCGGCCTCGATCTGGCGGTTGGTGATCCAATGAGCCTCAAGCGCCTGGATGCCGTATTCGCCGTGATTCAGGCGGGTACCGCCCTTGGCCTGGCCCTTCATGGAGCCACGCTGCACCTTGCGGTGCTTAACGCGCTTAGGTACGAGCATTTACTTCGCCCTCCTATCGTTACGATCGTTGCGACGGGGACGGCTCGGACGGGAGCTGCCCTCGAGCGCCGGCTGCGGCGCCTTCTGGCCAGGCATCACTTCGCCGTGGTACACCCACACCTGCACGCCGATGGAGCCCATCGTGGTAGCAGCGGTGGCGAAACCGTAGTCGATCTTGGCACGCAGCGTGTGCAGCGGCACGCGACCCTCGCGATACCACTCGCGACGGCTCATCTCAGCGCCGCCCAGACGGCCGGAGCACTGGATACGGATGCCCTTGGCGCCGCTCTTGCGGGCGGACTGAACAGCCTTGCGCATAGCGCGACGGAAGGCAACGCGGCCCACCAGCTGCTCGGCCACGGACTGAGCGATCAGCTCGGCGTCGAGCTCGGGGCGCTTGACCTCGATGACCTCGATGCTGACGGGGCCGTTGGCAACCTTCTCCAGCTTCTTGCGCAGAGAATCGATCTCGGCGCCCTTCTTGCCGATCACAACGCCCGGACGAGCGGTCGTGATGATGATCTTGATCTTGTCGCCGGCGCGCTCGATCTCAACCTTGGAGACGGCGGCACGAGCGAGGTGCTTGTCCAGGAACTTCCTGATGGCCAAGTCGTTTTCCAGGTTCTTGGCGTAATCCTTGTCGGCGTACCAGCGGCTACGCCATTCCTCGGTGATGCCAAGGCGGAACCCGGTGGGGCTTACTTTCTGACCCATGCGGCTTATGCCTCCTCTCGCGGTGCAACGATGATGGTGATGTGGCTCGTGCGCTTGCGAATGCGCGACGCGGAACCCTTAGCGCGCGGACGAATGCGCTTGTACGTGGGGCCTTCGTCGGCGAAGGCCGTCTTCACGACGAGCGTCTCGGGACGCACGTGATGCTGGTTCTCGGCGTTGGCCACAGCGGAGTCGAGCACCTTGGCGACGACCTCGGCGATAGCGCGGTCCGAGAACAGCAGGATCTCGCGAGCAGCAGGCACAGACTTGCCGCGGATCAGATCGATAACGATGCGCGCCTTACGGGGCGAAACGCGGACGTAGCGTGCAGTAGCTTTAGCTTCCATTGTTCACCCCTTCTATTTCTTCTTGCCCTTGTCGGCGGAGTGACCCTTGAACGTGCGGGTCGGGGCGAATTCGCCCAGCTTGTGGCCGACCATGGATTCCGTAACGTATACCGGCACATGCTTGCGGCCATCATGGACGGCGATGGTGTGACCCACCATGTCCGGGAAGATGGTGCTCGAGCGCGACCAGGTCTTGATGACGTTCTTCTCGCCCGCCGCGTTCATTGCCTCGATACGACCGAGAAGGCGCGGTTCAACGAAAGGACCCTTCTTCAAACTTCTACTCACTATTACTCCTTAACGCTTTGCGCTACTTCTTGCGACGGCGGATGATCAAGCGGCTCGAAGCCTTCTTGGGATTGCGGGTGCGATGGCCCTTCGTGGGAACGCCCCACGGAGTGACCGGGTGACGACCAGCGGACTTGTTCTTGCCCTCGCCGCCGCCGTGCGGGTGGTCGACCGGGTTCATGACGGTACCGCGGACGGAGGGACGGATGCCCTTCCAACGGTTGCGGCCGGCCTTGCCGATCTTGATGTTCGAGTGCTCGGCGTTACCCACTTCGCCCACCGTTGCGCGGCAGGTGATGAGCACGCGGCGCATTTCGGAGGAAGGCATGCGCAGGATGGCGTAGTTGCCCTCCTTGCCCATGAGCTGGATGCTGGTACCGGCGGAACGAGCGATAGCCGCGCCCTTGCCCGGCTGCAGCTCAACCGCGTGGATGAGCGTACCGACGGGGATGCTGGCCAGCGGCAAAGCGTTGCCCGGCTTGATGTCAGCCTCAACGCCGCTCATGACCATATCGCCCACGCGCAGCCCCTTCGGGTGCAGGATGTAGCGCTTCTCGCCGTCGACGTAGTGCAGCAAAGCGATGCGGGCCGAGCGGTTCGGGTCGTACTCGATGGTAGCGACCTTCGCGGGCACGCCGTCCTTGTTGCGCTTGAAGTCGATGATGCGGTAACGGCGCTTGTTGCCGCCACCCTGGTGACGGGTGGTGATGCGGCCGTAGTTGTTGCGACCTGCCTTGTTAGACAGAGGCGCAAGCAGGGACTTCTCCGGCTTGTCCGTCGTGATCTCGGCAAAATCCGAGACCGTCTGGAAGCGTCGGCCGGGGCTGGTCGGCTTGTACTGTTTGACTCCCATTTCTTTCCTTTCTGCGGGTTATCGCTCGCACGCCTCTCCGTACACCGAAAACCCTTTGTCTCTTCGTGGCTCCGATTGCCTCCGGGAACCTTGGGGAGGCTGGGCCCCGTGACTCCGGTATGCCACGCGCCCGGGTGTATCCATCAAAGACCAGACGCAACCGAGAATTATACGCAGAATCGAAAAGAGTTTCAAGAAGTATTTCCTGATGGCCATTCGAGGTCCCCCTCGCACACAACCTGAACACAAGGCGAGCAAGCGGGGCATGGCGCGCGATTCGCGGAGCGTGGGATTTGCCGGGAGCGGCGGGGTTGCGAGTTGCGGCGGCTTGCGCTGGGGCTCTGGCGGAGGTGCCGCGGGGTCTTTGTTGGGCCCCTGCCGAGGCTTTGTCGGGCCCGCTGTCAAAACGGGCGAGTTTTGCTGGTCCTCAAATGAGGATAAAGGAGGGATGCAAGACTGTGAACTGGTGATTTGTAAAACACCTCTCCGAGTTCGGTGGCTCGGAAGCGAAAAACCGCCGCAAAACTCGCTCGTTTTGACACGACGAAGCGTCGGCAGGTGGCGAGCGGCGAGATGCGACGGGGGCGAGGTGCGGCGACCAGCGGGTGGCAGGCGGCGACCAGCGGGTAGCAGGTGGCGAGGTGTGGCGGCCAGCGAGCGGCAGGGGCGGGCAACGAAGCGCGACAACCAGCGGACAGCGGCAAACGGCGAATGGGCACCTATGGCAATTCGCGCACAAAAGCCCGCGAGCAGCGCATTGGGTCCTTTGCCGCGCCATGCGGCAAAGGCGTCCGCTCTTCGCCGTGCGAAGGGGTACAACGCTGCGAAGACTGAAGCGAGCTTTACCGTTCGACCGGCACCACCGCGAAGAAAGTCGGCCACCCATGACGTGGAACACCCTGCCCGAGATCGTTGCGCTCATCATCGTATCCATCATATCGGTGTACTCCCGAAGAAGCCACGGCGTCCCATCCCCTAAGAACCGCTTGTTCCACGCATGCCTGACGATGACCATGGCGGCGAGCATTGCCAGCCTGTGCTCGTCGTATCTCATTATGTTCGCCCCTTTGGAGCTGGCCGCTGTCACCTGGCTTGCAACCGCAGCCCATTTCGCACTCACGCCCCTTCTGGCTGCCACCTACTTCTACTACACTTCGGCCGTCATAGACGAAACCCGACCCCTCAACCGCACTTCGCTGGCCCTGTGCGCCGCGCCTTGTCTGGCATATCTGATCTGCGTAGCGGCAAGCGCGGCAACCGGCTGGCTGTTCTCGATCGACGCGACGGGCGCCTACCATCGAGGGCCCTTCTATTACGTGGCGTACCTGGTTGCATACTTTTACTGCGCCGCGTGCCTGTTCGTCGTAGCCCTTTCGCGCGATTCCATACGTCGGGATGCGCGACGAATCCTGGCGACGTTTCCCCTCTTGGCATTCGCCGTGGTGTTCGCGCAGCAGATGTTTCCGCAGCACCTACTGTCCGGCGCGGCAGCGGCCTGCGCGCTTTTGATCATCTACCTGTACCTGCAGAACAAACGGCTTTCGGTGGACCTGCTCACCGGCATACCGAACCGTCAAGAGTTCTTGTCCATGGTGTCGTTTCTCCACGACCGAGGCCAGGGATTCACGGTCGTACTGGTGTCGATCTCGAACTTCAAGTTCATCAACGACCGATTCGGCAACGAGAACGGAGATCGCTTCCTGCAGGAATTCGCGAGCTTTTTGTCCGCCATCAAAGGATGCGCCAGCCTGTACCGATACAGCGGCGACCAGTTCGCTTTCGTGTTCGACGAACGCGCCTGCAAGGATCGCGATGCATCCGAGGCGGCGTCGGACGTTGTCGAGCAGCTGCGTCAAAGCCTTTGCAGAACCTGGAGCATAGGGGCTCAGTCGTATTCGATCGGGTTCGTCATGGGAGTCGTTTCCCACCCCGATATCGCCGACAATCCGCAGGATGTAAGCGCAGCGCTCGAATACGCCGTAGCCCGCGCCAAAGCGCTCGAGCCGGGAACGCCCTGCATGTGCACCCCCGAGATGATCAACGAGATACATCGCCGCAGCGCCATTGCGGACGCCTTGCGCAAGGCTATCGCCGAAAGAAGCCTGTCAACGCAGATCCAGCCCATTTGGTTCGAGCGTACGGAAGAGTTCGTCATGGCCGAAGTGCTATGCCGGCTCAACGACGAGAAGCTGGGGGCCATTCCGCCCAACGAGTTCATCTCCATTGCCGAGCAAACCGGGCTCATCGCAAGTTTGACGGAAATCGTGCTTGAAGAAGCATGCGCGTTCGCCGCATCGTATCGCGCCGCCCATCCGAACACGTCGATGCGAGGCGTTTCGGTCAATTTCTCGGCCGTGCAGTTCATCCAAAACGACCTGGCGGAAACCGTGCTCGCCATCGTGCGAAAGCATGGCATACCTCCCTCGTTTCTGCGCATCGAGATAACCGAGAGCGCCATCGCTGCGAACCCGGATACCGTACGCTCGTTCATGAACACCATGAACGAGCAGGGAGTGAAGTTTTACCTGGACGATTTCGGTACCGGATACTCGAACGTCGCGCTGATGCTGGAGCTTCCGTTCGACGTGGTGAAGCTTGACAAGAGCATCCTGAAGTCCATTGCAGAAGACGACCGGGGCCACTTGTTCCTGGAGCATCTTATTGCCTGCTTCACGTCTACGGGATCGTACGTGCTGTGCGAAGGCGTCGAAACCGCCGAGCAACGCAGCATGCTCCGGCAATGCGGCTGCACGCTCATGCAGGGCTACCTGCTTTCAAAGCCGCTGCCGCCAAGCGAAGCTGCAGCCATCATCGCAAAGCACGACAAGGGCGCCTGACGGCAAAGCAGCAATCCGCAGAGCCGCAAGACGGCAGAACGGCAAGGCGACGAAGCAACAGGCACGCCGGCAGCAAGAGGCCCCCGATTTCCCTTCGGAGATCGGGGGCCTCGAAACCGCTTGGATGGGAGCCTGCCGGACGCAGCCGCTATTCCGCGTCGGCTGCAGGGGCCGGCTGTGCGGCGGCCGGCTGCTCCACGTTCACGATAGCGTGCTCGAGAAGCCAGCGATTGGCCTTCATGCGCTCGGCAGCTTCACGCAGAGCGAAGCCGCGACCGCTCTCCTCCATTTCGCGACGGGCGGCCTTCGGATTCTGCGGGTTCATCTGACGACAAGCCGCCTCGATGTCCTCGTCGGTCAGCGTCATCTTTTCATGGCGGAACAAAGCGTCAAGAGCGTAGCCCTGCACGAGCATTTCGCGCGTCTGCATCATGGTCATCATGCCGAACTGCTGCTCGCCGCCCTGGCTTTCCACGAACTGGTCAAGCGGAATGCCCTGCTGCTGAAGCTGGCCGCGCAGGTTGGACATGAGCGTGGAGCGCATGGACTCGTACACTTCGTCGGCAATGCGGCCCTGGAAGCGCTTGCCCAGCTCTGCCGCGGCCATCTGCATCTTGAACCCTTCGTACTGCGCCATGTAATCGGCGTGAATGCGATCAGCGATGCCCCCGCGCAAAGCTGCAGCGTTGCGGTACATGGGCATGTTCTTCTCCACCCATGCGTCGTCGATCTCCGGCACGATCTTTTTCTGGATCTCTTTGATCGTCACCGTGCAGTCCATCGTCTCGACCTGCTCGCCTACGCCGGTGGGGAATTCGAACGAGAACGACTTGGTCTCCCCCACCTCCATGCCCATGAGGTTGCTCTCGAACGCCTCGGGCATCAAGCCCATCCCCATCAGGTACGTACGGCCGTCGGTCGACAGGTTCTCTATGCGCTCGCCGCCCTGGAACGCCTCGAGCGCCAGCATCATGCTGTCGCCGGCGCCTACGGGATGGGGCTCGTCGGTCACGAACTCCGCGTAGCTCTCGGCCATCTGCGCAATCTGCGCGTCAACTTCGGATTCGGGAACTTCCAGCGGCGGAACGGTGATGGTCACCTGATCGTACGAGGTCAGCTCGTACTCCGGCTTAGGAGCAACGCGCAGCTCGAACGAGAACGTCTGGCCCCGCTTGAGCGGCTCTTTTGCTTTCGGCTGAGGCGGATACGCCGGCATGATGTTGCGCTTGTCGATCGCGAACGGCACCAGATACTCGATAGCCTGCTGCTGCACGATAGCGTCAAGATCCTTGATGCCCATCTGCTCCTCGACGGCCTGCGCCACCGGCTTGCCCGGCTGAGCCTGAATCCCCATCTGCTGGGCGAAACCGTACTGGGCCATGGTAAGCGCATGGCTCACTTCCGCCGTGGAAACAACGGCGTCGAGCAGGATAAGCCCGTCTTCGAGCTTCTTCTCAGTTACCTTCATAAGGGGTCCCCTTCTGTAGCGATCGTCAATGGGTTATTGTAGCGCATTACTCGTTGGACTTGAGGCTTTCGACCATGTCGATGCGAGCTAGTTTGCCGCGCATAGCCAGCATGACCAGCAACGTGAACAGCATGGTGAGCAAAAACGCCCACAAGAAGCTCAGCGCATGGATGGTGCGCCCGAACATCACCTGGTCCACCTCGGCCGTCACCACGACGAAGCCCTCCATCCACACGCCGAGCACCAAGCCGACCGCGCAGCCGATGGCGGCCAGCAAAAACGTCTCGCGGAAGATGTAGGCGTTCATTTCGCGCGGGGTGAATCCGAGCACTTTGAGCGTGGCGATCTCTCGCATGCGCTCGGTGATGTTGATGTTCGTGAGGTTGTACAGCACGATGAACGCCAACGCGGCGGCGGCCACCACCAGCACCACGACGATCATGTTCACGCTCGAGAGCATGTCGTGGTACGCGTCGATGGTCTCGTCGTTGCTGGCCACCGTCTTCACGCCGTCGGTCGCTTGCAGCGTTTCAACCAGGTCCGCGCGCGCCGAAGAATCCGTGGACGCGATGGTCAGAACCGTCGAGAACGCAGGGGCCTCCCCCGTCAGGCGCTCGTAGAGCTTCGGGCCCATGAACGCGTAGTTGTACACGTAGTTTTCCACCACGCCGGTAACCGTAGCCTCGTACGACGTGTTGGTAGCGTTGCCGATGGCGTCCTGCTCGGTCAGCGTGACCGTATCGCCCACCGAAACCCCCAGTTCGCCCGCCAGCTTCTCGGCCAGCAGCAAGCCGTCGTCGGCAAGCTCGACCGGATGATGGCCCACGCGCGTGCGCAGATCGAAGAACTGCCGGAACGAGCCCGGATCTTGAGGGACTACCAGCTCTATGTGCGCGTCGGACTTACCGGGCCCGCTTGCCAACAGGTTTTGGCGGTTCACCGCAGTGTGCCCGCTTGCCAAGCGCGAATCGTCCAGCACGGTGTCTACGGTCTGGCGGCTTTCCTTCGACGCGTCGTCATCGAGCGTGATGGTCACGTTGTACTTGGTCAGATCGCGGAACTGCTTGTCGATGATGTCGTTGATGGCATCGGACAAGCCCAGGCCCGTCAACAGGAGCGCCGTGCATCCCGCAATACCGATCACCGTCATGATGAAGCGTTTCTTGTAGCGAAAAAGGTTGCGGAACGTCACCTTCCACGTAAACGAAAGGCGCTTCCACAGCGGAGTCGCCCGTTCGAGCAGGATGCGCTTGCCGGCCTTCGGAGCGCGCGGCAACATGAGCAAAGCAGGGCGCTCGCGCAGCGTCGCGGCCGCAGCCGCCAGCGTAGCCAGCAGCGTGACTCCAACGCCCATGCCGGCGGACAGCAGCGCGAAGAAGGGGTCGATCGGAAGCGGGAACGGCAGGTTGGGCACGAAGTAGATGATGCCGTAAGCCCTCATGATGACCGCCGGCAGCACCTGCGACAGCACCGCGATGCCCACGAGGCTGCCCGCGCCGCTGGCCACCGCCGCATAGACCAGGTACTTCCCCGCGATTCGCGTTCGCCGGTACCCCAGCGCCTTGAACGTGCCGATCAGCGCGCGCTCCTCCTCCACCATGCGCGTCATGGTGGTAAGGGCCACCAGCGCAGCCACCAAGAAGAAGATGAAGGGGAACACCTGCGCGATGCTGTCCACGCGGTTCGCGTCGGCTTCGAAGCTGGCAACGCCGTAGTTCGCGTCGCGATCCATGACCATCCACTCGGGAGCAGCCAGGTCGTCGATCTGCTTTTGGGCCTTGTTCAGCTGGCTCTCGGCATCGGCCAGCTTGTCGCTCACCTCGGTTTTCTGTCGTTCGTACTCGGCAAGGCCGCTCTGGTAATCAGCTTTGCCCTGCTCAAGCTGGCTGCGACCGCTTTTCAGCTGGGCGGCAGCCGCCTCAAGCTGCCGCTGCGCAGCGGCTATCTGGGCATCCGCCTGCACGCGAGCGGCTGACAGCTCCGATCGCGCCTGATCGAGCTGCTGCACGCTTGCGTCGAACTGCGCTTTTTGCTGGTCGAAAGAGGCTTGCTGCCCCGCAAGAACCGATTGCGCGGCGTCGACCTGGCGCTGCTGCGCCTCAAGCTGCTCGCGCGCCTGATCGAGCGCGGGCTTCTGCGCGTTCAAGGCGTCGAGCGTGGCCTGGGCGCTTGCAAGCGCCGTCTGGGCGGCTGCCTTTTCAGCCTGAAGCTTCTCGATTTCGACCGGATCGGTTGCGGTCTGCAGCTGTTCCTCCAGGAAGGCGATGCGGGCGTTCAGGTCGGCGATCGACTGCTCGGCCTGATGCACGCCCGCATCGAGCGCGTCGGACTGCTGCTGCCACCGAGCCCGTGCGTCAGCCAGCGCATCCGCGCCCTGCTGCCACTGGGCCCACGCATCCTGCAGCTGCGCAGACGCCGCCTCGATGCGCGGGCGAGCTTCGTCAACCTGCGCTTGGCCGTCGGCTATCTGCTGCTCGGCGCTCGAAAGCTGCTGCCGCGCGTGCTCTTGCTGTTCGGCAAGCTGCGCCGCGCCGCGATCGTACTCGACCTGACCGTCGGAAAGCTGCTGCTCGCTTTGGGCGATGGTCGCAGCCGCGTCGTCGAGCTGCTGCTTCGCCTGGTCAAGCTGCGATTGCGCTTCCGTCTTCTGCGATCCGTATTCCGCGCGCTTCTGATCGAGCTGCTTCTGAGCTTCCTCCTTCAGGCCGTCCACGCGCGCCTGCTCGCGCTCAGGGGCTATCTCCTTGATGCGATCCTCCACCGCGGCCACGCGCGCGTCGTACGCCTTGCTCGAGGCACGCTCGTCCGCGGCGCCCTTTACGGTGACGAACGCTTCCGTAAAGGGGAGGTCCGCCGAGAAATCGCTTTCCGGAACGTACATGAACTGCTGAATGGAGCCGGTTCCCAGCGTGGTCGAGCCCATGCTCGACGACGTGGCGTAGTACGGAGCGTTCACGAGTCCGACCACTTTGTACGTACGCGTTGCCAAAGTCTCGTCCACGTTTTGAACGCCCTCGACAACGGTAACGGTATCGCCGACGCGCACGCCCGAGTTCACCACAAGGTTTGCCGACAGCACGCACTCGCCCGCGCGTTCCGGCCACGAGCCCTCCACCAGGATGGGACGGTTGAGGTAGTCGGGATCGTCAGAGCGCGCATGCACGCCGTCGGACGTGTCGCTTTCGGACGCGGACGCAGGCAGCGAATGCACGCGCGTAGCGTATTGCTCGTCGCCAACGCGAACCATGACGTCGGTTTCGTGCGCGGGCATGACGGACTCCACGCCGTCCACCTGGCGCAACGCGGCGATGTCGGCATCGGTGAGGCCCAGCGTCGAGAGAACGCGCACGTCCATCAACGTCGTGCCGTCGAAGAACTCGTCGGCAGCCAGCTTCATGTCCGGAGCCGTCATGCGAAGGCCGGCGTAGAACCCCGTCCCTAAGGCCACGATTGCCGCAATGGCCAAAAAGCGCCCGAGCGAATGGGTGATCGAGCGAACCGTTTCTTTAGCGAACGCGCTTTTCATAACGAACCGACTACCACTCGAGGCATTCGGCGGATACGGGCGATTCGTTCACCTGCGCGCTGGCTACGCGACCCTCGCGGATATGGATGACGCGATCAGCGATGCTGGTGAACGCCGAGTTATGTGTGATGAGCACGACGGTTTTGCCGGTGTTGTAGCACGTGTCCTGCAGCAGCCTCAGAATAGCCTTGCCCGTTTGATAGTCGAGCGCCCCCGTGGGCTCGTCGCACAAAAGCAGCTTCGGGTTCTTCGCCAGGGCGCGCGCGATGGCCACGCGCTGCTGTTCGCCACCGGAAAGCTGCGCCGGAAAGTTGTCCAATCGATGCCCCAGCCCCACCTGCGCAAGCACCGTAGCCGCGTCAAGCGGATCCTTGCAAATCTGGCTAGCAAGCTCCACGTTTTCAAGTGCCGTCAGGTTTTGCACCAGGTTGTAGAATTGGAACACGAAGCCGATGTCGTAACGCCGATAGTACGTGAGTTCCTTTTCGGAGAAGGCGCTGATCTCGCGGCCGTCCAGCATGATGGTGCCCGACGAGCACCCGTCCATGCCACCGAGCATGTTCAAAAGCGTCGTCTTACCGGCGCCGGAAGGACCGACCACCACCACAAGCTCACCGCGTTCGATGTCGAAGGTCATGCCGTCGACGGCAGCCACTTCGACCTCGCCCATGCGGTACACCTTGCGCACATCGCGAAACTCAACGAATGCCACGGCGGCCCCTTCCCTTGCGATTGTTCCGGACCCTCACGATACACCAACGACCCTGCCCGTACCAGCTGCGGGCGCGCTTCCGAACCAATTCGACAACCACACGGCACCCTGCGCGCCCTGCGCGCAGCGCGGGCGGGCAAGTAGAAGAGCCGGAGCAGGTGGCATGTCGAGGCGCAAGGTGCGGACGGGCGCTAGCGACGCTGTCCAGGCGGCAGGACGGGCGCAGGCGAAATGCGGGAAGGGAGGGGCAGGCGCGTAGCGGCGCAGGCAACCCGATCGGCAAGCCAACAGCGCACGTCCTGCCGTCAGGGCCGCCTCCCCTCGAGCAGACGAACGCCCCGAACAAGGGAACCGTAGAGCGCTCAGGAAGCAGGAAGCCGAACCGCCGATATCAACGTCGGGCATCGTCGGCGCCGGGCGTCGCCCGAAAGCAACTCACGATGCGAGCGCGAAGCGCGCCGCCCGGCCGGGATCGAAAAGATCCAGGCTGCCGTATCTTTCGCTCGTGCCGCCCGACCGGGATCGCCAAGGCGGCGGCCGCCCTGTCTCTCGCATCTAAAAAAGCGCCCCGCGTGTGCGGGGCGCTTTCGGCAAACCGTATGGTGAAACGACTTAGGAAGCGAACAGCTCGATGGTGTCGCCTTCCTTGAGCGTAACCATGGCCTTCTTCCACGTGCGGGTCTTACCAAGCTGGTAACGCACGCGCTTCGGCTTCGACTTCACGTTCAAGGTGTTCACCTTGACCACCGTCACGTCGAAGATAGCCTCGATGGCCTGACGGATCTCGACCTTGTTGGAGTCCTTGGCCACCTCGAACGTGTAGGTGTTCTTCTCCATCTGGTCGTAGCTGTGCTCCGTGATAACGGGGCGGATGATAACCTCGCGGGGATCCTTCATTATGCAAGCACCTCCTCGATGCGCTTCAGAGCGGCAGCCGTGAACACGATCGCCTTGTTGTCGATGATCTCGTACGTGTTAGCAGCGCCAACAGGCAGGATGTTCACCGTGGGGATGTTGCGGAACGACAGGTAGGCGTTCACGTCGTCATCGGAGATCACGATGGTCGTGCGACCCTCAAGCCCGAAGGCCTTCAGGATGGCAACGGCGTCCTTGGTGCAGGGCTTCTCGAAGTTGAAGCCGTCGATCACGTGCAGCTCGCCGTCGGCCAGCTTGGCGGACAGCGCGGAACGCATCGCCAGCTTGACCTCCTTGTTGTTCACGCGGAAGGCGTAGCTGCGGGGATGCGGACCGAACACGGTACCGCCGCCAGCCCACTGAGGAGCGCGGATGGTACCCTGACGGGCGCGACCGGTGCCCTTCTGGCGCCACGGCTTCTTGCCGCCGCCGCGGACCTCGCCACGGGTCTTCGTGTCATGCGTACCCTGGCGCCAGGACGCACGCTGAGCGCGCACAACCTGGTGCATGACGGGCACGTTCGGCTCGATGCCGAACACGGAGGGGGCCAGGTCGGCAGAACCGGCCTTGTTCCCCTTCGCGTCTTTGATGTCGATAGTCGTCATGTTGTTCAAGCTCCTTATTTCAATTCGCGCTCTACGCCATGCGGACGCGAACGATGCCGTTCTTGCTGCCGGGGATGGCACCCTTCACGAGGATCAGGTTCTGCTCCTCGTCGATGCGCACCACTTCGAGGTTCCGCACGGTGACGGTGTCGACGCCCATGTGACCCGGGAGCTTGAGCCCCTTGAACACGCGGGACGGCGTAGCGCACTGGCCGACCGAACCCGGAGCGCGATGGAAGTGCGCACCATGGCCGCCCGGACCGCCGCGGAAGCCCCAGCGCTTCATAACGCCGGCGAAGCCCTTACCCTTGGACGTACCCGTGACGTCGACCTTCTTCGTCTCGGCGAAAGCGGCAACCGTCTGCTCGTCGCCCACCTTGTACTCGCCGGCGTTCTCGACGCGAACCTCGCGCAGGTAGCGCGTGGGCTCCGTGCCCTGCTTGGCGAAGTGGCCAGCCATAGGCTTGTTGACCTTCTTCTCCTTGATGGTGCCGAAGCCCAGCTGCACAGCTTCGTAGCCGTCGCTGTCCTTCGTCTTCACCTGGCACACCTTGTTCGGCTCAGCCTGGATCACGGTCACGGGGATGACGCGGTCGTCCTCGCCGAAGATCTGGGTCATGCCGATTTTTTTACCATAGATGGCGTTGATCATATCGCACATCCCCCTTTACAGCTTGATCTCGATGTCGACGCCGGCGGGGAGATCGAGACGCATCAGGGAATCGACCGTGTTGGGGGTCGGCTCCAGGATGTCGATCAGGCGCTTGTGCGTGCGCATCTCGAACTGCTCGCGCGAATCTTTGTCGACGTGCGGGCCCTTGACGACGCAGTACAGGTTGCGCTCCGTCGGCAGCGGAATGGGACCGGATACTTTGGCACCCGTCTTCTGCGCGGTATCGACGATGAGCTTCGTGGACTGATCCACGATCTCATGATCGTACCCCTTCAAGCGGATGCGAATCTTCTGATTAGCCACTTACTTTACCTCCGTTATGCTCGCGCGCACGCCCTAGGCGTTGCCGCCGGCCTTGCTGATAATTTCTTCCGCCACGTTCTTCGGCACCGGATCGTACGAATCAAACTGCATCGTGTACGAAGCGCGGCCCTGCGTCGCAGAACGCAGGTCGGTGGCGTAACCGAACATCTCGGACAGCGGAACCTTCGCCTTGATGGTCTTGGCGTTACCGCGGTCGCCCATGCCCTGGATCTGGCCACGACGGCTGGACAGGTTGCCCATAACGTCGCCCATGTACTCCTCGGGGGTCTCGACCTCGACGGCCATCATCGGCTCGAGGATGACCGAGCCGCCCTTGCGCAGCGCGTCCTTGATAGCCATGGAGCCGGCCACCTTAAACGCAGCTTCGGAGGAGTCGACATCGTGGTAGGAACCGTCAACCAGCTCGACGCGGATGTCCACGACGGGGTAGCCCGCCAGCACGCCGGAGTTCAGCGCTTCCTGGATGCCCTTGTCGATCGGGGTGATGTACTCCTTCGGCACGACGCCGCCCACGATCTTGTTCTCGAACTCGTAGCCCTTGCCGACCTCTTCCTGCGGATACATGTTGATAACCGCATGGCCGTACTGGCCGCGACCGCCGGACTGGCGAACGAACTTGCCCTCGGCGCCCATGACCGGCTTGGTAGCCGTCTCACGGTAAGCAACCTGCGGCTTGCCGACGTTCGCCTCGACCTTGAACTCGCGCAGCAAGCGGTCGACGATGATCTCGAGGTGCAGCTCGCCCATGCCGGCGATGATGGTCTGGCCGGTCTCCTGGTTGGTGGACACGCGGAACGTCGGATCCTCTTCAGCCAGCTTCTGCAGCGCGACGCCCATCTTGTCCTGCTCGGCCTTCGTCTTCGGCTCGACGGCGATGTCGATAACCGGCTCGGCGAATTCCATGGACTCGAGGATGACCGGAGCGCTGTCGTCGCACAGGGTGTCGCCCGTGGACGTAGCCTTCAGACCCACGACGGCAACGATGTCGCCTGCGCCGCAGGAGTCGATGTCAACACGCTGGTTGGAGTGCATCTGCAGCAGACGGCCGATGCGCTCTTTCTTGTCCTTGGACGCGTTGATCACGTAGGAGCCGGAATCCAGCTTGCCCGAGTACACGCGCAGGTAGGTGAGCTTGCCCACGAACGGGTCCGTCATGATCTTGAAGGCCAGCGCGCTGAACGGCGCCTTCAGGTCGGCGGGACGCTCTTCCTCGGCACCCGTATCGGGGTTCGTGCCCTTGATGGCGGGGATGTCGAGCGGGCTCGGCAGGTAGTCCACCACGGCATCGAGCAGTTCCTGAACGCCCTTGTTCTTGTAGGCGGAGCCCACGAACACGGGGTTCATCTGGCAGTTGATGACGCCCTTGCGGATGGCGGTCTTCAGTTCCTCGACCGTCACCTCTTCCTCCATGAGCACCTTTTCCATAAGAGCGTCGTCGCAGTCGGCGGCGGCCTCCATCAGCTCCTGACGGCGCAGCTCAGCCTCCTCGGCGAACTCGGCCGGAATGGCGTCCATGGGCTCGGGGTAGGTCATGCCCTTGTCGTCGGCCTTGAAGTCCCATGCGGTCATGGTGACCAGGTCGATGACGCCCCAGAAGTTGTCCTCGGCGCCCATGGGCATCTGAGCGGCGATAGCGGCAGCGCCCAGACGGTCCTTCATGGTTTCGATGGCGTGGAAGAAGTCGGCGCCCACGCGGTCGTACTTGTTGATGAACGCGATGCGGGGCACGCCGTAACGCTCGGCCTGACGCCACACGGTCTCGGACTGCGGCTGCACGCCGGCAACGGCGTCGAACACCGCAACGGTGCCGTCGAGAACGCGCAGGGAGCGCTCGACCTCGGCGGTGAAGTCAACGTGGCCCGGGGTGTCGATGATCTGGAAGCGGTACTCAGCACCGTCCTTCTCCCAGAAGCAGGTGGTAGCGGCGGCGGTGATGGTCACGCCGCGCTCCTGCTCCTGCACCATCCAGTCCATCGTCGCGGCGCCGTCATGCACCTCGCCGATCTTGTGGGTCTTGCCGGTGTAGTACAGGATGCGCTCGGTCGTCGTCGTCTTGCCCGCGTCGATGTGGGCCATGATGCCGAAGTTGCGCGTTTGGTTCAGAGGGGATTTAGCCATGAGCGCGTGCCCCCTTAGAAGCGGTAGTGCGAGAACGCACGGTTGGACTCGGCCATTTTGTACAGATCCTCGCGCTTCTTCACCGACGCGCCGGTGTTCTCGGCGGCGTCCATGATCTCGGCGGCCAGGCGGGCCTTCATGGTGTGCTCCTTGCGCTTACGAGAGAAGTCGACGATCCAGCGGATCGCAAGCGTAGTGGCGCGGCGGGAGTTGACCTCCATCGGCACCTGGTAGGTAGCGCCACCGACACGCTTCGGCTTGACCTCGAGCGTGGGGCGGACGTTGTCCATAGCCTTCTTGAAGACGGCCAGCGGGTCGCCGCCGGTCTTCTCCTCGATGATGGCGAAAGCGCCGTAGACGATGCCTTCGGCGGTGGCCTTCTTGCCGTCAAGCAGGATCTTGTTGATCAACTGCGTGACAAGGCGGTTGTTGTACTGGGCGTCCGGCTGTACTTCACGGCGGACTGCTGCTGCACGACGCGGCATGTGTTCTCCTTCTTGTTCCTGCGCGCTTCGAGACGGCATTCTTTCCGTCCATTAGGCCCCCGTCGCCTCCCCCTTTGGGAAGCTGCGGTTTCGCGGCCCGCGCGACTTAATGGTTACTTACTTCGGGCGCTTGGCACCATAGCGGCTGCGAGCCTGCTTGCGGTTGTCCACCGCAGAGCAGTCGAGCGCTGCGCGGATGACCTTGTAGCGCACACCGGGGAGGTCCTTAACACGACCACCGCGGATGAGCACCATCGAGTGCTCCTGCAGGTTGTGGCCGATGCCCGGGATGTAGGCCGTAACCTCCATGCCGTTCACCAGGCGCACGCGGCAGACCTTACGCAGAGCCGAGTTCGGCTTCTTCGGCGTGGTCGTGTACACACGGGTGCACACGCCGCGCTTCTGCGGGTTGCCCTTCAGAGCCGGTGTCTTCTTCTTGTCGACCGACTGCTTGCGGCCCTTGCGGACCAACTGGTTGATAGTAGGCAAAGCTTCTCTCCTTTTACCTCTTACTTGTCCGATTGCCTTTATACTGAAATAAGGAATCGCTTGTCGCATCGCCTTCCTGTGTGCTCAGCTGATTCACACAGGAAAACGCACGTCATTAAGACGCGAACGAGAACTCTACCACCCGCTATCAGGGTTGTCAAACGCCACGCATCCGGGAGTATCCATAGGTATTGACATACGTTTGCGCAGGTAAAACAAATATCGAAGGCAAACGAACTACAAAATGTCCATTGTTTTCCAAATAATCGCGAAGAATTCTTGACAAGCATGCGGGCACGCTGGGCAAGACCGGGAGCGCGAACGGGGCGGGAGGCGCCGGGGCGTCCGGGCGGGGCGCCTGGCGGAGCGGGTGAGGTGCCTGGACGGGACCGAGGGTCGCGGGCGGGGCGGGCATCGGAACCGCACCCTGCCCCGCTTGCGCGCGAAAAACCGCCTTCGCTGGCAGGTTTTGACGGTTAGGGGTCGTCGATTCGCCTTCGCCGCCCTTTCGGCTGAAGGACACTTCGCATCGTACCTGGTCAAGAGTACGTGGCGAATCCTAGTTGAAAATAGCCGGCTTGCAGCGGGAGTCAAACGACCCCAAACCGTCAGAAACTACCAGCGGGAGCGGTTTTTCGTGCGCAAGGTCCCATCCCGGGCGGCGCTGATGGGCGAAACGCGCACGTAACGGCAGCGCGCAGACGCAATGCGCGCGGCAGCGCGACGCTCGAGCCATCGGCCACACGGTAGCAACCCGTGCCACGCGGCAGCAGCGCGCGGCGTGGGTCGCCGGCCACGCGGCAGCAGCGCGACGCTCGAATCGCCGACCGCGCGCGCGGCAACGGCCGCTCGAGCCGCCAAGCCCCGCCAGCGCCTACGAGCGGGCGGCCTGCCGCACGAGCTCTTCGGCCAGGCGCGCGGTGCCTTCCAGATCCTGCACGATAATGAACTCGTCAACGGAATGGAAGTTCGTCATGCCGATGCCCAAGGTCACGGCACGTACGCCACGCGCAGACAGGATGTTCGCGTCCGCGCCGCCGCCCGAGTAGCGAAACGCCGGTTCAAGCCCTGCCGCACGAGCGGCCGCGGCAACGCCCTGCACCAGCGGATCGGACTCCTGGTACAGCACGGGGCCGTAATCCTCGCGCCAGCTCACGTCCACCGAACCCCCGAAACGCGCGGCAGCCTCCTCGAGCGCGACGGTCATGGCCTGGCGCTGCGCATCGGCTCGGTCGCGGTACAGCGAACGGCACTCCCCCGCCAGCGTGCACGAGTCGGCCACCACGTTCACCTCGCGCCCGCCTTCGATGAGCCCGACGTTCGCCGTGGTCGCATCGTCAAGGCGCCCCAGACGCATGGCCGAAACAGCCTCCGCAGCCATCTGGATAGCGGAAACGCCCGCCTCGGGCTCCACACCGGCATGCGCCGCGCGGCCCGAGAACGCCGCGCGCAACGTGTAGTGGCACGGTGCGCCCAGGATCACGGTGCCCGGAGCGCCGTCGGCGTCGAACACGTAGCACGGCGCACCCGCAGGCAGCTCGTCTTCGGACAACGCGCCCGAGCCAAGCAGGCTCAACTCCTCGCAAGTGGTAAGCAGCACCGTCACCGAAGGCATGTCCTCGTCGGCTTCGATAAGCGAGCGCAATGCCTCGAAGATGCCCGCGACGCCCGCCTTGTCGTCGGCGGACAGAATGGTGTCTCCGGCAGACCGCACGACGCCGTCTTGGACCACCGGGGAAATTCCCGCGCACGGCTGCACCGTGTCCATGTGCGCGGAAAGCACGATCTGGCCCTTCGACCGACCCTCGCGATAGGCGATGAGGTTGCCCGTTTCCGAACCCGTTTCGCTTGCAGAATCGTCGAAACGCACCTTGAATCCCAGGTCAAGAAGCTCTTGCTGACAGCGCTTCGCCATAAGGCCCTCTTTGCGCGAGGGGCTTTCTATGCGAACGATCTCCAGGAACAGGTCGAGCAAACGGTTCGGATTCATGAGCTTTCCTTCGGGACGTGCGGACGGCTACGTTTCGATTTAGCCGCAACGGAGGCACCGGGGCACCCAATCGCAGCGAACTTCATTATAATCATCGGGGTAACCCGATGCGCGAAAACCCGGCAACGGGAGCGCAACCGCCGCCCGAACAACAAGGAGGCACCATGCTGCACGACCTTGTCAAAGCTTGCCGAAGCTACCGCCGATTCGACGAAGCCGCCCGCATCGAGCGATCGACGCTCGTTTCCTGGATCGATGCTGCCCGCTTGGTAGCTTCAAGCGGAAACGCCCAGCCGCTGCGCTACGCTCTGGTAACCGACGAGCACGCCTGCGAGAAAGTCTTCTCTTGCTGCGCATGGGCGAAGGCCCTCCCCGACTGGCCGGGGCCGGAGCCGGGAGAAAGGCCGAGCGCCTACATTGTGATCCTGAGCGACTGCGACCGCACGCTCGCCGACGTATTCACCGCCTGGGACGAGGGCATTGCCGCGCAAACCATCATGCTGCAAGCCGTCGAAGCCGGCTACGGCGGCTGCATCCTGGGATCTTTCAAGCGACGCAGCCTGACGCAGGCGCTGGGAATCGACGGGGATCGCTTCAAGCCCGATTTGGTGCTCGCCCTGGGAAAGCCCGCCGAAAAAGTGGTCGTTTCCACCATTTCCGCCAATGGAGCGACGGAATACTGGCGTGACGAGGCGAGCGTCCATCACGTCCCGAAGCGCCCTCTTTCCGACGTGCTTTTGTAAGGGCTGTCGCGCGGGGGCAAAGGTCGGCCTGCGCGGGCGGGGACCGCTGCCCGTGCGGACGCAGGCCGTCGCCTGCGGGACATTGGCTGTCGCGTGGGAACGATGGTCGCCGCCTGCACGAGCGGGAGCCGCCGCGTACGCGGGACGCAAGCCTCCGCCCGCGCGAGCAGGCTACAAGACGAGCAGTTCCTCTTCCCGCGCGGCATCCAGCCGACGGTTGCGCACGTACACGATCCAGTTCACCCCAATGCACACGAGGTTGATAAAGTACACGGCCAGCACCCAGTTCACCGAGCCCGAAACGAACTTCGCGGCGATGCCCGCCAGGTAGCCGGCCGTAATCAACCCGATGAACTGCCAACTTGTACCCGCTGCGGTTTCAGCCTTGAAGCTCTTGTACGCGTTGAGCGGCCACGACAGCCCAAAGCATATGAGCATCGCGGCCTCCAGTATTTCCGCCATCCGCAGACCATCTCCTACGCGCGGCCCTTCCGGCCGCGTTCGCGCTTGCATTCCAACGGTAACGGTATACCCGCGCCCCTTCTGCGTCCAATATATTGATTATACTGAACCTATAACGTTGAACGTATGAATGAAGGCGGGAACCCTCATGGAGCTACAGCAACTGCGCTACTTTCACGAAGTAGCGCGCAGCGAGCACGTGACCAACAGCGCCAAGAAGCTCCACATCGCGCAGCCGGCGCTCACGCAAACCATCCACCGGCTGGAGCAAGAACTGGGCGTCGACCTGCTCGAACGAGCAGGACGAGGCGTGCGCCTGACCGCGTGCGGACGCGCGCTCGACGAGCGCATCAGGCCGGTGCTGGCCGCCCTCGACGCCATTCCCGACGAACTCGCCGAGGTGTCCGGTCGCGAGAACGCCACGGTGCGACTGTCGATCTTGTCGGCCTCGGGCCTGGTGGTGGACGCGATAGCAGCATGGCGGTCCCAGCATCCCGACACGCGATTCGTGATCACCCAGCAAGAAGCTCAGGAGCATTGGGACATACGACTGAGCACCGAAGGAGTGAATCGACCACATGGATCGACCTCCTTGCACGTGGAGCCGCCGCGCCTGTACCGCGAGCGCATTGGAATAGCAGTTCCCATCGAGCGGGCGGGACAAGGGCCCATCGACCTGGCCGATCTGGCCGAAGATCCTTTCATCTGCCTGGCGGGCAGCCGGGCGTTTCGGGAGGCATGCGACCGTCTATGCGCCGAAGCGGGATTCCGCCCCAGCGTGGCGTTCGAAAGCGACGGCCCGGAAGTGGTCAGGAACATGATCGGCCTGGGACTGGGCGTGGGGTTTTGGCCCGAGCGCAGCTGGGGAGCGCTCGGGGACGGCAACGCGCGCCTGGAGCCGCTTTCCGACGATCGCTTCGTGCGCACCATCAAGCTGGAGACGGCGCACCCCCTTCGAGAAGAAGCCGCGGCATTCCACGGCTTCTTGGCAACGTATTTCGATGAGCGTTGGCGGGAAGCTTCCCCGCTTGACGGCTAGGCGCCGAGGATCTTGGCGGCCACCTGCTTTTTGCGGCTGAGCACGCCGGGCATCCACGTGCCGCCTTCGCCCGTGCAGTTGATGCCGAACACGCGGTTCACGATGCGGCGGTTGCCCTCGCACATGAACTGGCTGCCCTCCGCCACGATGTCGGTGACCAGCAGCAGCACGAACTCGTAGCCGTGATCGTCGCGCAGCTGGCGCATGTGATCGCGAATTTCCTGCTCGCGCTTCATAACGGCCGGCAGGTCGACGGTCTCGTGCTGGGCGATGAGAACCGTGGCGTCGCCGATCTGGAATTCCTTGGCATCGGCGCCCACCAGCTTGTCGACCGGCATGTCGTCCTCGCCGCCGCGGCACTTGAACACGGCCAGTCCGAACTCGGTCGGATCGACGCCCGCGATGTCGGCCAGGTACTTCACCTGCTCGCGATCCACGTCGGTGGTCGTAGGCGACTTGAGAATGACCGTGTCGGTCATGACGGCGGACAGCAGCACGCTTGCGATGGACGCGGGTATCTCCACGCCGTGGCGACGGAATTCCAGGGTGACGATGGTGGCGGTCGATCCCACGGGCAGGTTGAGGAACTGGATGGGGTTGACCGTCATGACGTCGGCAATGCGATGGTGGTCGATGATCTCCACCACGTCGGCCTCCTCGATGCCGTTCGCCGCCTGGCGCGTCTCGTTATGGTCCACGAGCACCACCTTGCGACGGGGACGCACGGCCACGTCGGAGCGCGTGACGATGCCGATGGCCACGTCGTTGTCGTCGAGCACGACGGCTTCGCGCAAAGCGCTGGACATGAGGTCTTCGATGGCCTCCTTGAGAAGCCCTTCCTTGTCCAGAACCAGCACGTCGGTTTCGGTCATGTCGGCCACCTTCTGGCCGAGCGACGCGATAAGGTCGCCGGCAACGGCCATTTCGTTCGCGCCGCCCTCCTCCAGGGCGTCGGTAGCGGCGATGTAGCGCTCGGCGATCATGCGCGTGGTGATGAGACCGCGGTACGTGCCGTCGTCGTTGGTGACCACCAGCGCGCGCACGTTGTGCTGGCGCAGCAGGCGACCAGCCTCAAGCAAGGTTGCATCATGGCCGATGGAAATAGGGTTCGGCGTCATGACGTCGGCCACGCGCGCATGCACGTGGGCAACCACCTCGGGGGCCTGCAGGCCGTTGCGCTCCAGGATCCAGGCGCTCTCAGGCGGCATGGGGCCCAAACGGGCGGGGACGTACACGCGCTTCGGATCGGCATCGCCCGAAGCGCGCTTCTCCAATTCGTTCTTGAGATACGCGTACCCGACGGCCGCGCTGATGGAATCGTTGTCAGGATTCTTATGGCCCACGACGATGATGGGTGCCGGCATTGTTCGCTCCTTTACCGTGAGGCCCTTCCGCGCGTGCGGGACCTCTGCTCTCCGCCCAGTGATGTGCTCGGGATCAAAACGCCCGATTATGACCAGTTCAGTATAGCGTTGAAGCTTGAAGCGCAAGCCCCTACGGGCTTTTCGTCGTTAAAACTCACGAAAGTGCGGGTAAAACGATGCCCTATGCGCTACCATGGCGGCGACGAACGCAACGCGAAGGAGGACGAGCATGGCGACGCTCGGCTTAACCGACATCATCGGCCCCATCATGGTAGGACCCTCGAGCTCCCATACGGCGGGAGCTTTGCGCATCGCGTTCATGGCGCGCCGGCTCTGCCTTGCCGAACCGAGAAGCGTCGAGTTTCGTCTGCTGGGATCGTTCGCGCACACTCTGACCGGGCACGGCACCGACAAGGCGCTCGTGGCGGGCATGCTGGGCCTGGCAACCGACGACCTGCGCATACGCGATTCGTTCGAGCTGGCCGAACAGGCGGGACTCTCGTTTCGCTTCACGACCCTGCCCGACGCCGACGACTACGAGCACCCCAACACCATCGACATTCTCATACAGGACGCCGCCGGCAACAAGATGAGCGTGCGCGGCGAAAGCGTGGGCGGCGGGGCGGCGGTCATCCGTCGCATCGACGGCATCGACGTGTACGTGACCGGCGAAAGCACGAGCATCGTCGTGCGCCAACGCGACGTGGCCGGCGTGCTGGCGCATATCGCACAAAGCCTGAGCGAACGCGGCGTGAACATCGCCACCACGCGCATGTATCGCGAGCGGCGCGGAGACACAGCCTACACCGTTCTCGAAACCGACCAAGACGTGGACGTTGCGGCAAAAGCGGCCATAGAAAGCAACCCGGCCATCTACGATGTGCGCATCATTCCCGGCGACGCGGGCAGCGCGGCTCCATGTGCCGGCGCCGGCGACGAAGGATGCAGCGCGCAGCAGAGCGCTGAAGCGCTCGATCGCGCACTTCAGCGATTCGCGGATCTCGACTTCGCATCGGGCTCGGATCTGCTTACCTGGTGCGAAACGAACGGCGCATCGCTTTCGGAAGCCTTTTTGGCTCGCGAGGCAGCTCTAGCAGCCAGCTTAGGGCAGGCCGATACATCAAAATGCTATCTTGACCTGGCGCTCTCCGTTATGAAGCGCGCTGCAACGCAGCCCGTTCGCGAAACGCTGCCCTCGATGGGAGGTCTCCTTGGCGGCGAAGCGCGCAAGCTGACCGATCTGCGCGCCCGCGGCGAAGCGCTCTGCGACGACCAGCTTTCCGCCGCCATGACCTACGCTATGGCCGTACTGGAAACGAACGCGTCCATGGGCCGCATCGTAGCAGCCCCCACGGCGGGCTCGGCGGGCGTGCTGCCCGGCGTGCTGCTTGCCCTGCAGGATTCCAAGGGCTTCGCCGATGAAGACCTGGCGCGCGGCATAGCGACCGCGGCGGCCATCGGATACCTGATCACGCGCAACGCAACGGTATCGGGCGCAGAGGGAGGCTGCCAGGCGGAGATCGGGTCGGCGGCGGCAATGGCAGCCGCAGCTGCAGTGGAGCTTGCAGGAGGCACGCCCGCCCAGTGCCTGAACGCAGCGGGCAACGCGCTCACGAACATGATGGGGCTTGTGTGCGACCCGGTTGCGGGCCTGGTGGAAGTACCCTGCCAGAAGCGCAACGCATCCGGAGCCGCCACGGCGCTCGTCAGCGCGCAGATCGCGCTGGCCGGCATTGGCAACCTGGTCGATTTCGACCAAACCGTGGCCGTCATGGACAAAGTGGGGCGTTCCCTGCCCTTCGAACTGCGAGAGAGCGCCCTTGGCGGCATAGCCGCGGCGCCGGCCGCTTGCGCCTGGTGCGCACAGTGCGGAGCCTGACAACGCGCCAGCGCAAAGGCGAACGGCACTAAACGAAGGGCGGGGCCGCTATCTCGCCGGCCCCGCCCCTTTATCTCGTTCGCATCGTCGAACCCTAGCCCATTGCGAGGTCGGGGAACGCCTTCAGATCGATGGATTGAATGGCGATGCACGCCGGACCGCCCTGCGTGATGAACGCCGGACCCAAATCGTAGACGCCGAAACGGCAACCGGAGAACGCGGCCTTCAAGCGATCCATGGCCCAACCAGCACCTTCGGGATTGTCCGCATGGCTCACGCTGATAAAATGGCCTTCGCCGACTCCGCGCTTTTCAAGCTCGGCAACTACCGCCTCAACGCCCTTCTTGAAGCTGCGGGCAATAGCCAAGCGCTCCAAGCGGGTGCCATCATCGGTTTGGCACATGACCGGAGCCGCTTTCACCAGATGCGCGAACTTCGCAGCCAGCGGCGTCAAGCGACCCCCACGACGCAGGTACTCGAAATCCTCCGGCAAAAGAAACGAGTGGGCGCTCGCGATCATGGGGCGCAGGCGCTCGATCACGTCAGCTGCATGCTCGCACCGCTTCGCCAGCTCCACGGCGGCCAGCGCCAGCGCACGATGGGGCGCGCACAGCGTTGCCGAATTCACCACGTGCACGCGCTCGGGGTGCGGAGCCTGCTTCGCCAATCCGTGCGCCACGCCGTACGCGCCGGACAGACCGTCGGCCATGGTGATGTGCAGCACCTCTTCTTCGGTGTCGTATGCTTCGAGCGTCAAATGCGGCGGAGGACAGGAGCTTTGCGGCATCGCGCCGGCACGCACGCGCGCGAGGAAGTCCTCGGTTGTGATCTCCTCGTATTCAAGCCACGTCTCGTTGTCGATGGTCACTGCAAGCGGCAGAATCTTCATACCGCGCGCTGCACCCTGCTCGATAGAGTACATGACGGAGGAATCGGCTACGATCCTCATGGGGGTCCCCTTCTCTCGTATATCAACCCTGCCTGCACTGAGGAATTCACTTAGCGCTACAGGAGTATTTTCATAATGACGGGCAAGGAAACCGATGGCAAGTAAAAATGTGAATTATGCACAGCTACACCGAAACTCGCACATCAGACGCATCATCTGCACGCGCTTAATGCGCAGCGCCCGCCGCGTTGCTCGGCGGGCGCTGCATGCACGGGCTTTTCCGGAAGGCCGCTCGCTACCCGTTCAATTTGACGATAGGCGCGTAGTCCTTCAGGAGCTTCTTCGTCTGACCCGTTTTGGCGAACTTGATGTAGAGCGTGTCGCCGTCCACCTTCGTCACCTTGCCGCGGCCGAACGTCTTGTGGTCCACGGTGTCGCCGACCGCAAACGTCATTTTGGCCGCAGACTTCTTCTCGGCACCGGGGCGCACGTACGAGGAGGCTACGCGGCTCGTGCGCGCATCCGAGCGACCCGCCGAGCCCGACGCGCTCGAGCGACCGAACACGCGACCGCCGCCCGCCTCGGTCCCCGACCCGGCGATGCCCTTGCGGCTGCCGCGCTTCTCCCAGCCCGTTCCGCTGAAGCCGGCCGAGCCCACGCCCGTGGTCTGGCGTAGCTCCATAGGGATCTCCTGGATGAAGCGCGAAACGGGGTTCGACGAGGTCTGGCCGAAGATCTGACGCGCGTAGGCGCAGGTGAGGAACAGCTTCTTGCGGGCGCGCGTGATGGCAACGTAGGCAAGGCGGCGCTCCTCCTCGATGCCGGCGGCGTCGTTCACGCTGTTCATGTGCGGGAACAGCGTTTCCTCCATGCCCGCCACGAACACGCAGTCGAACTCCAGGCCCTTCGACGAGTGCACCGTCATGAGCGTGACCGCCATGCCGTCTTCGGCCACGGTGTCCAAATCCGTGCGCAGGCGCACCCACTCGATGAAGTCGGCCAACGAGTCGCCGCGCAGCACGCGCACGGGAGCCGCTTCAGCGTCCTCGCCGGCGGTGGGGGCGGCGTATTCGGCATCCTCTTCGTCGTGCGTGTCCACGAACTCGTCCACAACGCCCAAGAATTCCTTGATGTTCTCGATGCGGCCGATAGCCTCGTCGGTGCCTTCGGCCTGAAGGGCAGCGATGAGGCCGCTCTTGTCGATGACGGCCTCGATGACCTTGCGCAGGTCGCCGCCGTACGATTGCGCCTCCTTGATAAGGCCCACGAACCCGCCGATGGCCTGGCGCGTGGCCGCGCGCAGCTCCGGATCCACGATGGCAAGCTCGGCCGCGTCTATGAACGTCATGTCCATCTCGCGCGCGAACTGCTCGATGCGCTCGATGCTGGCCTTGCCCACGCCGCGGCGCGGCACGTTGATCACGCGCTTGGCCGCGATGTCGTCGGCCGGGTTCACGATGAGCGTGAGGTAGGCCATGACGTCGCGGATCTCCGCGCGATCGAAGAAGCGCGTGCCGCCGACGATGCGGTACGGCACGCCGGCGCGCAGCAGCATATCTTCCAGCATACGGGACTGGGCGTTGGTGCGGTAGAACACGGCCATCTGGTTGTACGTCAAGCCGCGTGCGCGCTGCTTCTCGATTTCGCCGGCCACCCAGCGGCCCTCGTCGCGTTCGTCGGACGCCATGTACACCTGGATCTTGTCGCCCTCTTCGGCATCCGTGAACAGCTTTTTCGCCTTGCGGTGCTGGTTGTTGGCGATAACGGCGTTCGCAGCCGCCAAAACGTTACCGACGCTGCGGTAGTTCTGCTCCAACTTCACCGTGTGCGCGTTCGGGTAGTCCTGCTCGAACTCAAGGATGTTGCGGATGTCGGCGCCGCGCCAGCTGTAAATGGACTGGTCGTCGTCGCCCACCACCATGATGTTCTTGTGCTTCGCGGCCAAAAGCCCCGTGATGGCGTACTGGGCGTGGTTCGTGTCCTGATACTCGTCCACCATGATGTAACGGAATCGATCCTGGTAGGCGTCCAGCACGTCCGCGTGGTTCTTCAGCAGCAGGAACGCGTACAGCAGCAGGTCGTCGAAGTCGAACGCGTTCGCGGCTTTGAGGCGCTCCTGCAGCTTCGTGTAGACGCGCGCCGCCACCTTCCCCACCGGGTCGCTGGCCTGCTTCTCGAACTCGGCGGGCACCACCAGCTCGTTTTTAGCCGTGGAGATGCGGTTCATGAGCGCGTTGATCGGGAAGCGCTTCGGGTCGATGTCGAGCTCGGCCATGATCTCTTTGTACAGGCGCTTCTGATCGTCCACATCGTAGATGGTGAAGTTCTTGGTGAAGCCCAGCTTTTCCGCGTCCGCGCGCAGGATGCGCACGCACATGCTGTGGAACGTGGCCACCCACATGCCGCGGCTGCGCGGGCCTACCAGGCCGGTCAGGCGTTCGCGCATCTCGGCGGCCGCCTTGTTCGTGAACGTGATGGCCAGGATCTCCCAGGGGGCAACGCCGAGGTTCTCGATCAGGTTCGCGATGCGGTACGTCAGCACGCGCGTCTTGCCGGACCCGGCGCCGGCCAGCACCAAAAGCGGCCCGTCGGTGGTCACGACCGCTTCGCGCTGCGGTCCGTTCAGGGTTTCGATATCGATTGGCATGTGAGCAGTCTCCTTGGCATGGAGGTGAAATGAGCCTTCGTATTCTACCCCTTTTCCCTAAGGCGCCCAAGCAAACGCGCGCAATCTGCGCAAGGAGGACGGGGCGAGCTGCCGGGGGTTGCCGAGGGTTGGCGGGAGCCGTCGAGGGTCGAGGCATCGAGGGTCGCGCCGTCGATGCCTCGGCCGCCTCGCCGCAGGCGCGCGCTCTAGGCGAGCGCCTCCACGAGCTCGCCGGATCCGCCGCCGCGCGAATCCGTGCGATCGGCTCCCAGCGAGTCACCCCACATGGACAGCTCGGCCCCATGCTCTACCAGGTTGGAGCATTCGTTGCCCGCGCGCTCAAGGCACAGCAGCAGCTGGTTGTACACCGCCTTGTTCTCAGGGGCGCACTGCTGGCTGCTGACCCGGCGGAAGTGGTCCTTGCGCGCTTTGCTCTGGCGCTTGATGATCTGGCGACGACGTTCGTCGAGCACGCGCTCCGACGCCACGTCCTGATCGCTCAGGAACTGCAGGACCGCGCCGTACATCTCGGCCACCATGGCCGCGCTCTCGCCCAGCTCTTGGCGCGCCTCGTCCGAGAATTGCTTCTTGGACGACAAGCGCTCGCTGTAAAGCGCGGACACTTCCCCGCAGCGCGCACCGATGCGCCCCACCGCGTCCACGATGAACATGAGGTCGGAAATCTCGGCCGCTTGCTTTTCACTGGTCGCGCCAGCCGACAAAAGCTCCACCGCGTAGTTCGCAAGCTCGGTTTCCGCAGCCTCCACCGTTGCGCAATCGGCCTTGAGCGCCTTGAGCGCGGCTGCATCCTTGTTCGCGATGGCCTCGGGCAACGCCGTCAGCATGTCGCGCACTTTCTCACAATACTTCTGCAGCTCTTCACCGAACATCCTGATGGCGAACACCGGCTGACCGACGATCTTGTCGTCCAGGTTCACGAGGGCGCCCTGGTCGTGGGCACCGGCCTTGCCGGGCACCAAAAACGTGACGATCTTCACCATCACCCCGATGAACGGCAACCACAGCAGCGTGCACACGACGTTGAACGTGGTGTGCGCGTTCGCGATTTGGCGCGCGATGACGTCCAGCTCGGGACCGGGCGTCAGGAACTGCACGAACTGCACGATCACGGGAACGAACCAGATGAACACCAGCGCGCCTGAAATATTGAACACGCTGTGCGCCACCGCCGTGCGCTTCGCGTCGCGCGATTGCCCGATCGAAGCCAACAACGCGGTAATGGTGGTGCCGATGTTGTCGCCCAGCAGGATGGGAATGGAGCCCGCAAGGCCCAACACGCTGGTCACGCCGTCGGGACCGGCCTGCGAGGCGAAGCTTTGCAGCACGGCGATGGTGGCGCTGGAGCTTTGCACCACAAGCGTCATCACCGTGCCAACCACCACGCCGAGCGCGGGGATGTCCTTCACCTGCTCGATCATGGCCAGAAACACTTCGCTTTGCGCAAGCGGCTTCATGACGGCGCCCATGGTGTCGATGCCCACGAACAGCAAGCCGAACGCGAACACGGTCTGGCCGATGTTCTTGATGCGCTCGTCTTTCGCGATGAACCACACGATGAAGCCCACGAACACGATGAGCCAAATGTAGTCGCTCAGCTTGAAGGCCATGAGCTGCGCGGTCATCGTGGTGCCGATGTTGGCGCCGAAGATGACGGCGATGGCTTGGCGCATGGTCATAAGGCGGGCGCTCACGAATCCGATGGCCATGACCGTGGTGGCGCTGGAGCTTTGCAGCACGGCGGTGGCTACCGCGCCGGCCAGCACGCCGAGCACGGGATTCGAGGTGAGCAGGGAAAGGATGGACTTCATTTTGGCGCCTGCGGCTTTTTGCAGGCCCTCGGACATCATGTTCATGCCGAACAGGAACACGGCCAGTCCGCCCAGCAGGCCGAACACGGTTTCCATCGGAGCGTTCACGCGGGACTCCCCTTCGCATCATCGGTTACAAGCGTCAATGCACGCGAAGCGAAAGGATACCGGGCGAACGGTAAGGCCATTGTCAAGGGAATGTAAAGTTCAGGTAAAGTTTTTACAATTGGGCGGGCGAAGGGGGCGGGTGCCATGCCGCAAGGAGCATGGCTCGGCGAGCAAGGGGCGCGCCGACGGCAGGACGGGTCGGCGGCGGGGCGGCGGGGCGGCAGAGGGCGGCTTGCTTGGTGCACAATTCTTGCCGCAATGTTGCGCTCGAGCGCATGGCGAGACCCGTTCGCCGGCAACGGGCATTCGCGACCAGGCAAAACGCACGGTCATATTGAGGTCAGCTTCTCGGTTTGCCCCTCGAGCGCAACATTGGGGACAAAACTGTGCACGAAGAGGGTAACGCACCCACTCGACCCCCTGCCCATTCGCCCGAACAGCGCGGAAGCGAGCGGCCCCTTCGGCGGAAGCGAACGGGCCCTTCGGCAGGAGCGTCGAAGGGCCCGGGTCCGGCGTCAAGGCGCTTTGCCGTTTTCTGACGGCGAAGCGCTACACGATCTTCTTCCCGAACACGGCCGCGATCTCGCGCAGTTCGGCGATAAGGTCCCTGAACTGGGACGGGGTCAGCTGCTGCGGGCCGTCGGACAGAGCCGCCGGCGGATTGGGGTGCACCTCTATCATGATGGAGTCGCAGCCCACGGCCACGGCGGCCTTCGCCAGCGGCGGCACCAGGTCGCGCACGCCCGCCGGATGCGAAACGTCCACGCACACCGGATACAGGCTCTGCTTGTGCACGACCGGCACGGCCGAGATGTCCAGCGTGAAGCGCGTGGCCGTCTCGAACGTGCGCAGGCCGCGCTCGCACAGCACCACGTTGTCGTTGCCTTCCATGGTGATGTAGTCGGTTGCCGACAGCCACTCGGAAATGGTGCCCGCGAAGCCGCGCTTGAACAGCACCATCTTGTGAGAGTCCTTCGTCACCTGGCCGATGTTCTTCAGCAGGCTGAAGTTCTGGAAGTTGCGCGCGCCCACCTGCAGGCCGTCCACGTAGGAGTGAACCATCTCGCAGTGCGCGGAGTCCATGACCTCGGTCAGGGTTTTCAGGCCGTACTTTTGCCCGGCATCCTGCATGATCTTGAGGGCTTCCTCGCCCAGGCCCTGAAACGAATGCGGGTTCGTGCGCGGCTTGAACGCGCCGCCGCGAATCCAGGTGAGGCCCAGATCGGCGATGCATTCAGCCACTTCTTCGAACTGTTCTTTGCTCTCGACGGAGCACGGTCCGGCAAAGATGGTGATCTCGTCGGATCGAGTGCCGTAATCCGGCAGTTTGGTTGCTATCTGTTCGCTCATACCGACGGGGTCTCCTTCATCACCTTAAGAATGCTGGCATAGATCTCACGCAGGTTCTCGTTGTACAGGGGACCCTCGTTATAGCTGTTCAGTTTCGCAAAGATCTCCTCTTCGCGCCGCGGATCGTACAGGCCCAGATGAGCACCGGGCTTGAGACCGCGAATGACCAGCGAATGACCGGCGCGCTTGTTGAGCAGCGCGACGATCTGACGATCAATCTCGTCGATCTTGGCACGATGTTCTTGGATCTCCGCGAAGGAGCTGTTCTCTTCAGACATCGGCTTTCCTCTCATAACTCTTATGCGGTAACGAGCATGGCCCTTGGCGCCCGGCGGGCGGCCGGCCCTCGTGTGGTTCAGTATGATAGCAAAAGCGACGGGCCAGAACGGCCCGCCGCGTCAATATTTGCTAGGAAGTTCCTGGGTGAATGGCCAGCGCGGCCGACGGACGTCGCCTTACGGCAGCATCCCCATGGACTCGAAGGCGAAGTAGCCCAGCACCAGCACGCCCACGACGATGCGGTACCAGCCGAACACCGTGAAGTCGTTTTTCTTGATGTAGCCCATGAGGAACTTGATGGAAACGACCGACATCACGAACGCGGACACGATGCCCACGATCAGGACCACGATTTCCACCTGCGTCATAACCAAGCCGGCCACGAAGAACTTGAGGGCTTTCACCAAGCCCCATCCGAACATGATGGGAATGGCCAGGAAGAACGTGAACTCGGCAGCCGCGGTGCGCGAGCAGCCCGACAGCATGCCGCCGATGATGGTGGCGCCGGAGCGGCTGGTGCCCGGGATGATGGCCAGAACCTGGAAGCAGCCGATCTTGAGCGCGGTCTTCCAGTCAATGTCGTCGACGTTGGTGATCTTGAACACAGAAGCCTCGGCCTCTTCGGCGAGGTCGGTCTGCGAAGCGCGCGCATGGCGGCCGCGCGGCGCCTCCAGCGCGGCTTCGGCCTCGCGCAAGCGGCGGCGGTTGCGGCGCTCGAGCACGATGAACACGATGCCGTACAGGATGAGCATGGCGGCGACGGTCACTTTGTTGTAGAAGTGCTCGTTCACCCAGTCGTCGAACAGGATGCCGATGATGGCCGCGGGGATGCAGCCGATGGCGACCATGCCCCACAGGCGCCACGTGCTTTTCTTCTCGACCGAGGTTTTCTTCGGCGAGAAGGGGTTCAGCTTGTGGAAGTACAGGATGAGCACCGCCAGGATGGCGCCCAGCTGGATGACCACCAGAAACAGCGCCAGGAACGCATCGGACACTTGCAGCTTCACGAATTCGTCCACCAGGATCATGTGGCCGGTAGACGAGATGGGCAGCCATTCGGTGATGCCCTCGACAATGCCGATGAGCAGGGATTTCAATGCTTCGATGATCATGCGTGCAGTACCTCTGATTGCTTTCGGGTCGAATAGATGCGCGCGGGCGTTGGCCGCGCCTGGTTGCTAGCGCCGGCGTTGGTGGTGATCCTGCAACGCCGCGATGGCCAGCAGCGCGACCGACAGGCACAACCCCATGAGAACGAACTGGGGAAGCTCCTGACCGAGCGCCATGGTGGCAAGCGCGACGAGCGCTATGACGAGCGCGGCGAGCTTGCACAGGTAGGAGATGCGATCGTTGAACGAGGCATGCAGATCGCGACGATGCCGGTCGGCGTCGGGACGCTCCCCTGCTTGCGGCGAGGCCGCCAGGGGTTCGGGCGCTCCCGTCGCGCTCGACGCGGCCTCCGCTTCCGCAGATGCGGACGCAGGCGCAAGCGCGGACGCGGACGCAGACGCGGACGCTGGCTCGTCGAGCGTCGATATGTCGTCTCGCACGTTCTCCATGGCAGGGATTGTACCCGAGGATGAGCGTCGGGGTCGAAGAAAACAGAGGGAGGACACGATCGGCGACCGCCCCGCCGACGCACGGTCCAAACCTGGGAGGGAGCGGGCTTCGTGCAAACTACGTGGGGAATCCCCGGCGGAAACATACTGGAAACGCAGCGCGGGAGGGGTTTCGTGTAAGATTGGCGGCGAACGAAGGCAAGGCGGGCGCGCCCGGTCCCGCGCCGCCCGTGCAAAAAGGAGCGAACATGACCACAGCATCATCCGACCAGAAGGTTATCGTCGTCGATTTCGGCGCGCAATACGGGCAGCTGATCGCCCGCCGCGTGCGCGATCTGGGCGTGTACTCGGAAATCGTCCCGTGCGACATCGCCGCCGCCGAAGTGCGCGAAATGAAGCCGGCGGCCATCATTTTGTCGGGCGGCCCGGCCAGCGTGTACGCCGAGGACGCACCGTCCATCGACCCTGAGATCTTCGAGCTGGGAATTCCGGTGCTGGGCTTTTGCTACGGGCAGCAGATCATGGCCGTGACGCTGGGCGGCACCGTGGGCCATACGGAAAAGGGCGAGTACGGCGCGGCCGAGCTTGCGCGCTGCGACGCGGGCGCATCGCGGCTGTACGGCGAGACCCCGGCAGAGCAAACGGTGTGGATGAGCCACCGCGACGCGGTTTCGCACGTGCCCGCAGGGTTCGCGGTGACGGCGAGGACCGAGACGTGCCCCGTGGCCTCGATGGAATGCGCCGAGCGCAGGCTGTACGCGACGCAGTTCCATCCCGAGGTGCGCCACACGCCGCACGGCGACGAGCTGCTGAGGAACTTCCTGTTCGGCATTTGCGAACTGGAGCGGAACTGGACCATGGACTCCATCATCGACGACGCGGTGGAGGCCATCCGCGCGCAGGTGGGCGATGCCCGCGTGATCCTGGGCCTTTCGGGCGGCGTGGACTCCTCCGTAGTGGCCGCGCTGTGCGCACGGGCTATCGGCAAGCAGCTGACCTGCGTGTTCGTGAACCACGGCTTGCTTCGCAAGGACGAGCCCGAAGAGGTGGAGGCCGTGTTCACGAAGCAGTTCGACGTGGACTTCGTGCACGTGCACGCCGAGGATCGCTACGCGGCGCTGCTGGCCGACGTGGTTGATCCCGAGGAAAAGCGCACGATCATCGGCACCGAGTTCTGGAAGGTGTTCTTCGACGAGGCGCAGAAGCTGGACGGCGTGAGGTTTTTGGCGCAGGGCACCATCTACCCTGACATCATCGAGAGCGGCGCGCGCAAAACCGGCGGCAAGGCGAGCACCATCAAGAGCCACCACAACCTGATCCCCTTCCCCGAGGGCGTGCATTTTGATCTGATCGAGCCTTTGGACCACTTCTTCAAGGACGAAGTGCGCGCGCTGGGCACGGCGCTGGGACTGCCCGATCACATCGTGCATCGCCAGCCATTCCCGGGGCCGGGTCTGGCCATCCGCATCATCGGCACGGTGACGCGCGAGAAGCTGGCCATCCTGAAGGAGGCGGACGCCATCGTGCGCGAGGAGCTGGACGCGTACAACGTGGCTGTGTTCGAGCAGACCGGCGAGCGCAACGGCGAAGGCAGCGTGTGGCAGTACTTCGCGGTGCTGCCCGACATCAAGAGCGTCGGCGTGATGGGCGACGAGCGCACGTACGGCTACCCCGTGATCCTACGTGCCGTGGAGTCGAGCGACGCGATGACCGCCGACTGGGCGAAGCTGCCCTACGAGGTGCTGGCGCGCGTGAGCGGCAGGATCGTGGCCGAGGTGCCGGGCGTGAACCGGGTGGCCTACGACATCACGAGCAAGCCGCCAGCGACGATTGAGTGGGAATAAATGGTGATACGTTTTCGTATCAGTTTGTGACCCATCATGCCCTCTGAGTATTGCCTGCTCAGAGGGTATTTTTTTATGTTTTGATAATGCGGTCACGTATTATCGTGACCCACAAGATGACAACGTCTGCGATAGCGTCTTGCGGGCGGTTTACGAGTTGTTATTTGTCTTTCTACCAGGTGTTTTCTACAAATTAATGACGATGCCAAAAGAATATCACTTGATACAGTTTTGTATCATTTCCTGCGCTTTCCCAACCTATGCGGGACCATCGACCTGCAAGCCGCCTGCAATTTCAGAATTGATACGTTTACGTATCTGTTTTTCGAAAGGGAAAATATTGCTTTTGGGTCAAAACTGGGTCACGGCGTAAAAAAGACCTCTGACGAGGCCTTTTTCTCCATGTCCGGCTCGACTGCGCCCTGGACGAGTCCCTCCAAGCGACGTATCGAGAGCGCCCTCTCGAATCCTCGCCTGTTCGACGCCCATATAAAAGAACCGCCCGCAGGATTGCCTGCGGGGCGGAATAAGACTCATAAAGCGCTTTTGCGAAACCTAGATGCGAGACCTTCTCAGAGCGAACACCCCTGTTGCGATAGAGACGACGGCAAGGATAGAAAGCGCTGTTATTGGCAGCATGGAGTCGTCGCCGGTCTTGGCGAGCGATTCCTTGTCACCGTCGTTGTCGGCCTTATCGTTCGCAGATTCATCATCGACCACCTGCTTCTCTGCCGCGACAACGGTGAACTCGGTCTCGGCAGTGCCAGTATCGGAGACGATCGCCAGCGTGTGCTTGCCTGCAGACAGGGTTTCAAGATAGGAGGCATTCAGGGTGACGATGGTGCTGCCCTCCTCTACCGTGTATTTGGAGGAGTCCACGTCTTTTCCGTCTACCTGAACCTTTAAGAAGTCAGCGAAGGCGGCATTGGAAGTAAAGAACAGTCCGTCCTCGCTACCCTTCCGCCACTCCCCATTCGCACCTTTAATAATCATCGCCTTGAAGGCGGGGTCGACCTCACTGCAAACGGTGCATTTGCCGTTCTCGTAGTTGTGACCGGTGGCCTGAATTTTATTTTCTTCAGGAGTCGTTGGAATTGTGCCGCTTTCATCTTTGTAATGCTTACCGCAGATTTCGCATGTCCAATATTCCTCGGTTCCATCCACTGTGCAGGTGGCATCTTTCTTTGGCGTTTGTATCATATTGCCATGCGTTACTGTCAAGTTGCAGGAGGCGCTAATTCCACTGCCGTCCGCAGCGGTAGCGGTAATCGTGGCGTTGCCTGCGCTTATGGCAGTCACTGTTCCATCTGCGCTTACCGTAGCAATATTGGTGTCACTGCTTGCCCAAGTTACAGCTTTATTAGTAGCATCGGCAGGCTCTACCGTGGCAGTCAGAGTATAGCTGCCGTTTTCCTGTAAGATTAGGCTGTCTTTATCCAGCTTCAAGCCGGTGACAGAAACTGTAGCCGGTTTAATATTCAGTGTATATGTTCGGTCGATACTGCCGACGCTGTTGGTGGCGGTAACGGTAACCTGGAATTGCCCATCCGTGGTTGGGATGCCGGTGATTGCGCCGGTGTCGGCGTCCAGCGTCAACCCTGCAGGCAAATCGCTGGCACTCCATGTAATGTTGTTTCCAGTTGCTTCCAGCGTCGCAGTGTAAGATTGCCCCACCGTGCCGTCAGGCAGGCTTTCGGTGGTGATGGCGGGGGCGGTGACAATGATGCCGCCCGGTTCGCCATTCAGGGTACCGCCTGTATTCACAATGGTACCGTTGTTAGTCAGTTTGTTATTGGTGTTGAGGGTAGACCCCTCCGGGATGGTCAGGGTCTCGCCCTGGGCAATGGTGAGGCTCTCGTCCAGGGTCACATCGCCGTACACGGTGCCTTTCTTGTCGTTGAATACGATACCAGTGCCTGATGGTGTAGGTTCATCGACACGAGAAGCTTTGATCCCGTTTTCCGCCCGCACGATGGCATTGTCACTGATTGTCAGCCTAGTAGTGGCACCGGTGGCTTGAGACGATTGCACATTGAACAGAATCCCATCGCTCCTCGTGCCGCCGCTGGCGGTCAGGCTGCCGCCATTGACGGCAAGGGAGAGCTGCGGGGAGCTGGTAGCGTACGGGCTGGACTGCACATAGACGCCGGCGTAGCCAGAATTGGTTTGAGTAGTCTTTGCATCGACGGAAGCGTTTTTAATGGTCAGGGAGGCGTCGCCTGTTCCGCTTTTGACACATATTCCGAGAGAAGAACCAGAAACTTTCAAGCTTCCATTGCTTTCACCCGTAATAGTCAGGGAGGCGTCTGTACCATAGCTGTTCGCGCTCAACTCTGAATTCACATAAATTCCATAGCTGCCTGTGATGGTATTCTCACCAATCAGCTTTATGGTCAGGGAAACCGGCTGCCCGCTATGGCTCAGAGCATAGATCCCGGAGCCATAAGGCGCTGATACGGCATTAGACCCTCCCTGGATGGACGCCCCTCTTAAGGTCAGAGTGTTGGAGTTTGGATCGTATTTGACATTCCAATTATTAGAAGTGTCGCTGGCTCCCACAACCCGTTCTAGCTCCCCACTGGCATTTGTTTTCCAGTAGGTGGTTTCAGTACTACTAATAACCTGCGTATTTCCCACATAAAGCGTAGCGGGCGCATCTTCTCCCACCGCCAGCGCCGTGGCGGGCAGCAGGCCCAGGCAGAGGGTCAGCACGCAGAGCAGGCTTAAAAATCGTTTTTTCATCATGACGGGTCTCCTCGCCTTATGAATAATCCATTATTCAATTATCCCATAAAAAGAATGTTTTCCGCCTTCCGCTCTTGACAAAAGTCAGGGAGAAAGCCTCCGAGGGCGCATGGTTTGCATCCCCCGATTGCCGTATCAGAGACGGCGTGCGCGCCCGTTGAGCACCACCTACAGCCACTCCCCCTCGTAAACATGGGATTAGTCGCCAGGGAATTAGTCGCGAATCGGGCAGAACAGAGGCCGAAAGCGCGTTTTGCAATCTCCTCGCCTGATCGCAGAATGATTCGCCCTGCAGAGAGCTCCTTGAAAGAGAAGCAACGAGACGGCATAGGACAGCACGTATTTTAGATTCGTTGCTATTGAGTGGGAAAATGGCGATACGGCTTCGTGCCGTTTCCCACACTTTAACAACACATGCGGGACCATCGATCCGTAAGCCGCCTACAACTTCAGAATTGGCACGTTTTCGTATCGGTCTCTCGAAAGGGAAAATCGGCTTTCGGGTCAAAGCTGGGCTGCGGCGTAAAAAGCCTCTGAGGAGGCCTTTTCTCCCCGCTCCCATCGCACCTACGCTCTGAACGAGTCTTTCCAGGCGACGTATTCGGCGTGCGTGAGCTCGTCGTCTCTGAAGTCGCGCTTGTTCCTGTACCAGTGGTGCATCGCCTTGGCAAGGGCCTCCTGCTCCTCGGTGTCCAGCTCCTCGGGGAGGGAGAGAACTATCGTCTGGCCGATCTTGACAGGCTCGAGGCAGAACTCCTCCTCCAGGTCGAAAAGCACATGGATGGCGTCATCGACGTTACTCCCCCAGTCCGCCTTGAGCGTCGAGGGGCTCACCCCCAGGCAGCGCGCGATCTCGTCGATCATCTGCTCCTTGGGCATACGCTCCCCGTACTCGTACTTGCGCAGCGAAACGACGGAGATGCCGAGCATGCCGGCAAGCTTCTCGGCGGTATAGCCGCGCTCCTTCCTGATGCGCTGGATCTTCTCTCCGATGCCCATCTGCGCCTCCTTGCTTGTAATACCGAATGTGTTTTTCGACGATTCCGAAAAACATCCTCTTTTGATACGTAATTGTATCAGTTATTCTATTTCCATAACTGATACGTTTTTGTATCACATGGAAAGGAAGGGGTTATGCGAAAGAGACTCATAACGGCCAAAGAGGTGGCCGAGGACCTGGAATGCAGCGTGCAGCATGCATACAAGATCGTCCGCATACTCAACGCCGAGCTGGAGGACATGGGTTGCCTGACCATCCGAGGAAAAACGAACCGCTCCTACTACGAGGAGAGGCTCTTCGGTCGCGCAGACGCGATCGACTTGGACGAGACGGATGCGGGGCGCTAGCCATGACCGTCAGAAAAGACAGCAAGCGCGGCACTTGGCTCGTCAGGCTCTACTACACCAACCGCGACGGCAAGACAATCGACTCGACGAAGCGAGGGTTCAAGAGCAAATCCGAAGCCCTGGAATGGGAGCGGAACTTCCTCGCGAACGAGGCGAGGTCGACCAGCATGACCTTCGAGCAGTTCGTCAAGGTCTACGCCGAAGACGTGCGGCCGAGGCTCAGGGAGACCACCTGGCGCGGCAAGGAGTACGTGATCAACGACAAGCTTGTTCCGTTTTTCGGCGGAATGAGGGTCGTGGACATCACATCCAGAGACGTCATCGACTGGCAGAACAAGCTCCTCAAGGAAAGAGACGAAAACGGCAAGAAGTTCTCCGAGACCTACATCCGGACGGTCGAGAACCAGCTCTCGGCGATTCTCAACCATGCCGTCAGGCACTACGGCTTGCCCTCCAACCCGCTCCAGAAGGCCGGCAGGGTCGGCGAGAAGCAGGGCAAGGAGATGAAGTTCTGGACGACCGAGGAGTACCTGAGGTTTTCGGAGCAGCTCATCGACAGGCCCGAGATGTTCTACGCTTTCGAAACCCTCTACTGGTGCGGGCTGAGGGAGGGCGAGCTGCTGGCGCTGGAGCCGGATGATTTCGATTTCGCCAACAGGACCATCAGCGTGACGAAGTCGTACAGCCGCCTGGACGGGCGCGACATCATCGGGAAGCCGAAGACCAAGAAGTCCGAGCGGGTCATAGCCATGCCCAGATTTCTCTCCCAAGAGCTCCAGGAGTACATCGAGATGGAATGGGATCCAGGAGAGGACGGCAGGGTCTTCCCGTTCACCAAGTACGCGCTCAACAACACGCTCAAGACCGCATCGAGGCTCGCGGGGGTCAAGGAGATCAGGGTCCACGACCTGCGCCACAGCCACGTGTCGCTCCTGATAAACCTCGGCTTCACCGCAGTCGCCATCGCCGACCGGATGGGCCACGAGAGCGTGCACATCACCTACCGCTACGCTCACCTGTTCCCGAACCAGCAGAGAAACATGGCGGACGTCCTGGACGCCCTCATGAACGCGAAAGGCGGCGGCGATGAGCGTTAAAAACGTCGACAAGGAAGGCAGGTGGAGGAACGTCACCATCGGGTTCAGGGTGTCGGAGGAGGAGAACGAGCGCGTCAACCAGCTGGTCGGCCTGAGCGGGATGACCAAGCAGGCGTTCATCCTGAGCAAGCTCGAGGACAGGCAGATCAACGTGCTCGCCACGATCCGGGTGCAGAAGGCGTTCGCGGTGCAGGCCAGGCGCGTCGCCGACGAGCTCGAGCGCCTTTCTGCCGGCGAGCAGCCGAACGCAAGACAGCTCGAGATCTCCGAGGCGATCCTCGACATCCTAAACCAGATGGCGGCAGGCGGGATGAAGCTCGGAGACGAGCACGACGAGGCGAGCTTCGAGGAGATGGAGCTTGCGGATCTGAAGGCCACCATGGCCCCCGACGAGAGGTTGGTTCCTCTGAAGCCCGACGAGGTGAAGCCCGTCGTCGTCAGCGAGCGCCCCATGCCGCAGAAGAAGGCCCGTAAGGGAGTCAAGGCCAAAGGACTATTCAAGAAGGACAGCTGATGGGTCCACGCAAGCTCACAGGAAACGCTGCGGTCGACGCAATCGCCACGATGGCGGTGACCGGCAACGTGATTCCGGCGACCTGGTACAAGACCATAACGGGCCCAACGGGCAAAGCCGACCTGGTGGCCATAAACATCCTCTCCGACATCCTCTACTGGTACAGACCTCGCGAGGTCCGCGACGAGTTCACCGGAGATGTCGTGGCCTACCAGAAGCGTTTCTCCGCAGACCTCCTGCAGAGAAGCTATGAGCAGCTCGCCGATCACTTCGGCATCAGCAAGCGGCAGGCCAAAGACGCCGTCGTGCGCCTGGAAGAGCTCGGCGCCATACGGCGCGTATTCAGAAACATCGAGAGCAGCGCCGGCACCATGGGCAACGTGATGTTCATAGCCATCAGCCCTAAGCGCGTCTACGAGCTCACCTATCCCGAGTCCGATGCCGCGCCAGACCCTATGACGGAAAAACGCCATAGCTATGACGGTGCCGTCGCGAAAGCCGACGCCCCTATGGCGAAAATCCGTCATAGGTATGGCGAAAAATCGCCAGACGTATACAAAGACTACTCAGAGACTACTGAAAGACCATCCAACCAGCCAGCCGGCTTCCCTTGCGGCGAGGAAGGCGGGACGGCGGAAACGAGCGAGGACTTCGAGAGCGCATGGGAGAAGGTCCCGCGCGCCAAGGCGTCGCAGTGCGCCAAGGAGAAAGCCTGGCGCGTCTGGCGCGAGTCCCTTCTGTCCGACGAAGTTGACGAGGCGTTTCTCGCCAAGAGCTACCGGCGCTACGTCTCCCAACAGGAGGACGCCGGCACGGAAGGCAGGTTCATCGCGACCCTGTCGACCTGGCTCAAGCCCAACAGGCCGATCGCGGGGCTCAGCCTCGAAACGGCGCTTGAAGAGCGCCGCGAGCGGAAGGACCGCGCAGCGCGAACGAGGGCCAAAAGGCAGGCCGAGCGGGAGCGCGAGCAGGAAGAGATGCGTATGCGCGAGCTCGAAAAAAGCTGGCGCGAGGCCGACGCCGAGGCGCAGAGGCTCTGGGCGATGGCGTGGGACGCGAAAGGCGGCTTCGAGCGCATGGGAGACGCCATGCGAACGTATCGGGCGTACCGCGACGAGCGGTTCAAGCCCGGCTAATGGGAACTGGGACAATTTGTCCCAGTTCCCTGAGCGCTACCCGCGCGCCACGATGCGGGCCGTTTTCGCAGTAACGCGGTTGTTGGGGTTCCACGACCAGTCGCCGTCGTGGTCGTATCTCGCGACGAGCGGGGTGCCGTCCTCCATGAAGGCGATAACCGGGTAGGGCTTGTAGCTGTCGTCGACCTCGCGCATCCAGACCTCGTCTCCCAGCGAGAGCTCGCCAGCCGAAACCTCATCGGCGTCCAGGAGCGCCCCCAGGCGCTCGCCTTCGGGCATGGACTCGTCGAAGGCGCGCAGCATCTCGTCGAAACCGTACGCGGCCTGCTCCTGGAACCCCTCGTAGGGCAGGATGCGCTCGACGATGCTCCAGCCGTCGACGACGTAGATGCCGTTGTCGCCGGGGTTCATCTGCGAGTCGGTGGTGTAGGTGCCGATGCCCACCGAGCACGTGCCTCCGAAGAAGTTGCCGACGACCTGGGCCAGGCGCGCCCATCCGTAGGTGTCGGCGCTCGGCGGGCGGTAGCCCTTGAGCTCGCAGTACTTCAGAAGCGGCTCGACGGTGTCGCGTCCGCCGTTCCAGTGCAGGTACAGCCCGATCTTGCGCTCCGGCGTGGTGATGACTGCTCGGTTTCCCATGATGACCTCCTAGATCTTGCGACCCGCCCCTTTGGCCGGCCTCTTGGCCGCGGGGATGCCGCGGTCCTTGCGCGTGTCAACGGAAGGAAGCGGAAACCCCTGCAAGGGGCCCTGAGCTTTCGCGGGCGTGCAGCGTCCATCGTCTCCGCGAAAGGTTTTCCGCGCCGTTGACTCGTGCGAGGTTCGCGGCGATCATCGGTGGCCGAGGCATGCCCTGGGACGGGCGCATCGGAGGTCGCCGGGTTCCGCACATCGTGCCGGCGGGCGGAACGGACTGCGCCAGCCGTGGCGGATGCGCCACCGTATCGCCTTCGTGAATGCTGGTTCGGGGATGGCGGCGCGCCCGCAGCGTCGGATGCCACGGGCGCGCACATCGCTTGTCAGGCGGGCCGCACCTCGAACGGGTTCACGGCGCAGCGCCATTCGGTGTCAACGTCGCCCTCTTCCGTCTTGCGGATGCGCACGAACGCGAAGTCATCCGAGGCGTACAGGTCGACGACGCTGCCGGGTTCGCACTCGGCAACGAGACTTGCCGTATCCTCCGCGAACGACCAGGGCTGGTCGTCGGTGAACAGGCGGCATCCGTCGCCGTACACGGGGTCGATGGAGACGGTTCCGTCCTCGAGCGCCCGCTCCTGCCAGTCGGCGACGTCGCGCCACTCGCGCTTGAGGCGGGCGAGCTTCTCTTCCGAGACGCGCAGGTCCCGGACGCAGCAGTCGATGTCGTATACCCAGGTGCCCATGCCGGGCCTCCTTTCGGTGGGATGGTTGGAAGAATGCCGCCTCGGGCGCGTGCCCGGGGCGGCTTATCGTGTCCGGCTGGACCGGGAGGTCCTAGTCGGTCTGGCCGGCGGTGATGTCGCAGCCGAGGCAGTTGATGTGGTGCCTCAGGAGGGCGCGGTTCTCGCCGATGACCATCATCGCGATGCTGTCGAAGCGGATCGGGAGATTGGCGAACCCCTCGTCGTCCGCATGCTCGGAGAGCCAGGTCGCCGCTGCGATCTCGCGCCTTTCGCGGGATGCCACGCCTCCGTCGTCGGGCATGCCCTTGTCGGTGCCGCGCCTTGCGAAGACATCCACGAACACGATCGCGTCGTCCTCTCTCGCCACCACGTCGATGGCGCTGCCGCCCTCGGATTCCCACCCGGTCTCCAGGACCTCGTAGCCGCGCTGGATGAGGAATCTTGCCGCCGCCTTGATGGCCTTCTCCTTGAGTTCGTACATGATGACCTCCTTGGGTTGCAGGCGGTTCGCCCCTTTGGCCTTCCGCCTTGTGGCGCGAAAGGCGCGCGGGTCCCGCCGTGGGCGCAAGGGAGGAAAGCGAAGGAGGCCTTACGTAGATCCCTCATCCTCCGGTGTTTGTCGGAAAGTTTTGCCTGCATCGAACGAAATCCCATCAGGTAAAAGTTTTCGGGAAACATCGCGTGCCCTTGCTCCTGCGGCGGGTTCAGTGCGGCAATGCGCGCTCAAGGCAGACGGCATAAGGGGCATCGCAGTCAAGGAGTCTCCCAACGAACCTAGGAAAGGCAAGGCGCACAAGGGCCCTCCGAACGCGGATGAAGGCCATGGGACGGCGGGAAGCGTCGATGCAAGCAGAGGGTGGCCGATCTGGATGACGCCGTCTTTCGCCGGAAGGCGATGCAAGGCGGACCGAACAGATAGCGAACCGATTCGGCGCAAGGCAGCAGGCGCAGGATCCGTGGAAAGCCAGCCGCCATCGCACACGACGACGAGGCGATAAGCGATCTCGCGCATGCACGAGATGCGCCCATCACCGCCGCGCGCTTCTTCGGAAGGCACTGTGACAAATTGTCACAGTTGACCGCCCGTCAGGCGAGCCAGGTACCAAAACAGCGCCTCACATGGCCTTTCACGCCGCCACTGTCCTCAACCTTCGTTGTGTTAGACCGCTTTGGATACTGGGACTTTTCCTATATAATCTTTCTTGCTTAGATAGCAGGCGAAAGCGAGGGAGCTCCTATGGTCACCAAGGATGATGCGTGTTGGATAATCGGCCTTTCCGCAGGTGCGGGCATTGGCGTATACCTTGATGGCGGCTGGGGCGTCGATGCGCTTGTCGGGCGTGAGAC
>NZ_JAJNOQ010000008.1:0-140396 GCF_021044775.1 Paraeggerthella hominis
CAGGTTTCTATCAGCCTTCGCCGCGGCGCCCGTCCCCGGTGGCAACACCCCCCGGGCCTTCGCGAGAGGCAGGGACGAAGGGCCATCCGGGGCGGGTCGGCCAGCAACCCCGCAGGGTCTGCTTCATCGTAATCCGCTTGCGGATCGAGCTGGAAAAGAAAAGACCCGGCAGAGCCAGGTCTAACTGTAATGGGCGATCTCCGTGCGTCGGGTACCACGGGAACATGAAAAAGCCCGGCCAGTGTGACCGGGCTTTCGCTTTTGCTGGATGCTGCGGCTTACACCACGCCCTGCGCCATCATGGCGTCGGCGAGCTTCTTGAAGCCGGCGATGTTCGCGCCCATGACGTAGTTGCCTTCGTGGCCGAACTCGCGCGCGGCGTCGTCGGCTGCGTGGTAGATGCTCTTCATGATGCCCTGCAGCTTGGCATCCACTTCCTCGAACGACCAGGACAGGCGCTCGGAGTTCTGCGACATCTCCAGGCCGGAGGTGGCCACGCCGCCGGCGTTGGCGGCCTTGCCGGGGCAGAAGGTCACGCCGTTGTCCAGGAAGTAATCGGTCGCGTCCATCGTGGTGGGCATGTTGGCGCCCTCGGCAACCACCTTGCAGCCGTTCGCGACCAGCTGCTGCGCATCCTCGATGAACAACTCGTTTTGGGTCGCGCAGGGCAGCGCGATGTCCACGGGCACGCTCCACACGCCGCGGCCCTCGTGGTATTCCACGCCTTCGCGACGCTTCGCGTACTCGGAGATGCGGGCGCGCTCGACTTCCTTGATCTGCTTGACCAGGGCAACGTCGATGCCGTTGGGATCGTGGATCCAGCCGGTGGAGTCGCTGAGCGTGACTACCTTGGCGCCCAGCTGCTGGGCCTTCTGCGTGGCGTAGATGGCCACGTTGCCGGAGCCGGAGACCGACACCGTCTTGCCTTCGAAGGAGTCGCCGTGGCACTCCAGGTACTCCTGCACGAAGTAGATCAGGCCGTAGCCGGTCGCCTCGGTGCGGGCGAGCGATCCGCCGTAGGACAGGCCCTTGCCGGTAAGCACGCCTTCCCAGACGTTCTTGATGCGCTTGTACTGGCCGAACAGGTAGCCGATCTCACGTGCGCCCGTGCCGATGTCGCCAGCCGGCACGTCGGTGTCGGCGCCGATGTGGCGCTGAAGCTCGGTCATGAAGCTCTGGCAGAAGCGCATGACTTCCATGTCCGACTTGCCCTTCGGGTCGAAGTCGCAACCGCCCTTGCCGCCGCCCATGGGAAGCGTGGTCAGGCTGTTCTTGAAGATCTGCTCGAAGCCCAGGAACTTGATGATGCCCAGGTTCACGGACGGATGCAGGCGCAGGCCGCCCTTGTAAGGCCCCAGGCAACTGTTGTACTGCACGCGGAAGCCGCGGTTGACCTGCACCTTGCCCGCGTCATCGACCCAGGGGACGCGAAACGTGATCACGCGCTCGGGTTCCACGATGCGCTCGAGCAGGCCGGCGGCCTCGTACTCGGGATGCGCCTCGATGACCGGCTCGAGGGAACGCAGCACCTCGGTGACGGCCTGGATGAACTCAGGCTGGCTGGCGTCCTTCGCCTTGACCTGCTCGATAACTCGATCGACGTAACTCAATTCGGACCTCCTTTGGGAAATGCAGTACGCAATAGCATCATTATAAAGAGAGCCGACCGCGCGCAATGATTATTTAAACGATTCGAAACAAACCTGTGCGCCGAAAGGTCGCGATCGAAGCGATTCGGGACGTCCGGCTCGTTGCGAATTTCAACGATGAATTGCTCGACTGTCCCCATTGCGACCCTCTCGAAAACAATCGATGGGGTAGAATCGGGGCAAGAGATAAGGAGCGTGCATGAACGAGATCAAGTGCCCCCATTGCCAAACGGTGTTTCAGGTTGACGAGACCGGTTTCGCGGCCATCATGAAGCAGGTGCGCGACAGCGAATTCGACAAGGAAGTGCAACGGCACGAGCAGCTGCTGGTAACCGAAAAGAAGCAGGCTGTCGAGCTGGCGGTGGCGCAGGCTTTGGGAGCGGCGCAGGCGAAGGCCTCCGAGAAGGAGACCCGCATTGCCGAATTGGAGGCCAGACTGGACGCGGCGAAGCGCGAGAACGAAGCTCGGGAGCGCGTCGCGCAGGCCGAGCGCGAGCGTGCGCTTGCCGACATCGCGGCGGCGAAGGACGCTCGCATCGTCGAGCTCGAGCAGCGCTTGTCCGCGCATCAGCACGCCAGCGAAACCGAGAAGCAGCTGGCCGTGCAGCAGGCGCGCACCGAGATCGAACGCGAGCGCGATGCCCTGGCCGCCCAGGTGGCGCTCAAGGACGCCGAGCGCATCCAGGTTGAAAGCGCGCTCAAGGAGCAGCTGTCCATTGAGCTGAAGGCGAAAGACGACATCATCGCGTACAAGGAAAACGAGATCGAGCGCTATCGCGACATGAAGGCGCGCTTGTCCACCAAAATGGTGGGCGAGTCGCTTGAGCAGCATTGCGAGACCGAGTTCAACAAGATTCGCGCAACGGCGTTCCCGCGGGCGTACTTCGAGAAGGACAACGATGCATCCGGCGGCTCGAAGGGCGACTTCATCTTCCGGGAGTGCGACGAGGCGGGCAACGAGATCGTGTCTATCATGTTCGAGATGAAGAACGAATCCGACGACCCGTCACGCCGCCATCGAAACGACGAGTTCTTCAAGAAGCTCGACGCCGATCGCACGAAGAAGGGATGCGAGTACGCGGTGCTCGTGTCGCTTTTGGAGCCGGACAGCGAGCTGTACAACCAGGGAATCGTGGACGTGTCGTATCGGTACGAGAAGATGTACGTCGTTCGCCCCCAGTTCTTCCTGCCCATGATCTCCATTCTGCGCAACGCCGCGCTCAACTCGCTTGCCTACAAGGCGGAGCTGGCCGTGGTGCGCAACCAGAACATCGACATCACGAACTTCGAAGAGCAGATGGAGACGTTCAAATCGGGTTTCGCGCGCAACTACGACCTGGCCAGCCGCCGCTTTCAGACGGCTATCGACGAGATCGACAAGACCATCACGCACCTGCAGAAAACCAAAGAGGCCCTGCTTTCCTCCGAGAACAATCTGCGCCTGGCGAACAACAAGGCGCAGGACTTGACTATCAAGCGTCTGACCAGGAACAACCCCACTATGAAAGCCGCGTTCAAGGCGCTTGAGGATGGTAGCGCCGACGTTTCCGAATAGGTGCGGCTTGCCGGTTTCCGGGCGGCGGGATGGGGTGCGCCGCCCGGTTTCGCTTTCCGGAGCCTTGCCGCCGTCGACGCTGCGCTAGCGCTCGTCCCCGTCGCGAAGCGACTCGTCCACCAGGCGCCGCAGGTTCGCCGCGAAGCGTTCGCGATCCTCGTCCTCGAACGCCGCAGGGCCCTTCGTCCTGCCGCCTTGTCGACGGACGTTCTTCTCGAGGTGGCGTATCTGCATGTCGGCGTCGATGGTCGCGCGCGAGTACACGCGCCCTCGCACGCCGATGGCCCGCGCGCTGCGGCCGAGCACCATGGCCGCAAGGCCGATGTCCTGCGTCACCACGATATCGCCGGGCTTCAGTTCCTGCACGATGGCGAAATCGGCCGCATCGGCGCCGATGCCCACGGCAAGGGTGTCGACCCAGAATCCGTCGGTGGGCTGCCGGGGGTCGCTTCGTCGCACGTGCCGAAGCAGGTTCTGCGTTGAGTTGCCCGCGATAACGACGGGGATGTTGCGGTTTCGGGCGATGTTGACGGCCTCGGCGGTGACGGGGCAGGCGTCGGCGTCGATGTACACAGTGGGCTTCATGGACCTGCTTTCTCTTGGGTTGGTTCAGTATAGCGGCAGGCATCCCAGGTTGCGAACCCGCGCGCTTCCGCATAGGCCCGAAGCCCAAGGCGCGTGCTGCGCGGTTGTCGACCCGCTGCGCGCATCGTCGGTTCGCTGTCGTGCGCAGCATGTGAAGGCGCAGCTTTTTGAGCGTCGGTTCGGTTACCGATTTGTGCTCAGTCTGTGACCTCGATGCGCCGTAGATATTCGAAGTCTATCTTGAACCCCGGTCGCATGGGGCGGCTTGGCGCGCAACGGGGCGAGAGAAGAGGCGAGCGTATGGCGAACGAGAACGGGTTTTTGCTGGAGGTCGAGCGATGGGCGCAGACGACGCCGGATGCTTTGGCCTATCGTGCAGACGACGCAACCATGACCTATGCCGAGCTGTGGACTATGTCCGATGCCGTGGCGTGCGCGCTGCGCGAGCGTTCGGGCGATCGCGAGCCGGTCGTCGTCCTGGGGCATAAGGGCTCCTTGATGATCGTCGGGTTTCTGGGCTGCTTGAAAAGCGGGCACGCCTTCGTGCCCGTCGATGTTGAGATGCCGGCGTCTCGGTTGGCTGACATCGCTTCCCAGCTGGGGGAACCGTTGCTGTTGACCGCCGTGGAGCTGCCTTGCGCGTTGCGGGAGCTGACATGCGAGGACCGCGTCGTGGATGCGCGCGAGGTTGCGCGTCTGCCGTTCGACCGTGCGAGCGTCCCCGACCGCTCCTGCTGGGTTTCCGGCGAGGAGACGCATTACCTCATCTTCACGTCCGGCTCGACCGGGCGACCCAAGGGCATCGAGGTGAGCGCGGACAACGTGGCGAACTTCATGCGGTGGCTCCGCACGTTTCCGGTGGTGTCGGACGGTGCGCGTGTGTTCCTGGACCAGCCGCCGTACTCGTTCGATCTGTCGCAGTACGAAGTGGTGGGCGCGCTGTCGACCGGCGGGTGCCTGCACGCGGTTTCGCGTGAGAAAACCGAGGATGCGCGCATGCTGTTCGAGGACCTGCGCGCCTCGGGCGTGCAGGTGTGGGTTTCCACGCCGTCGTTCGCCGATCTATGCCTGGCGGATCCTTCGTTCGACCAGGCGCTTCTTTCCGACGTTCGCATGTTTCTCTTTTGCGGGGAGACCTTGCACCATGCGACGGCCGAGGACTTGGTCCGTCGGTTTCCGCAGGCGCTCGTCGTGAACACCTACGGGCCCACCGAGTCCACCGTGGCGGTAACGTACGCCGAAATCGGTCCCGCCGAGCTTGCGGATGCGGCCCCCTTGCCGGTGGGGCGTCCTCGTCCGGGGACCGAGCTGCGCATCGTGAACCCCGAAACGGGGGCGCCGTGCGAGCCGGGGCGAAGCGGCGAGATCGTCATCGTGGGGGACACGGTGGCGAAAGGCTACTACCGCAATCCCGATAAAACCGCCGAGGCGTTCTCATGGTCGCTGCGTTCCGACGGCCGCAAAATGCGGGCGTATCGTACGGGCGACCTGGGTCGATTGGACAAGGAGGGCGTGCTGCACTGCGAAGGCCGATTCGACGCGCTGGTGAAGGTGAACGGGTTTCGCATCGAGCTTGAGGACGTGGAAAGAAACATCGTTTCATTGCCGCAGGTGAAGCAAGCTGTCGTAGTGCCGGTGCTGCGCCGCGGGCGCGTTTCCCACCTGAAGGCATGCGTGGTGCTGGATGCTTCGGCTGCTGCGCTCGACGCCTTCGACGCTCGCCAGGAGATTCGGCGCGGTCTGGCCGAGCTCGTTCCTGCGTACATGGTGCCGCGCACCGTGAAGCTGTTCGACGAGCTGCCGCTGACCTGCAACGGCAAGCTTGATCGAAAAGCCCTGGTCGAGGCGTAGCAGGTCGCGCGCATGTCGTTTTACGCCGACCCCAGCTTTTTCGTGGCGCTGACCGCAGCGGTAGCGGGCGCAGCTTTCCTCGGCCTGCGCGAGAAGCCGCTCAAGCGCTACGGCCTGGCGGTGTCCGTAGTGCTGCTGGCGTGCTTGTTCTCGAAGGACGTCGCCGGCCTTGCGCTCGCGGCGGGGTTCGTGCTGGCGGCCGTAGTGTGCATGCGGTGGCTCTCGGCCGACCCGAAGTCGAACGCGCGCTTCTATGCGGCCGTTGCCGTCACGCTCGTGCCGCTCGTGTCCGCGAAGGCGGGCGCGGTGTTCGATCAGAATCTGCTGGGCTTCTTGGGCGTTTCCTACATTACGTTCAAGGCGCTGCAGGTGCTCTTCGAAATTCGCGACGGCCTCATCGAGCGGATGAACCTGTTCGATTACGTGTACTTCCTGCTGTTCTTCCCCGTGTTCACGTCCGGCCCCATCGACCGTTCCCGCCGTTTCGCGCAGGATGCCGACGCGGTGCGGACGCGCGACGAGTACGCGGGCCTGCTCGCGCGCGGCATCCTGCTGCTGCTCGTGGGAATGGCGTACACGTTCGTGATCGCGGTGTGGCTGCATCGCCTGTACGCACCGACCGCATGGGGCGGCGGCCCGTTTCTTGCGGAGCTGGGCGCGCAGGTTCAGACCGCGTACGTGTACGGCCTGTACCTGTTCTTCGACTTTGCAGGGTACAGCCTCATGGCGATGGGCGCTAGCTACTGCTTCGGCATTCGCACGCCGCGCAACTTCCGCGCGCCGTTCGCGTCGATCGACATCAAGGATTTTTGGAACCGGTGGAACATCACGCTCTCGTTTTGGCTGCGCGACTTCGTGTTCATGCGGTTTTCGCGCCTGGCGCTCAAGAAGCGCTGGTTCGAAAGCCGCCTGACCACGGCGTGCTGGGGCTTCGTGTTCGACATGGTGCTTATGGGCGCTTGGCACGGCCTGACACCGAACTACCTTTTGTACGGCTTGTACCACGGCTTGCTGCTGGCGGGTACGGAGGCGTTTCAGAAGAAATCGAAGTTTTACAAGCGGCATAAGAAAGAACCCTGGTTCAAGGCGCTATCCTGGTTCGTCACGCTGCAGTTGGTGATGATCGGGTTCGCGCTGTTCTCGGGGCAGGCAACGATGCTCGTGAAAGGAGCGATCAATGGGTAGCGTCACGCACGATCAGCTTGAGGAGCGCATGCTCTGCATTTTGGAGGATATCTGCGACGATGACGAGGTGCGCGAGCGCCGAAGCGAGGATCTGTTCGCGCTCGGCCTTTTGGACTCTATGGGGGCTATCGAGCTTTTGGTGACCATCGAGGAGGAGTTCGGCGTGTCCATTGCCCCTACCGAGGTGGAACGCGACGAGATGAACACGGTGGATTTGATCATTCGCCAAGTGGAGATCCGCCTGTAGGCGGGCGGGACCATGGCGAAAGGGGCATCGACCGGCTTTACGGGCATGGCCTTGCTGCGCGGCGTGGTTGCGGCGCTGCTCGCAGCCGTGCTGGCGTTCGCGGGGTTTTGCGCCTGGGGGCTGCCCCGGCAAACCGATCACGATCCGACACGGCTCTACGATTACGTGTATTCGGGCGTGAAGGCCGAGAGCACCGCGTTCACGCTGTCTTCGATGAGCGCGGACGGCCACCTGGCGTTCGGATCGTCGGAGTTCTACATTTCGAAGGACGAGGTCGCGCAGTGCCCGCAGGCGGTGTTTGGCGAGAACGTGACCGGAGTGGATCTGACTTTCGTCGGCGAAGCGTACGATCAAAGCCTATGGCAAGCTGTTGCGGCCGGTGCGTACGGCGACAAGGTCAAGAACAAGAAGGTCATGATCGTGGTGTCGCCGCAATGGTTCTTCAAGGGCAACGGGGCGCAGGCGAAGTTCCCCTCGAAGTTCTCGTACAGCCTGTACCGGCAGTTCGCGGACAACCCGCGTCTGTCCGAGAAAACGAAGGCCTACGTTCGATCCCGCATGGCGGCCCTTGGGGTCAACGCGGGGCAGCTTGCCGCGGCCAACAGGGACACGCCGTTCGACGCCGTGAACGATGCGGCGTATTCGCTTGCGGAAGACGCGCGCATTCGCAGCCGCTTGCCCCAGGTGATCGAGCAGGCTCCGCACAAGAGCGCTGCTCGTGCGATCGGCAACCCAACGGGCGAACCCGACTGGAGGGCCCTGCTGTCGCAGGCGGATGCATCCGGCGCCGCCGCCTGCACCACCAACCCGTACGGCATCTACGACGCCTATTGGCAGAAGAACTCCCGCTACAACGTGGAACGCGGGCAGAACTTCACGGAGGCGAATGCCGAATACGACGACCTCTCGTGCTTTTTGGACGTGTGCCGCGAAACGGGACTGGAGCCGCTTGTGGTGATCCTGCCGATGCACGGCGCCTGGTACGACCGCGAGGGAGTCGCGGCCGATGTGCGCAGCGCGTTCTACGATCGCGTGCGCGGCGCGTGCGATGCGGCGGGGGCTGCGTACGCCGACTTCTCCAGCTGCGAGTACGAGAAGTACTTTCTGTGCGATACCGTGCATCCCGGCTGGCGCGGCTGGGTGCGCATCGAGCAGGCGTTCTACGATTTCGCGAACGGGCGCGACGATGCGTTTCTGGGCGGGGCCGGCTTCGGCCGGGCCGAGGGCTTGGCTTCGGCGGGCGATGCGGGCGCCTCGCTTGCCGGTGTAACCGACGGGAGCGCATCGTGAGCCGGCTTCGTCGGTGGGCGGACGGTGTGCGCGACGCGGCGCGACGGCGTCCCGGACTGCTGGTTGCGGCGGCCGGCGCAGCCGTGGTCGCCCTGGTCGTCCTGCTCGCCTGGTTCATCGTGTTCTCCGGCTTTTCCCAACCGGTTCAATTCGTATACGACAGTTTCTAGGAAGCCGGGTGCGATCGTGATGGCGAACGGGATGGCGATTATCGGCAGGCGTGCGGCGATTGCGGCCTTTTTGGCGCTTTCGTGCATCGGTGCAGCTGTCGGCTGCGCACCTGTCGTCGACGTGCCCGACCAGGAGCCCGATCTTGCGGCGCCCTCCGACGAGCCTGCGGATCTTGGCGTCGAAGACGGCGGCGACCTGGGGGATTTGGCCGACGAAGCGCCTCCCCAGGGGATGGAGCCCGAAGGCGGCGCGCTTGCGGTTCGGCTCGATTCCTACCTGGACGACAACGCGTCCCGCACGGGCGTGCCGGGCGTTGCCGTGGCCGTGGTGGATGCTTCGGGCGTCCGGTACCTGCGCACGCTGGGGGATTGCCCGGATGCCGAGGCGCTTTTCACGATGGGGTCGCTTAGCAAGTCGTTCACGGCTCTTGCGGTGATGCAGCTGGTGGAGGCGGGGGAGGTGGACCTCGATGCGCCGGCCTCGTTGTACGTGCCGCAGTACGGCGCGCCGCCCGAGGTCACGGTACGATCCCTGCTCAACCAGACGAGCGGGTTCGGGTACTACGATGCGCTCGCCGATGCGCGCAAGGGCGCGTCGTTCGGGACGTTCTCGTACGCGAACGCCAACTACGATTTGCTCGGCCGCATCGTCGAAGCGGCTTCGGGGCAGGAGTACGCGGCGTACCTGCGCGATCACGTGCTTCTTCCCCTTGGGATGGACCGCTCGACGGCTGACGGCGAGATCGCGCGGGAAAAGGGCATGGCGCCCGGCCATCGCGGTTGGTTCGGCGTGCCCGTAGCCGATGGGTTCGCGCACGCGTCAAGCGACGAGGCGTGGGGAGCCGCTCCGTCGGGCTACGTGGCGGCGAGCGTTTCCGACATGGCGCGCTGTCTGCGGATGTACCTCAACGGCGGGCGAAGCGACGCGGGGGAGCGCGTGATCTCGCCGCAGGGAATCGAGTCGATGTTCATGGACCGCGTTCCCGATCCCGAAGGCGACACGTACTACGGCATGGGCTGGACGTCGTTTTCCTGGGACGACGGGGAGACGGTGCTGTCCCATGACGGGCAGGTGGAGAACTACGTGGCAAGCATGTGCCTGCTGCCCGAGCGCGGTTTGGGCGTGGTGGTGCTGGGCGATGCGAGCGATCACGCGGGCGGCGACAACCTGTTCTTCGAGCTGGCGAACGGCGTGGTGGCTGCGGCGGTGGGCGCCGATCCAGACCCGGTCGACGCTTCGTGGGTGCGGGTGGCGCACGCGCGCAACGACGTGCTGTACGCCTGCGTCCTGCTGGCGAGCGCAGCGCCGCTGGGGTTGCTGCGGCGGTGGACGCGCCGCATGCGCGCGACGTGCGTATCGCAGGCGTCGCCGGCGCTGCGGTTGCGCGCGAGGCGGATGCTGGTCGCGCGCGCCGTCGTCCTGCACGTCGTCGCGCCGCTTGCGGTTCTGGCGCTTCCCATCCTGCGCGGGGTGCCGTGGCGCGACGTGCTCACGTTCGCTCCCGACGTGGCTGCGGTGCTGGGGGCAAGCGCGGCGCTCCTTGCTGCGGGCGGCGCCGCCAAGCTGGCGGTAGCCGTGCGCATGGGGCGCGGGCGGGTCCGCGCCGCTGCGCCTCCGGCGAAGGAGAGCCGACCGCGCTCCCGGCGAACCTGAAGCCCCGCGGCTTCGCGGCGCGAACCGAGCGCATGCCCCGCGAACCTGAAACCCCGTAGCGCCGCTTTGCGCTACAATGGATGCTTTCGCAGCAAAGGGGGATCAAGGTTGGAAGTGCTCGTCATCATGGCCGTGGGCGTGCTCGTGGGCGCAACGGTGTTCCCCGCGCGCCTCAAAGGCGCGAACGAGAAGCTGACGCTGCTGTTCACGGCGTTGCTCATCTTCTCGATGGGGGCTTTGCTGGGAGGGCGCGACACGTTTCTGGAGGAGCTGGGCACCGTCGGGTGGGCGAGCGCCCTGTTCTGCCTGGTGCCGGTGGCTCTTTCGACCTTGGTCGTGTACGGCCTGACGAACTGGCTCATGAGCGACATAACCCGCAAAGCGGCCGGTCCGAACGTGGCCGCTGCGCAGGAGGCGCCGGCGGCGGGGGAGCCTGCCGGCAACGGCGAAGCCGTCATGATCGGCATGGCGGTGGGGGCGCTTGTGCTGGGGATAGCCTACGGGCTGGCGGGCGTGCACCTTGCGCCGCTCGACGCGCTGGCCGACCATTCCGACCTGATCCTGTACGGCCTCATGCTGTTCGTGGGCATCAGCGTGGGCGGCAGCCGCGGCCTTTTGGGCAAGCTGCGGCAGTATCACGTGCGCGTGCTCATCATTCCCTTCGGCATTGTGGTCGGATCGATCGCGGGCGGTTTGCTGTGCGCTCCCTTGACGGGGCTTTCCCTGCCGACGGGAGGCGCCATCGCGTCGGGATTGGGCTGGTACAGCTTGTCGGGCGTCATGATGACCGAGATCGCCGGCGCGCAGGTGGGCAGCATCACGTTCTTGTCGAATCTGCTGCGCGAGTTGGTGTCGTTCTTCTGCATCCCCTGGATCGCCCGGCACCTCAACTACCCTACGTGCATCGCGCCCGCCGGCGCAACGAGCGAGGATACCACGCTGCCCATGCTCATTCGCTGCACGAACGGCGAGACGGTGGTGCTCTCGGTGCTCAACGGCGTTATCTGCTCGGCGATGGTCCCGGTTCTGATAGAGGCGTTCCACCCGTTCATATAGCGGTGCGCGGGCCGCGTTGACGGCCCGCTCCCAAACATGAATCGTTTGTTCGCGCGGCGGCGGCTCGGCCGGTGCGCAACGGGGCTTTGCTATACTGCCGTTCATGGACGAATACCTCGACAAACCCATCAAGACGAATGCTGCGAACGAAGAAGGGGAAGCTGCCGATTCGGCCGGCTTTTCCGCACTCGACGACGGCGACGCCCTTGGCTTCGACAACCTGGATCAGCCGGCGGGACAGCGCTCGCGCATCGAGCGCGAGCAGCATCGCTGCGACCTCGACCAGGCGACGCGCGAATTCGGCTCCGCCGCCTCGGCCGACGGGAAGCCGACCTTGCCGGAAGGCCGGGCGGCAACGGCCAAGCTCGAACGCATCAAGCAGGAGCTCAACGCCGTGCCCGCGCTGCCGGGCGTGTACCTATGGAAAGACAAGTCCGGCCAGGTCATCTACGTAGGCAAGGCGAAGCAGCTGCGCGCGCGCATGCGCCAGTACGTGAACTTCCAGGACGAGCGCGCCAAAATACCCTTGCTGGTCGACCAGATCGACAGCTTCGACTACATCGTGGTGGAGAACGAGCACGAATCTCTCGTGCTGGAAAAGAACCTCATCAACCAGCACAGCCCGTTCTTCAACGCCGACTTCAAAGACGACAAGTCGTACCCGTTCATCGCGCTCACGAAAGGCGACGTGTTTCCCGCCATCAAGTACACGCGCGAGAAGCACAAGCCCGACACGAAGTACTTCGGCCCCTATACCGACAGCCGCGCCGCGCGCGACATGGTGGACATCGCGCGGCGCGTCGTGCCGTTGTGCGCCACATCGTGCGCCGATTGGCGTCAGCTCAAGCGCAGGCTGGAGAAGAACCCGCTCGCGCTCATGGCAAGCGACGCGCGCCCGTGCTTCGATGCGCACGTGGGCTTGGGGCCCGGCGCGTGCTGCGGCGCGGTGACGCCCGAAGAGTACCAGGTCAACGTGAAGCGCATCGGACGATTCTTGTCCGGGCAGCATCGGGAGTTCGTCGACGAGCTGACCGCCGACATGCAGGCTGCGGCCGAAGAGCTCGACTTCGAGCGCGCCGCGCGCATCAAGGCGCGCATCGACACCATCAACAGCCTGACCGACAAGCAGCATGCCGTGTCCACGCGCAACCTGGACGCCGACGTGGTGGGCATCTTCCGCGAGGAGACCATCGCCGGCGTGCACGTGTTCATGGTGCGCGAGGGCCGTATCATCAACTCGAACGAGTTCGTGCTGAACCGCGGCAAAGACGTGCCCGACGACGACCTGCTGCACATGTTCCTGCTGCGCTACTACGACGCCACCACGTCCATTCCGCATGAGATCATCGTGCGCGACGAGCCCGAGGACGAAGAGGCTATGGAAGCATGGCTCACCGAGAAGCTGGCAAGCCCCCATGGCGCGAAGGTGCGGTTCACGGCGCCGCGCAAAGGCGAGAAGCACGAGCTTGTGAGCATGGCCGAGACGAACGCGAAGCACACGCTCATGCGCTACAAAGTGCGCACCAATTACGAGGACAAGCGCATCAACGAGGCGCTTCTTCAGCTGGAAAGCGCGTTGGCCCTCGACGAGCCTCCCCTGCGCATCGAATGCTTCGACATCTCCACCATTCACGGTTCCTACACGGTGGCCTCCATGGTGGTGTTCACGAACGGCAAGCCCGACAAGAACCAGTACCGTCGCTTCAAGATCAAGACGCCGCTCGACGAGGCGAACGACTTTTTGAGCATGCAGGAGGTGATGAGCCGCCGCTACGCGCCCGAGCGCATGGCGGACGAGCGCTTCGGAAGCAAGCCGGATCTCATCATCCTCGACGGCGGCAAGCCGCAGCTGTCCGCGGCGCTCGAGATGTTCGACAAGCTGGGAATCCGCGACATTGCGTTGTGCGGCCTGGCGAAACGCGACGAAGAGCTGTTCGTTCCCTGGCAGGACACGGGCCCGGTGGTGCTGCCGAGCGGTTCCGCGTCCCTGTATTTGGTGAAACAGGTGCGCGACGAGGCCCACCGCTTCGCCATCACGTTCCACCGGGAGCTGCGCGGCAAGGGCATGACCGCCTCCATCCTCGACGACGTGACGGGCCTTGGACCCGTGCGCAAAAAGGCGCTGCTCAAGCACTTCAAATCGTTTAAGAACCTCAAAGACGCCGCCCTTGACGACATCAAAGCGGCGCGCCTTGTGCCCGAAGAGGTGGCTGAGGAGCTGTACCGCGTGCTTCAGCAGTATAATAGGGAGCGAAAGGACGTGCGCGTCGTGGGCGGCGCGCAGCAATGCGAATCCGACGCGCTTGCCAGCACGGGCGAGCGCTCCCGTACCGACGAAGGGATTGCTGATGAGCGAATCGACGGTTGATCTTGAGCACATGCCCGAGCTCGTCATCGTGAGCGGCATGAGCGGCGCCGGCCGCACCGAGGCGATGCACGTGTTCGAGGACCTGGACTACTTCTGCGTGGACAATCTGCCCTCCAGCCTGATCGGGAACCTGCTCGAGCTTACCGGCATGCCCGGCCAGCCCGACGAGCGGCGACGCCTGGCCGTGGTGTGCGACGCGCGCAACCGCGATTTCTTCGCCAGCTTGACAAGCGAGCTCAAAAAGCTCAAGGAGCGCGGGCTCGATTACCGCGTCCTGTTCCTGGACGCCGACGACGAGAAGCTGATCGCGCGGTACAAGTCCAGCCGCCGCCGTCACCCGCTTTCCGCCGACGGGGCGTCCATCGCTCAGGGCATCGTGCGCGAGCGCGACCTGCTGTTCGAGCTGCGCGAGAGCGCGCATCACGTCATCGACACCACTGACATGCTGCCGCCGCAGCTGCGCACCACCATCCGCGCTCTGTTCGCACCCGGCGAGGACCGCACGGGCCTGCAGGTCACGGTGTACTCGTTCGGGTTCAAGCACGGCGCGCCTCTTGACGCCGACCTGGTCATGGACGTGCGCTTCCTGCCGAACCCGTACTACGATCCCCAGCTGCGCCCCTTGACGGGCCTGGACGCGCCGGTGCGCGACTTCGTGCTGTACCGCCCCGAGACCGAGGAGTTCCAGAAGCGCTGGCGCGCGCTGCTCGATTGCGTGATGCCGGGCTACGTGGCCGAGGGCAAGCAGCAGCTGGCCATCGGCATCGGATGCACGGGCGGCCAGCATCGCAGCGTGGCGCTGGCGGAGGCCACGGCCGACTACCTCAAGGCGAAGGGCTACCGCGTGAGCATCGCCCATCGCGACCTCAAGCTGGCCGAAGGGGCCGACGGTTTGCTGGTGACGGATTCCGCCGCTGCGGCTCCGGTCGCCGGGCGCTAGGGCTTTGCATGGCAACGCAACCGTTCTCGCATGATCCGTCCCTGACGGCCGCTTTCGCCTCGCTGGGCACGCCGAGCGCGGCGTCCGCCGTCGACGAGCACGTGCGCGCCGTCGTGATAGGCGGCGGCACGGGCGCGCCGGTGTCCATCCGCACGCTGCTGTCGATGGGCGTCGAAACGAGCGCCGTCGTGGCGATGGCCGACGACGGCGGATCGACCGGCATCCTGCGCGAAGAGGCCGACGTCACGCCTCCCGGCGACGTGCGCAAGTGCATCGCCGCTATGGCGGCCGATCCGAGCGACCCTTTGACCAAGGCGTTCAAGTATCGGTTCTCGTTTGCGCGCAACCACACCCTGGGCAACCTCATGCTGTCGGCATTGGAGGATGCGGCAGGGTCGTTTCCCCAGGCTATCGCTATATGCGAGCGGTTGCTGCAAGCGCGGGGGCACGTGTACCCGTCAACGCTCGATCGGGTGTCGCTTGCCGCGCGCACGCGCGACGGGCGCATTTTAGAGGGTCAGGCGGTGGCGTGCCATTCGCGCACCGCGCTCGAATGCGTGCGGCTTCGCGCCGAGCGCGGCGTGGTGCCCTACGAGCCTGCGCTCGAGGCCATTCGCAACGCGGACCTCATCGTGCTGGGGCCGGGTTCCCTGTTCACGTCCATCATCCCGAACCTGCTGGTTCCCGGCGTGGTGGACGCCATACGCGCATCGAAGGGCAGCACGTTGTTCGTGTGCTCGCTCGCCGACATGCAGGGGGAGACGTGGGGCCTTGCCGCCCGCGAGCACGTGGATGCCCTCATGGATCACGGCATGCGCGGGCTGCTCGATTACGTGCTGGTGCATACGCAGGTGCCGTTGCGGCCCGATAGTCCGGCGACGGGCCTGTTCAGTGCCTTGGCCGGTGCCGAGCCGGAGCACGCTTCGACATCGGACATGGGCGATTTGGAGCTGTCGCAGCGGGTGCGTCCCGTGCGCGTCAGCTATCAGGACGTGCAGGCCATCCAGGCGCGCGGCCCGGTGGTCATCGCGCGCAACCTGGTGGATGCGTTGCGGCCTACCTGGCATGATCCGGCTGCGTTGCGGGAAGCGTTTTCGGGGGTGTTGCGCCTATGTCGTTCACGGCGGAAGTAAAAGACGAGCTGGCTCGCGTTCCACCCACCTGCTCGCATTGCGAGAAGGCGACGCTGGCGGCGCTCGTGCGCATCGAGGGCACGCTGTTCTTCAGCGGGCAGGGCAAGTACCGCATCGAGATCGCGACGGACGTCCCGTCCGTCGCGCGCCTGGTCATCAAGCTGCTGCACGAGCTGTACCACCTGGAGACGAACCTCACGGTGCGCCGCAGCGTGCTGCACAAGACGCCGAACTACCTTATCGAGGTGCCTTCCCAGGCGCGCTTGGCGGAATCGCTCGTCGACATGGGCGTGCTTTCCGCCGAGGGCGGCCTGATGATGGGGCTCACCTCGGATCTGGTGGCGAAGGAATGCTGTACTGCGGCTTATTTGCGCGGTGCGTTTTTGGGAAGCGGGTTCGTCTCGGATCCGCGCGGCGACTTCCATTTCGAGATCACGGTCGAAAACGAGGACTTGGCCGACAGCCTGGTGAGCCTGCTGGAGCGCAAGGGCATCAACGCGCGCGTCATGCAGCGGCGCAGCTCGTACATGGTCTACCTTAAAAGCGGCGCGGCCATCCTGGAGTTTCTGGCCTTCGCGGGAGCTCATCAAAGCGCGCTCGCCATGGAGAACGCGCGCGTCATCAAGAGCGTGCGCAACGACGTGAACCGGCAGACCAACGCCGAGATAGCGAATCAGGCCAAAGCGGCCAACGCTTCCGTTGACCAGCTGTACGCGATCCGTATGGTGCTGGAGGCGCACGGCATGGAGAATCTGCCGCCGGCGCTGCAGGAGTTCATCAAGCTGCGGGTCAGGTATCCCGACGCCACGCTCAAAGAGCTGGGGGAGCGAGCGAACCCTCCGCTGTCCAAAAGCGCCGTTTACCACCGCGTTCGCCGGATCGAGCAGATGGCGAAAGAGGTGCGCGGGTAGGGGCCCCGCGTCGTCAGCCGATCGACATGATGCGCCCCATGTCCGAGGTGTCGTATCCGCCCAGGCTTGCGAACTCTTCGCGAAGCAGTCCCGACTCCAGGATGCCCATCATCGTCTGCACGGCGCGCGCGTCGAAGTTCTCCTGTTTGACCACAAGGTCGTATCGTTCTTTCTGCAGGGGCACGAAATCGATGCCTTCCACCTGCTTCGCCACCTTTTCGCTCCCGATCGCCACGTCCCCGCGTCCTCGAGCCACCATGCTCGCAACGGCGATGTGGGACTGGGTTTCTATCTCGTAGCCTTGAATGGAGGAAGGCTGCGCGCCCAGCAGTCTGACGTGCTCGTCTAGCAGCACCCGGGAGCCCGAGCCTTTCTCTCGATTGACGATCTTCACTCCCGGAGCGAGCAGGTCTTCCCAGGTGGTCAAGTTCTTAGGGTTTCCCTTCGCCACGTAAAAGCCCTGCATGCGGTAGGTGAGGTTCACGATGACGGTCGGGGTGCCGGGGAGAAGCTTCTTGACGTAGGAGACGTTGTACTCGTCGGCGTCTCCGTCCCAGAGATGCGCGGAGGCAACCTGCACTTTGTCTTTGTAGAGGTCGGTCAAGGCGTCGTAGCTCCCGATGTAGGAGCGCAGCGATTCGACTCCCGTCTGGGCGATGTAGTTGGAGAGAACGTCCAAGATGATGTCTTGCCCGCATATGACGAATTGCCGCTTTCGCTCGTTCGGGTCGTTTCGGTGCTCGAAGCGGTTCGGGTTCTTGGATCTTGCGATATAGCTCTGCACGTCCGCGTAAGTGAAGCGCAGCTTCCTGCCGACCTTGTACGAGCTGAGCTCTCCCCGGTCTTTGAGCGCGTAGACGGTGTTGCGACCTACTTGCAGTATGTCGGCCACTTCGTCCACGGTTAACGCCTCGTCGTTTCTCATAAAACCTCGATTCTACGAATTGGGACGAAACGGTATGAACAGTGGTTAAGAAAGCGTATTCGTTTCGATTCGTTTGATTGCCGGTATGTCGATGATTATACTCCTGCGAGAATCGATGAAAAGGACGTGCGCATGGATACTTCGACGATAGCGCCGCTGCTCGCCACGTTGTCGGTCGGCGTCGCGTGTGGATTGCTGTTCAAGAGGCTCAAAGTGCCTGCTGGGTATATGATCGGCGCTTTCGCGGGCGTTGCCGTGTTGAGCGTTGCGACGGGATTCACCTGGCTGCCTGCTGAAACGCGAACCGCGGTTCAGATCATCGCCGGTGCGTTCGTGGGCTGCTCCATGGAGCGGAGCGACCTTGTGCGTTTGAGGCGATTCGCGAAGCCGGTCGCGCTGATGCTCCTTGCGTTTCTCATTTTGAACCTTGTTCTTGGATTCGTCATCTGGGCGGTGTCTCCGCTCGATTTGGTGACCTCCCTTATGTGCGCCGTGCCGGGCGGTATCAACGACACTCCGATTGTCGCGGCGGACATGGGGGCCGACGCTCCTGCGGTTACCGTGATGCAGTTGATCAGGCAGGTGCTCGGCATCGGGGCGTTTCCGGTGATGATTGCGTTGTTCGATGGGTACCGCACGGCACATGGGCACCCTGATGCGCGCGGCGCCGAAACTGCTCCCGGCGAGAACCGCATGAAGTCGAATCAGAAGTCTCCAGCATCGACTGTAGCAGCTTTGGCTGTTGCCGCGCTGGCGGGGGTCCTTGGGAGGATGACGGGCGTTGCGGGGCTTACCTTCACCGCGGCGATCGTTGCCGTGCTTATCCTGAAGCTCGTGTTCGATTTTGCTTTCATCCCTAAATGGGTTAAGAAGGTTTGCCAGCTTGTTGCCGGGTGCTACCTTGGAACGTTGCTCACTGCTGAGGGGCTGACGGGCTTGGCCGATTTGGTGCTTCCCGCAGTCGTTCTGGTGGCGGGTTACACGTTCAACTGCTTTGTTACGGGAAAGCTTGAAAGCAAGCTGTTCGGGTACGGCAGAAAGGAAGGGATGCTCATAGCGTCTCCCGCCGGGGCATCCGACATGGCTCTTATAGTCGATGACCTGAACGTCAAGAACACCGACGTGGTTGTCATGCAGGTGATGCGAGCAGTTTTCGTCATGGCGTTCTTTCCTCAGATCGTCAACCTTATCTGCTATTTCACGGGGAGTTGACCCTCGATGGGGGACTGGTTGCCGTCGGCTGGCGCAGGCGGTGGGTTTGCGCTTCGGCACGTGATGCTATCGTGACGGGAATCGCGACGATAAATGAAGGCACACGCCTGGATTTTCTGGTGCCTCGATGCGGCAAGAGCCGGTTTATCTCTTCAAAAGCGCCGCTTACCACCGTGTTTGTCGGATCGCACGGATGATGCAAGACGAGTGCGGGTAGAATGGCGAGTGCTTGTGTTGTATTATCGGTTCGTGCCGTAAACGAGAAACTGAGTATCTTTATGAAAGGGGATACGCATGGCAATCAAAGTAGGCATTAACGGATTCGGCCGCATCGGCCGCCTGGCGTTCCGCGCGATGGCGAACGATCCCGAGATCGAGGTCGTGGCGGTTAACGACCTTGGCGATATTCCGACGATGGCCCACCTGCTCAAGTACGATTCCATCCACGGTCGTGCCTTCGACGCCGTCGAGGTTACCGAGGACGGCTTCGTGGCCGATGGCCATGCGGTCAAGGTGCTCTCGGAGCGCGAGCCCGCCAACCTGCCTTGGGGCGAGCTGGGCGTCGACGTGGTCGTCGAGTCCACGGGCTTCTTCACGGACGGCACGAAGGCCAAGGCGCACCTTGACGCCGGCGCCAAGAAGGTCGTCATCTCCGCGCCCGCCAAGAACGAGGACATCACCATCGTCATGGGCGTGAACGACGATCAGTACAACAAGGACGAGCATCACATCATCTCCAACGCTTCGTGCACCACGAACTGCCTGGCCCCCTTCGCGAAGGTGCTGCTGGACACGTTCGGCATCAAGCGCGGCTACATGAACACGATCCATTCCTACACCAACGACCAGAAGATCCTCGACCTTCCCCACAAGGATCTGCGCCGCGCTCGCGCCGCAGCCGTGTCGATGATCCCCACCACCACGGGCGCTGCCCGCGCGGTTTCGCTCGTGCTGCCCGAGCTCAAGGGCAAGCTGGACGGCTTCGCTACGCGCGTTCCCACGCCGGACGGATCGATGGTCGACCTGACGGTCGAGCTTGAGCGCGACGCCACCATCGAGGAGATCAACGCGGCCATGAAGGCTGCCGCCGAAGGCCCGATGAAGGGCGTGCTGGAGTACACCGAGGATCCCATCGTGTCCATCGACATCGTGGGCAACCCGCACTCCTCCATCTTCGACAGCAAGCTGACCATGGTGATGGGCGGCGAAGGCAACTTCGTCAAGTGCATCAGCTGGTACGACAACGAGTGGGGCTACTCCAACCGCGTCAAGGACCTGGTGAAGATCCTGCTGTAGAGGAATGCTCGTTCCGTCGGCCTGACGGCCGGCGGAACCGCTCGACGCTGCGGGGCGCTGGGGCACCCGATCTTCGCACGATGCCGCGGGCTCGCGTACCCAAGTACGCTTCGCCCGCGTCCTCCCGCGAATCTCGGGCACCGCAGCGCCCCTCGCTGTTTTACTGCGCCAACCTGCCCGGTTGTTTTCGCGCTTCGCGCGAATCGAGGAAAAGGAGCACGCTATGAGGGTACTGGGAATGGGCGCTCCGGAGCTGCTGCTGATGGTTCCGTTCCTGCTTGCGGCAGGAGTTGCCATCTTCGCGATCGTCATGACGGTGCGGCTTGTGAGGGCTGCCGAGCGAACGGCGGCGGCGACCGAGGCAATCGCCAGCGAAATGGCGCGCCGGAACGCGACGCCGGGCAACGGAAATCAATAGGTATCATTAGTCTGTGGAAGAGGGTTGTATGGCTGACATCAAGACCATCGACGAGCTGGACGCGGCGGGGAAGCGCGCGCTCGTGCGCGTCGATTTCAACGTGCCGGTGAAAGACGGCGTCGTTACCGACGACACGCGCATCCGCGCGGCGCTGCCCACGATCGAGAAGCTTGTCGCGCAAGGCGCGCGCGTCGTTCTCATGAGCCATCTGGGCCGTCCGTCGGGCGAGGGCTTCGAAGAGTCGTTCACGCTGCGCCCGGCCGCCCAGAAGCTTTCCGAGCTCATGGGCAAGCCCGTGGTGTTCGCCACCGATACCGTAGGCGCGGACGCGCAGGCCAAGGCGGCCTCCCTGCGCGACGGCGACGTGCTGGTGGTGGAGAATCTGCGCTTCGACAAGCGCGAGAAGAAGAATGACCCCGCATTCTGCGAAGAGCTGGCAAAGCTCGGCGACGTGTACGTGAACGACGCGTTCGGCACCGCGCATCGCGCGCACGCTTCCACGGCGGGCGTCGCGGCGCTGCTCCCCGCGTACGCGGGCTACCTCATGCAGCGCGAGGTGGCCACGCTCACCGGCATGCTCGAGGAGCCGAAGCGCCCGTTCGTGGCCATCCTGGGCGGCTCGAAGGTGTCCGACAAGATCAAGGTCATCGACGCGCTCATGGACAAGTGCGACACGCTCGTCATCGGCGGCGGCATGTGCTTCACGTTCCTGTCGGCGCAGGGCAAGCAGGTGGGTTCGTCGCTCAAGGAAGAGGATTGGATCGAGCGCGCGGCGGCCATGATCGCCAAAGCGGACGAGCGCGGCGTGAAGCTGCTGCTTCCCGTTGACGTGGTGTGTGCCGACCGCTTCGCCGAAGATGCCGAAACGCTCACGGTTTCGGTGGACGATATTCCCGATGCTATGATGGGCCTCGATATCGGACCTGAAACCGCGAAGCTGTACGCCCAGGCCGTGGCCGAGGCGGGCACCGTGTTCTGGAACGGCCCCATGGGCGTGTTCGAGATGGCGGCGTTCGAGGCCGGCACGAAGGCCGTGGCGCAGGCGGTGGCCGACAATGCGGAAGCCGACACCGTCATCGGCGGCGGCGACAGCGTTGCCGCGGTCAACAAGTTCGATCTGGCGGCGCAGATGACCTTCATCTCCACCGGCGGCGGCGCGTCCATGGAGCTTGTCCAGGGCGAGAAGCTCCCCGGCGTCGAGGCATTGCGCTAGCTGGCCGCATCCATCGCGTTTCCTCTATCTGAAAGGATGGTACGTATGAAGCGAACCCCTCTTATGGCGGGCAACTGGAAGATGAACAATACGATCGGCGAGGCCGTCGTGCTCACGCAGGAGATTTCCAACCAGTACGACAAGGGCATCTGGGGCGAGGACGTCGACATCCTCATCTGCCCGCCCTTCATTGACCTCAAGCCGGCGAAGACGGTTCTCGATTTCGACAAGGCGAAGGTTGCCGTGGGCGCCCAGAACGTGTATTGGGAGCCCAAGGGCGCCTATACCGGCGAGATCTCGGTGCCGATGATCAAGGAGATCGGCTGCGCGTGCTCCATCGTGGGCCACTCCGAGCGTCGCGAGCTGTTCGGCGAATCGAACGAGGACGTCAACCGGAAGGTCAAGGCTCTCGTCGAAGCCGGGCTGTACGCCATCGTGTGCGTGGGCGAGTCGCTTGCCGTGCGCGACGAGGGGGCGACGGAGGAGTACGTTTGCGCCCAGGTGCGCGCTGCGTTCGCGGGCGTTGACGCGCGCGATGCCGCAACGTGCGTCGTGGCGTACGAGCCCATCTGGGCCATCGGCACGGGCCGCACGGCTACGCCCGAACAGGCGCAGGCCGTATGCGCGGCCATCCGTTCGACGCTCGCCGACCTGTACGGCGAGGACGTCGCGCAGCAGATGCGCGTGCTGTACGGCGGCTCCATGAACGTCGGGAACGTGGACGATCTGCTGGCCCAGCCCGACATCGACGGCGGCCTGGTGGGCGGTGCCAGCTTGGAGGCGTCGTCGTTCGTCCAGCTGATCAAGGCGTGCCTGCGATGAGGCCCGCCAACACGACCTTGCCGGCTTGCCTTATCATCATGGACGGGTTCGGCTTGGCCGAGCCCGGTCCCGGCAACGCCATTTCGCTGGCGAGCACGCCGTGTTTGGACGACGTGTTCGCGCATCGTCCTTGGACGAAGCTCGAAGCGTCGGGCGAGGCCGTGGGCTTGCCCGACGGCCAGATGGGCAACTCCGAAGTGGGGCACCTCAACATAGGCGCCGGCCGCGTGGTGTTCCAGGAGCTTACGCGCATCAACCGCGCGTGCGCGGACGGGTCGCTGGCGGCCAATCCGGTGCTCAACGACGCGTTCGCTGCGGCGTCGGCGCCGGGCGCGGCCCTGCACCTCATGGGCCTGCTGTCCGACGGCGGCGTCCATTCCTCCAACGAGCACCTGTACGCCCTTATGCGCGCGGCCAAGACGGCGGGCGTTGGAAACGTTGTCGTGCATTGCTTCATGGACGGGCGCGACGTGCCGCCCAAGAGCGGTTCGGGCTTCGTGGAGCAGCTGGAAGCAGTGGCGGCGGAGCTTTCCGACGATGCGTGCGATGTGCGGATCGGCAGCATTTCCGGGCGCTATTTCGCGATGGACCGCGACAACCGATGGGAGCGCGTCGAGCGTGCGTGGCGCGCCATCGTGGAGGCCGAACCTTGCGTCGATCGCACGCCGGCCCAGGTCATGGCCGACTCTTACGCCGCCGACGTCACCGATGAGTTCGTGGAGCCCGTGGCGCTTTCGGATCGCGGCGTGTGCGACGGCGATGCGGTGGTGTTCTTCAACTTCCGTCCCGACCGCGCGCGCGAGCTGACTCGGTCCCTGGTGGATGCTTCGTTCGACGGCTTCGAGCGCAGCCGGGTTCCGCAGGTTTCGTTCGTCTGCCTGACCGAGTACGACCCCGAGATCGCCGCTCCCGTGGCGTACGCGAAGGAGTTTCCCGAAGACGTGCTGGCGGACGTGCTGGCAGCCGCCGACCTTCGTCAGTACCATATCGCCGAAACCGAGAAGTACGCGCACGTGACGTTCTTCCTCAACGGCGGCCGCGAAGAGCCGAAGGCGGGGGAGGAGCGCGCGCTCATTCCCAGCCCCAAGGTGGCCACGTACGACCTGAAGCCCGAAATGAGCGAGCCCGGCGTGGCGTCCACGCTGGCTGCCGCCATCGATGCCGGCGAGGCCGACGTGTACATCGTGAACTTCGCCAACCCGGACATGGTGGGGCATACGGGCGTCATCCCCGCCGCCGTAGCCGCCGTGGAAGCGGTGGACGCGGGCGTGGGACAGGTGCTCGCCGCCGTCGAGCGGGCGGGCGGCATCGCCCTGATCACGGCCGATCATGGAAACGCCGACAAGATGCTCGCTGAAGACGGAAGCCCGTTCACGGCCCATACCACGGCGCTCGTGCCGCTGGCGTTCGTGGACTTCGCGGGAACCGGGCGCACGCTCGACGGTTCCCCGGGCGCGCTCTGCGACATCGCGCCCACGCTGCTGGAGCTGATCGGGCTGCCAGCCCCTGAAGCCATGACGGGAAGAAGCCTGCTGGCGTAGCTTCGCGATAGCGGGAGCCGACGTGGACGGGCGCAGGTCGGCCGGGTCGGCTCCCGCATCGGTGGCGAAACGCGCTGCTGCTTGCCCTTGGCGGCGCGTTTCGCTATACTAGGCAACTTGCATACCGTTTGATTCCGAACGAAAGAAGAGACGAACCTTGAACCCGCTTCTCATCATCGTGATCGCCCTGCTCGTTCTGTCGGGCATCGGCCTCATCATTTTCATCTTGCTGCATTCCGGCAAGGGCACGGGCATCTCCGACATGATCGCCAGCTCCGTGTACTCCACGCAGACCGGCACGAGCATCGTCGAGAAGAACCTCGACCGCATTACCATCGTCTTGGCGGCGGTGTTCCTGCTGTCGCTTATCGTGCTCATGATCATCTACCCGCACGGCACGATCGCGGGGAGGTAGCACGCTGCGCCGGCCGTGGTCGGCGTGCGTGGTTTCAGCGGGAACGAAGCAGTATGAACGGGCGCCGTAACAGGCGCCTTTTCGCGTTGCAGGCGCTCTTCGGGGATCGATTGCGCAATGCGGGTCTTCGCGCCGCGCGAGTCGGACGTCCCCGGCGCCTGCGCGTCGGGGAGGGGGATCCGCCTTCTTTTTCGGCCGTTGCGGCAAGGGGTGAAAATTCGTCAAAATTTCCCCTTCACAACGCGAAGAGGTTCGGGTAGAATAACCACCGTTGCTTTTCGCAACAAGTCGGAGTGGTGGAACGGCAGACACGCTAGCTTGAGGTGCTAGTGCCCGTATAGGGTGTGCGGGTTCAAATCCCGCCTCCGACACCAGTAAAGCTAGAAGGAGAGTCCGAGTGGCTCTCCTTTTTTGCATTTGCGCGCATCCTTTGAAAGGGGACGAACCATGGCCCGATCATTGACGACGAAAAGCCCCGTGTCCGATCGCATGCGCTCCATCAGGCGCGTTCTGTGGGGCATCCTGTTCTTGAACCTTGCCGTGGCCGCGGCGAAGTACCTGTACGGAACGTACAGCGGGTCGGCCTCCATGCAGGCTGACGGCATTCATTCGGTATTCGACTCGGCGGGCAACGTGGTGGGCCTGGTGGGCATCGCCCTTGCCGCGCGCCCGGCCGACGAGGGGCATCCCTACGGTCATGCCAAGTTCGAAACGTACGCCAGCCTGGTGATCGGCGTTCTGCTCTTGCTCGCGGCGTTCGAGGTGGGAAGCTCTGCGGTGGGGAAGCTGGCTACGCAAACGTACACCGCCGAGGTGGGTCCGCTGTCCTTCGCGGTCATGATCGGCACGCTGGCCGTGAACCTGGGCGTGACCGTGTACGAGCGCAAGCAGGGAAAGCTGCTGAAAAGCGAGATCCTGGCCGCCGACGCGAGCCATACCTTGTCCGACGCGATGGTTTCCATCGGGGTCATCATCGGGTTGGCCCTGGTTTCCTTGGGCTTTCCCATGGCCGATCCCATCATGGCGCTCATCGTGACCGTGGCCATCCTGGCAACCGCCTACGACGTGTTCAAGCATGCGCTGGCAACCTTGTCGGACCATGCGCGCATCCCGGAAGAGGACGTGCGCAAGGCCGCTTTGGCGGTTTCCGGGGTGCAGGACGCCCACCGCGTGCGCACGCGCGGCACGGAGGGAGAGATCTACGTGGACCTGCACGTGCTTGTTGCGCCCGAGATGACCGTTGCGGCCGCGCACGACCTAGCCGACGAGGTGGAGCGGGCTGTGCGCCGACGGTTCGATAACGTGGTGGACGTGCTCGTGCATGTGGAGCCCGACGACGGGCATAGCGAATGAGCGGGGGATTCTCGGCCGTGAGGGCCGTGTTCTTCGACGTGGGAAGCACGCTTTTGTACCCGAGCCCTTCGGTTGCGGAGGCGTTTGCGCGGGTGGCTCAGGAGCGCGGCCACGCTTTGACCGTGCGGGACGTAGAGCCTCACATGCCGGCAATGGATGCCTACTACGAGGCCGAATACCTGCGCGACGGCGATTTCTGGTGCTCCCATGAGGGCTCGGTTGCCATCTGGATGGACCAGTATCGTTACGTGTGCCACTTGACGGGCATTTCCCATGATTCCGAGGGCATGGCGCAGTCGGTGCACGAAGCGTATCGCAAGGGGGATCATTGGGCGCTGTATCCCGACGTCATGGACTGCTTGAGGGCGCTCAAGAAGCGGGGGCTGGCGCTGGCGGTGGTATCGAACTGGGATGCGGGCTTGGAGGGGCTTCTGCGGGATCTGAGGCTGCTTCCGTACTTCGATGCCGTGGTGTCTTCGGCGGTGGTGGGGTATCGCAAGCCCGATCCGGTCATATTCGATCTTGCGTGCGAGCAGCTGGGCGTGTGCGCGGACGCGGTGGTGCACGTGGGCGATCGTCCCGATGCGGACGGCGACGGTGCGTGCGCGGCCGGTATTCGCCCGATCATCATCGACCGGCACGATACCGAGAGCGAAAGCGGTTACGAACGTGTCAGAATGCTGACCGACATTGACAAATTACTAGACTGAACAGGCTGAACGTGCGGCCCAATTCGAATGTTCGATCGAGTGCGAAGCCAGGTGCGAAAAAAGTTCGAAACTTTTTTGAAAAAGTTCTTTGACATGTCGGCGAGTTCTGGTAGACTATTTGCTCGCTGGCATGGAAGAGATTCCAACGCCGAGTTTTCATGGGCGATTAGCTCAGGGGGAGAGCACTACCTTGACACGGTAGGGGTCACAAGTTCAAATCTTGTATCGCCCACCATGAAATGCAGAAAGCACTTGCGCAGGTCGCAGGTGCTTTTTTATTTGCCCTGCCCCTTTGGCGGCGCGCCGGGAGGTGAACCCCCTTCGCCTCCCGGACGCGGACGATTCGCACGATCTGCATGCGGGCAGGGGAAGCCCTGCCGTGCAAGGCGCATCTGCTGGACGGGTGTCAGCCGCGAGCTTGCTCATCCGGTGCGAACAGACCAGCGCCGGCCTTGTGCCAGAAAAGACGAGTTTTGCGGCGATTTTTCCGCCTTGTCGAAGTGATGCGACGAGGGGCGTTTTTCATCATGCCTGGTCAGAGACTTGCTGCTTGTCATTATCCTTGCTTGAGGACCAGCAAAACTCGTCTTTTCTGGCAGAGGGTCCGGACGGGCTCGCGGCTATCCGCGAGCGTCCTCGGTGGCTTGCGTGGCGGCGGCAGCTCTGATGGGACGACAGCGGTACCCCGCCATCTCGTCAGAGCCTTAGGATAGCGGGATAGTGGAGTGAACCTGCCCTCGAACTTCCTTGCTATCGTTTATCTGCCAGTAGAAGCGACGCGAAGGACGCGAGGGCGATCGATAGTGCCGATAGAAGAAGAACGATAACGATCGAATCGCCAGAAATAGCGTAAGAGCCAAGTGCTACTCCCGTAAAAAGCGTGCATGGATAGTCAAGGCCGCCAAATGCAACGGCGCACCAAAACCTTCTTTTCTTAAAATCGAGTTTCCAGAGAAAGCCGTATGTTGCAAGAAGGCATATGGCAAGCAACGCAAAACTCAAACCCATGGTGATGCTCATGGATCCGAGCACTGCCGCCAAGGCAAGGGTCGCTACGAGGAGCGTCAGGATGCTTCCTTGCCTGTTGAGGTGCCAAAGGGCAATGATGGAGAAGAAAGGGGCTGTCAGCACCCCGTGAAGTGCATAAATTTGAGGAAACTGGTGCGCGGGGAATCTCGTGACTAAGCCTATGGCCATCAAGAGGAAGAAAAGCGAGAGTGCCTGCACGATTGGATTATCTAATATGGATTTATTCTTCATAGCTGACTCCCGAAAACACGTCGGTAACTGTTATGAGGTTCAAACACGGTTGTGCCTGCAATGCAGGGCACCTTCAATCCTGGAATCCATGCCTTTCGAAAAATGTGTTCCGCTAGTCTTCTTTTTTCGAATCATTCAAACGAGCTTGTAATTTAACTTGGCAAAGATTGATGAACTCCTGTTTTGAGCGAGTTCCAGCTTTCTGGTATATGTGCTTCACATGCGTATTGACGGTAGATGCCGCCACAAAAAGTTGTTCGGCGATGACGCCTTGGCTACGGCCCTGAAGGAGAAGGGCGGCGACCTCTCTCTCGCGAAGCGAGAGTCCGATGTCCGCAAGGACTTCGTTCATATGGGCTTCTTTGTCGATCAGGCTGCCCGCTTCCATTCGTTGATCAGCTTCTGCTTTGCGTCGGCGCGTTGCGATCTTTTCAACGCTTCGCATGGATACAATTAGTGAGATAGCGATAATGCCGGCCACGATAGGTAGAAAGAAGTTGGTGGCAGAACCTCCTATATGCTGGCAGGCAACTCCTATGAAGATCCCTATGAACATCCCGGCGCATGGGGCTAGCCAGCCCCATGCGAACATCTGGTCGGAGAGCATGTTGGGTCGAGTTGCCAGGGCTGCGAAGTGGGCTGTTAGGTGTAGGTACGAGACGATCATCGACAGTACGAACAAAACGATAGCTACGTTCAGCAGCTGCTGCTCTCCTGTCGCGAAAATGACTAAGCCTGTGACGAGCATAGGAACGGGAGTCCATGAAATCACGGTTAAGTCCATCTTGAAACCGTCATGCATCCTCGCAATCGATATCCCCGCGATGGCAACCATGACGGCTGTCGCGATCGTTGCCACGCTCAGGTAGCCGTCGAACACGTGCGCGCCGCTCAACAAGGCCCAGGAGACCCCGTATGCCATCCAAAGCGCACCTCCGACGAAATAACACGTATGGGGGATGGCGTCTCGGGTGTCGCTGACGATGATCTGCCTTCCGTCGTCACCAATTGTGCTCGCGGCGACGGCCATGCGAGATCCGATCAAGCCGGACATAAGCCCGACGAGGGCGATAACCGATAAGCTCACGATCTGGGGCATCACCGAAACAAGCACCATGATAATGCTGGCTGCGCACGTGTCGGCCAGCACTTGGCGAAACGATGATCCTGCATCTTTGGCGGCAATGATTCTGCCCCATATCAGAATGCTCATGGCGTAACCGCAGCCGGATAGGGAGAACAAGAAGAACATCAGAGGGGGATTCGATATGCCGGCAACGCTTTCAACGACGCAGGAAGCAGGCCCGAGTGCCAGTAAGATGCTCGACACAATAGCGAGTCGCCTATGGTTGTCGTGGCGAAGCATGTAGGGTTCGGCCATTGCCAAGGCTAAGAGCGTAAAGCAAGTTGCGCCGAGAAAGGCCAGAAGCGCGATCAGGATACCTTCGTCGGGTACGGCCGTGCCCAGTCCATTCGAGCGGATGGAGGCGGACGTCAATACGCAGAAAAAATAAGCAATGAGAGAGGCGAGGCCCAAATCGCTCAAGTGTCCATGCCCCCTCTTTGCTTGAGCGGTTTCTGCTTTTCGAGGTGTATGTCTGTTCGATTTGTCAATCACGCAGCACCAATGCCAATATGGCTCCCCCTTGATACAACGCTTGGAAAATATGTTAGCGTTGCGGTTGCAGCATTAGCTATCATTATGCCATGCGAGCGATGCTCGCTTGGCAAGAATCCCCGTGAGCAATTGAAACCGTTAGGACCGCGGCAATCCTACATTGACGTAGAAGCGATAGAAAGCATACCTTCCAACGACAATGCCCGCAACGACTATCGTAGCGCCAACGATAATTGCTGGCATGGATGGTTGAGATGCGAGCATTCCGAAACCCCACAGGATAGAGCCCGCCAATGTCGTTAGAATGCGTGCCGTTCCAAGCGTGCTCCATTGCTTTGCCCAGCTGCTTGTGCCTCCACCTGCCCAGGTGCTTCTCGTCACGGTGGTTCCTTGGGCGTAGACTACGAAGACCACAGCCATGCAGCAAGCTGCTTCAATAACGACCAAAGCGGTGCGCACGTGAAGTGAAACGGGAAATGCGAGGCAAGCTAGAACGCCCTCTAGACAGACGCCGCCCAGGAGAGCGATGACCGCGAAATCGACGGAAAACGCGAAACTGTTCCATGTCGGGACCGTGCGCATGCGATAGGCCAAGCATTGGAATACCACGAACAGGATTGCAAATGCGGTGACAAGTACGAGAAGCGTCCCTAGAATCTCGACAGCGTTGGCTAAGCTGTGCGATACCGCAACGTAGAACATCAGGGCGGTTGTGAACAGGGCACCTACGAACACCTCGTTTGAGACGGTTGAATTCCCGAGCCTCATGAATGCGCGTAGGGCTTTCGTCGGTTTGCCCAGGTGCAAGGTTGAGCAAACTAGCGAAGCGAGGAGCAGTGCACCGAGGAAGCCTCCATACGCTCCCGTTGTCAAGACGGCAGATCCGGGGGCCATGCCAGATAAGACGAGCGAGGCTGCCACGATCCAAGCCCCGACGCATAGGGGGGCGCAGGTGGTGAATACCAGCAGCGGCCACTCCGACCTGATGCTGTTCATATCATATCTCCTTCGCGTTGGATAGGCCTAAGGAAACGAGGCCGGAGGGACGAGCGTGCCTATGCGGCGTGATGACTATATTGGGTTTGGTGAAGTTGCTGCTCGGTAACGGAGCGATGTCCTTTTCCAAACCGAATTCGGCGCGGAGATCGTCTATATTGCCGAAGCCTAGCGCGCGCATGGGGCATGCCTCTACGCAGATGGGAGCAAGCCCTTTAGCGACGCGCGCGCGGCATCCATCGCACTTGCGCATTGAGTGCAGCTTGCGGCTAAAGCTTGGTGCTTTATAGGGGCATGCGAAGGCGCAGCTGCCGCAGCCGATGCATCGTTCGCTATCCAGCACGACCAAGCCGTCGGGGCCTTTCCTCATGGCTCCGGAGGGACATACTTGCTGACATATCGGGTCGTCGCAGTGATTGCAGGCGATCGATACATAGTAGGCGTACACGTCATGCCACCAAGCATCGCCGTCGGCGAACCAAGATCCTCCCGACGACTCGCATACTCTTCGCAAGGATGCGGATTCGCCAAGATAGTAGGCATCACGGCACGCCATCTCGCAGGTTTTGCAGCCCGTGCAGCGAGAAACATCGATATGGAATCCGTATTGACTAGGCATTTCCATCACCTCGTTCTCGTAACTTGAGCGTAATTGCTGTGCTGGGGATTGCCTTTTGCCAGTGGAGTTGCACGGCTGGACGTGAGCGTGTTGATGCATCCGCCTTCGTCCACGCGGTCGCCCTCCATGTTCGCATCGTGCCACGCCCCTTCGCCCATCGCGATAACTCCTGGCATTATGCGCTCGGTAATCTTAGCCTCTATGCGAACCCTTCCGTAAAGGGTCGATACCTCGACGCGCTCTCCATCTGCGATGCCTCGGGCTATTGCGTCGACAGGGTTGATCCAGAGTTGATGCCGCGCGCGCTTTCTTATCGATTCGAGGGCCCCGTAAGACGAATGGGCGCGGCTTCGGTGATGAAAGCCGACCAACTGCAACGGGAACCTTCCCGTATCTGCCGCCGCCGGCTCGAAACAAGGCGGTGCGTATTCGGGTATGGCACTGATCACTTCGCCTTCCTCTAAGGTGAAGTCCGCGGTATCCCGGAGGATCTTCTCCGAATAGATCTCTATCTTACCTGAAGGCGTTCCCAGCGGATGGCGATGTGGGTCTTGGCGGAAATCCTCGAGCGCGATATGGCACCCTTTCGGGTTGCTGCGGCGATACACGTTCGTCTCAAGCATCTCGCCGTATGGCGGCAGGTCGGGGTCGTCCCGCCTGGCATGCTCGTATATGGTTTGGCGCCATTCCTCCTCGTTTTTTCCTTCGGTAAACTCATCCGCTATCCCTAGGCGTTCGGCGAGTCTCGATAGCATCCAGTACAAAGTCTTGCGCTCGCCTTTAGCGGGCAGGTACTGGGAATTCATCAGCACGTACCCGGCATCGCCAGCCCAATCGTTGGCGACGATGCTCGGCTGCTCGATGGGCATGAGATCCGGCAATAGGATGTCGGCATACCGGGCCGAAGCTGTCATGAACGTATCGATCACTACAATGAATTCGCATTTCGTCTCATCCTGTAGAATATCGTGGGTTCGGTTGATGTTCGAGTGCTGGTTCGCGATGGTGTTGCCGGCGTAGTTCCATAAGAACTTTATTCCTGTAGCAAGACGATCGCGGCCGACAATGCCGTCGCTGGTGGCGTTCATCTCGTGGCCGCGCATCACGGCATCGGTCCAAAGAAAGACGGGTATGGCGACCTCGACAGGGTTGTCCGGCGACGGAACGTCCCCTTCGAAGAATCGATACGTTTCGAAATCGGAGCCAGTTCCACCACCGGCGATGCCTACGTTGCCGGTGATGATGGCTAGCATGGCGATTGCCCGGGAGGTCTGTTCTCCGTTCGCTTGGCGTTGGGGTCCTTTCCCCTGATAGATGGCGCACGGTTTCGCAGCCGCAATCTCTCGAGCGAGCTTGACGATCTCTGAAGACGGGATGCCGGTAATCGAGCTAGCCCACTGCGGCGTTTTCGCCGTTCCGTCCGCTCCTTTTCCTAGGATGTAAGACTTATAGCTGGCGTTCGCAGGTGCTGATGGGGGGAGGGATCCTTCGTCGTAACCGATGCAGTAGGTACCCAAAAAATCAAGGTCGACGGCGTCTTCGGTGATCATCACGTAGGCGAGGGCGGCAGCCAGCGCACCGTCCGTTCCGGGTCGGATGGCGATCCACTCGTCGGCGCAATTCGCCGCGGTCTCCGAGTATCGAGGATCGATGACTATGGTGCGGACTCCGGAATCGAGAATGGCGTCTTTCAGGTATACGGATGCTCCGCCTCCGCACATCTTCGTCTCAAGGGAGTTGTCCCCGAACAAAACCAGAAGCTTTGAGTTCTTCACATCGTCTGGGGTGTTGGCGTCGCGCGTCCCGTACAAGTACGGGATAGCCGCATCTATCTGGGAGTGGCTGTAATCTCCGTAGGAATCCAGGTAGCCCCCGTACAAGCTCATCAAGCGAGGCAGGAATCCGGCTATGTTCGCGTTCATCACCCCGCTTGCGAAATTGATATACACCGCTTCGTTGCCGTATTGCTTGACGATGCGGGACAGGTTATCCGCGATCTCGTCGAGCGCTTCATCCCAGGTTATGCGCTCGAACCTGCCCTCGCCGCGCGATCCTGCTCGGCGCAAGGGGTACGAGAGCCGGTCTCGATGGTTTATCCACTCCCTGATCGATCGACCGCGTAGGCACGCGCGGAGTTGGCGATCACCTTCGACGTCGTCTGTCGATCGGTCGGACTCGACCCAAGAGAGCTCTCCGTTTTCCATGTGGAAGTTGAGAATGCAGCGCCCTTCGCAGTTCACGCTGCAGTATCCGAAGATCGCATCCGAGCAGTCGCTCGTGCGTTCGGCGGAGCCTATCAGCTGCTCAGGCTGCACGGCGGCATTGCGCGATATCGTCTTAAACACCAGATTTCTCCTCTCCGATGTGTTTGGAGTCCGTCTGTGCGCCATGATTTTTTCGATCTGAACGAAATCTGGCGAATCGCAGTGCGAAATAGGCGACGAAGATTACGCCGCTAGCAACACATGTGATCAAGGAGTCTTCAGAGCCCTTGACGGCGGCGGGATACAGGATCAGCAGCTCATGCACGAAAATGAGAGCAAAGAAGACGTACGAGCTTCTCTGCACGTTTTTCCAAGCAGAGGCGCTCATGCGACGCTTCAGCACCTTGAGCGACGTGGCTCCGAGCAGCAACAGCAAGGCAAAGAGCACGATGGCGATGACGAGAGAGGCGAGCTGGCTTCCGTCGATTGCCTCCACATTGCTGCTGAGCACGTCGAGATAGGAGCTGAGGTAGTTCAGGCAGTGTGCGAATGCCAGAATACAGGCGATGATCGACAGTTCCGCACGGATGGGGCCGACCGTTCTGCGCACTGTGGAATGCTCGGAAAACACGCCGCAATACATGACGATGACGAACAGCGCCGTGGCGAGCGTGCAGCGCTGGACAACCGGCGAGAGAACCTGCAGCATCGTCGGTGGGAGGCTGTAGACGATTCCGTAGGCATACGCAATGTCCAACGCCAATGCGATGGCGTACCATAGCCATGGCATGGTCTTGATGGATTTTGCCGCAGCCGCTACGAAAAGGCAGGTCGCGACCAAGACGATGAGAAAGCTCATTTCTTGTCCTTAGGGTTCCGATGGCTGGCGTGCGACGATCAAGCCGGCACTCGCAAGGAGCGCGCGATGTCATCGAGCAGGTCCTCGCATTCGTTTAAGAGCATTTCATCTTCGGTGAGCACGCCTGATAGGAAAGAGGCCCATGCCGCATAGTACCCGCTTCGATCGTTTTCGATGACGCTCCGGGAGAAGTCTTGCGCCCATAGCGACAGGTGTTGCTTCTTGAATGCTCTTTGCGATTCGATCAAACGCCTCAAGCGCTCGATCGAATCGACGTTTATCGCCTCTTCGAGCTCCGACAGGCAGCGATCGCAGATGTTGCGAAGGAATTCGAGTTCCATATCGATACTGTCTTCGGGCTCTCGATTCTTTTCTTTCATCACGTATCCATGGTTTTCATAGAACTCGCGAACTGCCAGCGTCTCCGACGTGAACATGCGCGAAGTGCCCGAGAGATGCGCAGATTCGTGCATAGGCACTACCACTTTGCGAGGCCCTAGGAAGAGACGCGCGTACTCCGTTCTCGTCTTTGTTGCGAAAGCGGCAAGGTCGTCGCATGCCAACGACACGAGGTCGCGACTCAAGGCAAGTTCTAGTGATTCGTCCAGCTCCTGGGTGAAGTCTGGCGCCTGATCCATCATCCGAAACACCGCATTTTCCGAAGATTCGCGTGCAAAAACGCTCGCGAGCAGGGCGAACCTGTCGCGACGGCATGCAGTCAGATCGAGGAGTTCGTTGACCTTCGCGTTCATTGCATCCATGGCACTATGCTCCTTGTGTCGGTGGCGACCGGTCGAGATGATGCCGACCGGCCGCCACGAAGCTGTTAATCCTGCACGGTCGTTGAAGTGCTCAGAAGGTCGACCGCTGCTGCAAAGTAGGCATGGGCGGCCTCGTTGGAGTCGTGCACCTCGTAGCCCAACGACTTTGCCGCAAGGTCGGTGATATCCATCTGCCGAGCATGCACGTTGGCTGCTACGCACATGTTGTTCACTTGAACCCCGCAGCCTGCGCAGGCCGTGAGGATGTAGTCCGCCTGAACCTCGTCTGCTTCAGCAACGCGGCTCGTTCCGGAGATGGGCACGCTGCCGATCTCGTAAAAGGCGTTCACCAAACCGCAGCACAGCGAGTCCTGACGATTGTGCCGCATGTCCTCGTAATCAACTCCTGGCACGGCCTGGATGAAGCTACGCGGTTCCTCGTATACGTTGAACCATCGTCCCAGATGGCACGGATCGTGATACGTCACCTTCGCTTCGATCGGCTCGCCGTCGGAGAGCCTGAGCGCGCCGTTTTCCACTAATTGGTTCAGCATGACGATCGAGTGGACGAACTCGATATCGAAAGGCAACCCGTGTTTTTCAGCGATGCCGCCATACAGCTCCGCGAACGTAGCGAGGCAGGCCGGACATGGAGCGAGGACCTTTTTCACGCCCGCCTCGTTCATGCGCTTGATGTTTTCGATGGCTCGGACCTCGAAATCATCCGCGTAGCCACCCAAGAACAGGTAGAAGCCGCAGCAGATATCCGAACCGTTGTCGCCGAGATCGACCGGTTCGATGCCGGCGGCGTTCAGCAAGTGCGCGACGTTTTGCGCTGCGTTCTTCGAAATTGTTTGGGTCCAGCAGCCCGGCCAGAGTCCTATTTCTCCCGCGTTCTTAAAGCGCATGTCGTCGGTGTGCCATCCGACGCCTTCTTCCTCGACGCCCCAGAAGTTTCCGGTATTCAGCACGTTCTCGCGCAAAGCGGACAATCCGGCGTTTGAGAATCCATGCTCTTTGAAGTACGGCTTGGCGCCCAGAAACTCGTCTGCCATCTTCAGGGATACCTCGCAGGTCTGCTCGCAGCGCTTGCATGTCGTGCAGATATTCAACTTATGGACCATAGGGAGATCGAAGGGGATGTTCCCTTTGGCGTACTCCTTGATCAGGTACCACTTGCCTCGAGGCGAGTTATCCTCCCACGGATCAGGCAGGAATACGGTGCACTTGCCTCGGCAGAATCCGCATGCTGCACAAGAGAACGCGCTGTCCTCCATGTTGTTCGGGAGATCGGTAAGCTTCTTGGCTTCGTTTTTCTTGCCGCCGAGAACGCGCCCCAGCGCTGCGCCTATGCCTGCAACACTGCGCGCGGATCCTATGGCGCGCGCGATGAACTTTGCAGGTGATTTGGCGTCCATGGAGACAGGCAGCACTTTGCCGGGGTTCATGATTGACGAAGGATCGGTTGCAGCCTTGAAGGCGGCAACGGCATTGAGCCGATCCTTTCCAAAGATGCTCTCGGACTCTGTGGTCAAGTACATCCCGGAAGCGTATGCACGACCGCCCAGCTTCTTTGCAGCCTCGGAGATGACCAGCGAGTTGGCGAAGGACATCGCGAAGTCATCCTTGCGCTCGTCGGCCAAGATGAAACCGATCAGCGCAAAGGCCTCCTGACCGACGGCGGTGGCCTCGTAAACGAACGAACCTTCGAACTTGTCAACCATGACGGAGTCGAACCGAGCGATCATGTCCTGCGGAACCAGTACGTCAACGGGAATGATGGACGGCCCGAATTTCTTTCCTCGCAATGGGTAGTACCGTTCGTCCCATTCGGCCTTGCTCAGATCGAAGGAATACCGCTCCGCCCCGAATCGCACGACAGCATCGTCAAGTTCGATCTTCTCCGATGCGACAAACACCATCCACTTCTCGGGGACGGACGATCCTATAGCGCGATTCTTCAGTGCAACGTAGTTCGGCGGTTGGATGCTTTCGTGCCACACGCCGGCCGAAGCGGCCTCGTGAGCGAAGGCTTGTGCAGCTGCTGCGTTCTCGAAACCGAAAGCAGCGTACTCCATGTTCGCTGCTGGAAGGATGCGCCAGGTCACGGACGTGACGATACCGGTGATTCCCTCCATGCCGTACACGAGATCGAGATCTTCGCCTGCGAGAGTTCGGGCGGTACCGTCGCCGAGGACGATCCTCACGGCGACCAGGCTGTCGCGCATTGTTTTCTGTCTGCAGCTGCCGATGCCGCATCCGCCTTGGCACACGAATCCGCCGATTGTTGCCGAGGGCGAGCTGGTGGGCATTATGGGCATCATGAAGCCTTGCTCGCGAAGCTCGAGGTCCAGATCCTCCATGACGGATGCGGCATCGGCAGTTGCCGTCATGGCGTTCGCGTCTACGGAGACGGGCCCCCTCATGCGGTACATGTCAACGACCACTCCTCCGGAGGCGGGCATGGCGCCACCGTAACCGGAGGATGCCGATCCGCGTGGAACCAAGGGCAGCTGCGCCTTTGCTGCTATGGTGGCGATCTGTTCGATCTCTTCCTCGGATTCGGGTTGGACCACCAAATCGGGCGTGGTCTTGATGAACTTCTTGACCATGTCGGGCAAAGTGCCCATATCGTGGCTGTACGCGACGCGGCGAACATCGGCCGTGCTTGCCCTGGCTCCTAAAAGTTCTTCAATGGACTTCAAAGCTGCCTCTTTGTTCATGATGCCTCCTGTCCGAGGGTGCATGGCGTAGGGGGAGGGAAGGGGGGGGGTACGCCATGCACGCCTCTGCTCTTCAACCGCCGCGACGGATCGCAGCGACGGTCGTCATGCTTTCCGCCGCTATGGCGCGCTATGAAATCGGGATGAACCTGGTGGTTGGCTTGGTGGCCTCGACGGTGAAGCCGACGCCTTCCTCGACGCCGCCGGCAGCCTCATTCTTCTCCAGCGTATCGACCGTGAGTATCTTCACCGGGCATGCCTCTACGCATGCCGGGACATCCTTTGCGTCCAGGCGTGCCGCGCACATGTCGCATCGCAGTGTCTTGTTCTCTTCCACCACATACTTAGGGTGGTTGTAGGGACAGGCCTTTACGCATGACTGGCAGCCGATGCACAGATCATGGTCTTGAACGACGATGCCGTCCTCGCGCTTCGTAAGGGCGCCGACCGGGCACACGGGCACGCAGGCGGGATTTTCGCAGTGGTTGCATGAGACGCTGATCCAAGGGCCTTTCGGCTGGTGCTCGAAACTCGTCGCCAATCGAATCTGAATATCATCGGGGCAGCGGTGTCGCATCTGACATGCGGTTACGCAAGCCTGACACCCAATGCACCATTTCTGGTCCAACAGAAAACCCATTTGACTTGCCATGAGACGACTCCTTCTAATCTGATTGCCGCTAAGCCTTGCGCACCTCTACCAAGTTGGATTGGAACGAGGTGCCCATGCCGTAATCGGCCGTGTATCCGGGGGTTGTCACGTTCACGTTGTTCTTGCCGCTCATCATCTTTGGCCATGCGCTCTTTAGTCCAGCGACATTGCCCGGATCTATGACGTCGTCATCCACGACCATCGCTTTCAGCGAATCGCAAACACCGCGGTCGTTGAATACCTCGACCGGGTCCCCATCCGAGATTCCGCGCGCGTCCGCATCCGCTTTGTTGACATACAGGAAAACGTCTCCGTGCAGCAGGTTCATCTTGCCGATGTTGTGCCAGTTGGATCCGCATAGATCTTTCGAGGTCACTGTAAGGAAGTTCAGCGGATACCGTGTTGCCAAGTCGGGCGTGCCGTCCTTGCTTTCTGCTGAGGGAATGTACTCGACGACGGGATGCAAGCCAAGGTCTTTCAGGCGCGAGGAGTAGAATTCTATCTTGCCCGAAGGGGTGCCGAAGCCCTTCTTCAGGTCGTCGGCATAGGGGACGAAGTCGGGCAGCTTGCGCCAATGCTCCTTCTTAAGGTTCTCGTAAGTCATGTCCGCGCCGTAGATCGCGTTCGCCCCATCTTTGCCCTCTATGAGCGCTTTAGCCATTTCGGGGATGCCGTCATCGAAGCAGGCATCGGTGTAGCCCATTGCCTTTGCGAGCATGTTGGCCATGTCGATATTGGTCTTGGCCTCACCGAGCGGCTTGACGGCCGGCGTGTTGTGGTTGAGGTACCAGCCATGATAGTCCTGGTGAATGTCCTCGGTTTCAAGGATGTCAGTGCAGGGCAGGATGATGTCGGCGTAATCAACCGTGTCGGTGTGCCACTTGTCGGATACGACCACGAATACCTCGTCTCGCGCGAGTCCCTCGCGAATGCGCTTGTTGTCGGGCACGCTGACTAGCGGGTTGCCGTTGTAAACGAAGACGGCGCGACAGGGTTCGCCTTCGTAGCGTCCCGTTTCGTTCAGGACATCGGCGTAGTCGGGGATGTTGATGACTCGATACTTGTAGTCGCCTGCTTCAATCTGATCCCACGTAGTTACATAGCCGCCGCCGGGCGTAAACGCGCCTAAGAGTTCGGTGGACATGCATACGTTGTCGAAGTTAAGCGCCCAATACCCACAAGTGAGCCATTGGAATCCGGCTGCGGCATTCGTGCCGATCTGCCCGGTCAGCGCTGGCAGGAAACTGATGGCGCGCACCTTGGACCCGCCGTTGGAGTCGCGGTTGATCTGCATGCCCATTTGAATGATGGATGTCTCGGCTTTGGCATACATGCGAGCAAAGGTCTGGAGTTCCTCGACCGTGCAAGAACAGGTCGCAGCGACGCGGTCGGCTGGCCACTCGCTGGCGACTCTCTTCAATTCGTCGAGACCCATGCAGTGTTTCTCGACGAATTCCTTGTCGTAGATCTCTTCGTCTAGCAGGATCTTGACGACGCCCAGTGCAAACGGGGTGTCGGTACCGGGGCGGATTTTGATCCACAGTTCAGCCCATTCGCATAATGGGATTCGGAACGGGTTGATGACGGCGATCTTCCCGCCGTTTTCCACGCACTGTTTCACGAACTTGACCGCATGCACCGAGGTAGCCGAGATGTTGCTGCCCCACGAAACGTACAGCTTTGTATTGGCGTATTGCTCAGGATCTACGTCCTTCTGGGCGCCAAAAGTGTACGGAAGTGCCGCTACGCCCGCAGATTCGCACATGTTGGGCATGAGGGCAGAAGCGCCCATGCGATAGAGGAAGCGCAGCACGCCGCTAAAGAAACAACCGTTGATAAGGCCGAACGTTCCGGAGAACGTGTAGGGTACAATCGCTTCCGAACCCTCGTTGTCTATGATTTCCTTGAATCGGGTGGCGATGGCTTCAACGGCCTCATCCCACGAGATGCGCTCGAATTGCGAACCAGGGCCCTTCGGCCCGACCCGCTTCATCGGGTACAGAATGCGATCCTCGGAATAATGATAGTCGAGATACGTCTGGCCTTTTACGCATGGGCTACCCGCCGTAAAGGGGTTGTCTTTGTCGCCGCGAATCTGAACAGCGGTTCCATCGACAACCTTTGTGCAAATGCGGCAAGTATCGTAGCAGTTCTTGGGACAAACGCCATGGATGATTTCTCCTTCGGCGGTTTCCCAATCGTATTGGTAGCCAAGCGCGGAAGCCTCGCCTTCCTTTGCGCTGGAACCCCCTGAACCGTCCTCTTTTGGAGTGCAGCTAACCAGTCCAGAAGCAGCGACCGTGCTTACTGCCAATCCCTGTAGAAAGCGGCGACGTGTCAGGCTCCCCCGAACTTGCTTCAGTTCATCGCTAGACATTTGACTCCTCCTCAATTCGCTCGTCTTCACTCGCTTCGCCCGACCCTTCAGGATCGGCTCTCCCTAGCGGGTCTTTCGGCATCTTATGAACTTCTTCGCAGGGAAGCATCGTCCATAAAACGGGATTTGCGCTAATGCGTTTCAGCTGCATCGTCTATCGCATCCCCCAAAAAACAGCATATGCGGCGTTTTGCCTGGTGGGGACAGTTGAAAATTGAGGCAAATTTAGTTTGGTTAAATGACGGGGCAACATGAGCAAGAGTGCTGCAGCTAGCCTTTCTCGCGTCGTGCAAGCCTTTTATGCGATCGCCTTATGTACCAGCCGTTTTCTAAGAATTTTCAAAAAAGTTGAAATTGGGGCTTGCGCGACTAGGGGAGTTCACGTAATATATTTCCTCGCCGATGCGGACGTGGCTCAGCTGGTAGAGCACGACCTTGCCAAGGTCGGGGTCGCGGGTTCGAACCCCGTCGTCCGCTCCATCGTCAGTGCAAGGCCGGCCAGGCCGAAAAGTTTTGGCCGGCCTTTTAATGACGGAAGGCTAAGATGGCGACGTGGCCAAGTGGTAAGGCAGAGGCCTGCAAAGCCTTCACCCCCGGTTCGAATCCGGGCGTCGCCTCCATCGTTTGAAAGAGCGGTGGAGTTGAAAAAGCAATACGCTAACATGCGGACGTGGCTCAGCTGGTAGAGCACGACCTTGCCAAGGTCGGGGTCGCGGGTTCGAACCCCGTCGTCCGCTCCATTACATGCAAAGCCCGGTGAAGTGATTCGCCGGGCTTTTTTCATGCAGCCCGCACGCTGCCATTTCGCCCTATCTCGATCTACGCTCCGCCGCCGTTTGCCGGCTTGGCATTGCGCGAGCGTCGTTCTTTCGCTATCCTACGTTCTCAGACTACGCAAGCGCGTACGAAGGGGCGCACCACCTCGGGTGCGGTTCTCTTCGTACGCGCTTTTTTGCGTCTTGGACTGATGACGACCGGGAAAAGAAAGGGGAGCGAATGGCGCAAGTGAACGGTACGCAGCGACAAGACGTCGACGGCATGTCGCTTGCCGACGTCTTGTTGCTCGACGGGTTCGACGCACGGCGGGTTGCCTGCGAGCTGAACGAGGCCATCGTGTCGCCCGATGCGTACGCGACGGCTATCCTCGGGCCCGATGACGCGCTCGAAGTGGTGCGGTTCGTCGGGGGCGGCTGATGGACGCGCGGCAAACGGGAGAGGACGCGCTGGCGGCGCGCATCGGCTCGGATGCGCGCGAGCGGCTTCGGCAGGCGCGCGTGGGCGTTGCGGGCCTTGGCGGCCTGGGATCGAACATCGCGGTCATGCTGGCGCGATCGGGCGTCGGCGCGCTTCATCTGGTCGATTTCGACGTGGTGGACGAAAGCAACCTGAACAGGCAGCATTACTTTCGCGAGCACCTGGGCCGTCCGAAGACCGAAGCGCTTGCCGAGCAGCTTGCGCGCATCGATCCGCGCATCGAGGTCGATATCGATTGCGTGCGGGTCGACGCGACGAACGCTGCGCGGATATTCGAGCGCGAACGCATCGTGTGCGAAGCGTTCGACGTTGCGGAGTGCAAGGCGGCCCTGGTGAACGCCCTGCTCGGCGAAACTCCGGACACGATCGTGGTGGCGGGAAGCGGCATGGCGGGCGCAGGTCCGGCTGATCGGATGGTCACGCGGCGGGCGGGCAGAAGGCTGTACGTCTGCGGGGACGGCTCGTCCGACGTCGCCGATGCGGCGCTGTACGCGCCGCGCGTGGCCTTGTGCGCCGCACAGCAGGCTTTGGTGGTCGTACGCTTGGCGTTGGGGTTTGAGGAATAGTCGAAGAGATAGAGAAACAAGAAACGTGCACTGCGTCAAGCTGCGCGCTTCGACGCGATTGGGAAGGAAACGTCTATGGGGTACGAACCTGATGCATGGTCGCTTGGAGGGCGCACGTTCACGTCTCGCTTCATTTTGGGATCGGGGAAGTTCAACCTCGATCTGGTGGAGGCTGCGGTGCGCGACGCCGGCGCCCAGATGGTGACGCTGGCGGTCCGTCGCGCCAACACGGGACAGGAAGACAACATCCTGGACGCCATTCCGGAAGGGGTGACGCTGCTGCCGAACACGTCGGGCGCGCGCACGGCCGAGGAAGCCGTGCGCATCGCTCGCCTGGCGCGCGCCATGGGCTGCGGGGATTTCGTCAAGGTCGAGGTCATCCGCGATGCGGCGTACCTCATGCCCGACAATGCCGAAACGGTGCGCGCTACGGAGCTTTTGGCGAACGAGGGCTTCGTCGTGCTTCCCTACATGTTTCCCGACCTTACCACGGCGCGCGACCTGGTGAGCGCCGGCGCGGCCGCGGTGATGCCGCTGGGCGCTCCCATCGGCTCGAACAAGGGGCTTGCCGCGCGCGATTTCATCAAGATCATCATCGACGAAGTGGACGTGCCCGTTATCGTGGACGCCGGCATCGGGCGCCCTTCACAGGCGTGCGAAGCCATGGAGCTGGGGGCCGCCGCCGTCATGGCGAACACGGCTGTGGCAACCGCCGGCGACGTCGCGCTCATGGCCGCTGCGTTCAAGCATGCGGTCGAAGCGGGGCGCGCGGCGTACCGCGCGGGATTCGGGCGCGTGCTCGAGCGTGCCGAGGCCTCGTCGCCTTTGACCGGGTTCCTGGCGGATTAGGGGGCGCCGTGCAAGACGAACAACGCTTGAACGCGCCCGCATGGGGCGAACCTGGCTGGAAGGCCCCTGGCTTTTCGCGCGCGCAGGCGGCCGATCCGTCGGACGTTGCGCGCGATTGCGGCATCGACCCGCTTTCGTACCTTCCCGACATGGATGTGCTTGACTCCCCGGTCATCTCAGAAGTGCTCGAGCGGGCGTCCGCCTTCGATTTCGCATCCGTGACCGCCGCCGACGTCCGCCGCGCCTTGGCGACCGAGCGGCTTTCCCCTGAAGACTTCGGGGCGCTGCTTTCTCCGGCAGCCGAGCCGTTTTTGGAGGAGATGGCCGCCGCCGCCCAACGCGTCCGCCGTCGCTGGTTCGGCAGCACGGCGTACCTGTTCACCCCGCTGTATCTGGCGAACTATTGCGACAACCACTGCGTGTACTGCGGGTTCAATCGCAAAAACGACATCTGCCGCGCCCAGCTCGACCAGCGCGGCATCGTGCGCGAGCTTGACGCTATCGCCGAAACCGGCTTGGAGGACGTCCTGCTGCTCACGGGGGAGGATCGCGAACGCACCGACCCCGCCTACATCGCCGAAGCGTGCCGGCTTGCGTCGGAGCGCTTCCGCACGGTAGGCGTGGAGGTGTACCCGCTGAACGAGGACGAGTACGCGCTGCTGCATCGAAGCGGCGCGGACTACGTGACCGTGTTCCAGGAAACCTACGATCCCGCTCTGTACGGCAAGCTGCACCGAGCCGGACGCAAGCGCGTGTTCCCGTATCGCGCGAACGCCCAGGAGCGCGCGCTGCGCGCGGGTATGCGAGGCGTGGCCTTCGGCGCGCTTCTGGGATTGGGCGATGCGCGGCGCGACGCGTTCGCGTGCGGGATGCACGCATGGCTTCTGCAACGCGCGTACCCGGCGGCGGAGCTCTCGCTTTCCTGTCCGCGCCTGCGGCCTATCGCGGGCAACGAGAACTTGGGCTCGCGCGGCGTGGGCGAGCGCAGGCTTTTGCAGGTCATGTGCGCGTACCGCCTGTTCCTGCCCCAGGCGGGCATAACCATATCGTCGCGCGAGCGGCAGGGGTTCCGCGATCGGGTCATGGGCATTGCGGCAACGAAGATATCCGCCGGCGTGTCGACGGGCGTCGGCGAGCACGCCGCTGCCGAAGACGAGCATGCTGCGTCGGCGGGCGACGATCAGTTCGAGATAGCGGACGACCGCGACGTGAAGACCGTTTCGGCGGCTCTGCGCGCGCACGGCTTGGAGCCGGTTGCGAACGATTACGTGCGGGTGTGAGATGCGGCCTTCCATCGAGCTTGCGGACGTTCTTGCCAGCGGGGCTTTCGTGCGGGCATTCGTCACGGACAGGCGCTCGTGCGCCCGGCCTCTCGCAGATCACGTGGCGTTGCTGAAGGGCTGCGTCGATCTGGTCATCCTGCGCGAGAAAGACCTGGGCGCGAAAGAGTACGAAGCGCTCGCGCAAGACGTGTCCGCGGCGTGCGCCCGCGCCGGAATGGCGTTTGCGGCCCATACGCAGATCGACGTCGCGCGTCGCATGGGCTGTTCGGCCGTCCATCTGCCGCTGCCGCTTCTGCGCAAGCAAGGCCGCCCCGCAGGCTTTTCGTGCGTGGGGACCAACGTGCATGCGGCGGCGGAAGTGAGCGAAGCCGAAGCGCTCGGCGCCGACCTGCTGATAGCAAGTCCCGTGTTCGCTCCTTCGTGCAAGCCGGGCGCGCCGTTCGGCGGCGCTTCGTTTCTGCGGGACGTGGTCGAGCGGGCCCGGATCCCGGTGCTGGCGCTCGGGGGCATAACGGATGAAAACGAGCAGGTCGTACGCGCCTGCGGGGCGGCGGGCGCATGTCGTATGGCCGACTACGCTCGTCGCTGACGAGTCGGGCGCATCCGACGGGAGCGTCCGTGCAATTCCCGGCAAAGTAGGGGATAATGAAACGCTGAATGTAACGTTTGCGTGCAGGGTGGACGGGGGATGCGCGTGGGGGCATCGAATTTCAGCGAATGCGAACTGGCGGGCACGTGCGCGGAGTACGCGCGCCTGGTCGAGGACATCAAGCGTTCGTACGGCTTCGATTTCGTTTCGCTGGGCTTGACGGCGTTCATCGGCGCGCCCCTGAAATGGGTGTACAGCGCCGGTGCGACAGGCGAGCGCCATCGGCGCATCGTGCTGGCGCCCGGCCACGGCATAGGCGGCATCACCATCAAAGCGGGCAAGCCCATGATGTTCACGGACATCGACGAGGAGATCGATCCGCGCGAGTACTCGTCGTACCCGATCGTGTTCGCCGAGGACCTGCGCAGCTTCTGCGCGCTTCCCCTGACCAGAAAGGGGCGCGTGGTCGCCGTGCTGCTGACGGCGTTTCGCTCGGTGAGCGACCATCATCAAGAGGTGTACCGAGACTTGATCCTGAATCTGGACGGCTCCCTTCTTGGGATGGACGTGGTCTCGACCGACTTCATGGACTTCGAGAGCATTGCGGCGGAGAAGCGCGTCGATACGCAGCACAACCCTATTTTCGTGCGCTCGGACCTGTCGCGCGTGATCGCGGCGCAGGAGGACGAGCGAAAGCGCATATCGCGCGAGCTGCACGACGGCATCGCCCAGGAGCTGCTGACCGTCTCGTTCTCGCTCAAGCTGCTGGAAGGGCACGTCGACCAGGCGGGCGCGGAAGTGCTGGCGTCGGCCAACAACAACATCGGGCGCATTTTGGACGAGCTGCACAACATATCGGTCGAGCTGCGCCCTTCAACCCTTGATCATTTGGGGTTCATGGCGGCGCTGCACTCCCAAGCGTCGGTGTACGAGAAAACGTACGGCACCGAGATCGTGTTCGAGGGGTCGTTGTCGCGCAGCCGGTTCGATCAAGCGCTCGAGACGCAGGCGTACCGTATCTGCCAAGAGGCCATACTCAACGCCTGCAAGTATTCCGAGGCCGATAAGATATACGTGACGTTGGAAGATTCCGACGGATGGCTGCATGTGTCCGTCATCGACCACGGCTGCGGTTTCGATACCGAACGGCCCGTGATCAAGGGGAGCGGCTGCGGACTTTCCGGTATGCGGGAGCGTGCGAGCATCATCGGCGCGATGCTGACCATGGAGTCGGGTCCGAACGGCACGAAGGTCACGCTCGTTTCGCCGATGAACATTGTCGAGGGCAAGGAGGTGGACGCATGATACGTGTCATGCTTGCGGACGATCACGAGGTGGTGCGCGCCGGGTTCAAGATGATCCTGGAGCAAGACCCCGACCTCAAGGTAGTGGCGGAAGCGGCGGACGGCGCGCAGGCGTACGCCATCGTCGCGCGCGAAAAGCCCGACATCCTGCTCATGGACATCTCGATGCCTCCGGGGCAAAGCGGGCTGGTTGCGTGCGAGAAGATCACGAAGGATTTTCCGTGCACCAAGGTGATCATCTTGACGATGTTCGCCGAGCCGGAGTACCTGTTCTACACCTTGCGCGGCGGCGCGGCAGGCTACGTGCTGAAGAACTCAAGCTCCGAAGAACTGCTTGCGGCGGTGCATGCCGTGGCTGAAGGGGGCAGCTACATTCATCCGAAGATGACGGCGCTTCTTACGAAACAGCTGGTCAAAGGTGGAGAGGAAGAAGACCGATCCTATCAGCAGCTCTCGAATCGGGAGCTGGAGGTGCTTCAGCTTTTGGCCAAGGGCTTCACGAACAAGGAAATCTCGGAGCAGATATACCTTTCCGTGAAGACCATCGAGGCGCACCGTTCGAAGATTTACCAGAAGCTGGGTTTGAAGACCCGTGCCGACCTGGTGGATTACGCGCTCAGGCACAAGCTGCTCAACGTGTAGCGCGAAAGCGCGGCGGGGCCGTCTGGGCGGTCCCGCATGCGGTGCGCGCCCTATGCTTCGGCGTTCGGGCGCGCGGGCTTTGCGCTGCGGCCCACGCAAAACGAGAGCGCGCGCGTCGGGCAGGCGTCGATGCACGATCCGCAGGCCATGCAGTCGCCCGCGCGCACGATGACGTCGCGCTCGGCCAAGACGGGCTCCAATATGGCGGGGTCGCACAGGCAGGCGTTCTTGCAGGCGTCGCAGTGGATGCAGGCTGCGTGGTCGAGGCGTACGTTCACCTGGCCTGCGCGCCCGACGGCTTGGTAAAAGCCGCCAAGCGGACAGAGCGAGCGACACCATACGCGATGCCCCCAGAACAGCTCCGCCAACACGATGGCGCCCAGCACCCATAGGCCCGTAACGGCACCGAACAGGATGCCCTTGTTGATCGCGCTGATGGGCGAGAACGCTTCGAACACCGGAATGCTCGTGACGGCGGACAGCGCAAGCACGGCCAGGGCTATCCACAGCTTCGCGCGCCGGGGCACGGGCGCCTCGCGCACTTCGATGCCGAGCTTGCGGCGCAGGGCGTCGACCAGCTCGAGCACCAGGTTCACGGGACATATCCATCCGCAGAATGCCCTGCCTCTGATCAGGCCGTACAATACAAGAACGGGCAAGGCGGCCAACAGCCAGTCAAGCGCGAAGGTCTTCGACGCCGCTATGGTTTGGAGCATGGCGAACGGGTCGAGCACTTCGATGCCGAAGATCGAGGACGACGACAGGCTCCCGAAGAACGGCAGCTGCGCGGGCGCGGGGACCGCTTCCTCGCCTCCGGCGAACAGGCCGAAAAGACCCCATCCGGCTGCGATCAGCGGCAACGCGAACAGCACGAGGGCGCCCACCTGCGCGCTGCGGCGCAGCCACGTCCAGCGAAACCCGCGCGATGCGGTCCGTGCGTCGCTCATCGCGATCCGACCTTGGCAAGCGTGGGGTCGTCCTCGAAGTTCGCGTACACCAGGTTGATGCCGGTGACGCCTTCGATGCCGATGAACCCGCTTGCGACGGCATGCGACGCGTCGACCGTTTCGGCCTCGATGGTGACGACGATCTTGTACCCGTTCACTTCGTGAACCTCCACGCCTTCGCGCAGGTCAAGCTCGCGCGCGACGTCTTCGGTCCGCGCGGGCGCCGTTTCGATGACCAGGCTCGAGATGACCATGGTGCTCTCCTTACTCGTTTTGTCCTTCCGGTGCCCGCCTCCCCTCAACAGGGGAGGCGGGCGGGGAGGGAATGCGTCTGCTCATGGCAATGTGCAGACGCGGGGATGGGCAAGCCGTTTCGACGCGCGCGCTACCCCTGCGGATGGCAGGTGATGCACTGCTCGCGCGTGGGTTCGATCTGCTTCGTTTCCACGTTGCCGTCTTTGTAGTGGTCGTCGGGCAGAGCGGTTGCCCCGTTCAGCATGGGGTTCGCCAGATCGTTCGCGCCGTGGCAGCCGTAACAGCCGGCTGCTCCCAGGTTGTCCGCGCGTCCGACGTGCGTGGGCGGCATAAGCGGCGCCGCTCCCGGCGGGATGTCGTCGTTTCCGGTGTAGCCTGCGCGCTCGGTCGCGCACCCGGCAAGCGCGCCTGCGCCAAGGGCCATGGTCAGCACGAGGGCGGTGGCGATAGCTTTCTTCTTCATCGGTTTCACCTCTCTACCTTCGTGATGGACACGCAGGTCTTCTTGTAGTCGGGCTCTTTGGACAGCGGGCAGTACGTATCCTGCACGGCCAGGTTGATCAGCGTTTCCTCCGCGAAGAAGGGCGCGAACACCGTACCGGCGGGAGGCTCGGTGCGTCCAGCCGTCGACACCTTGATCTCGAACTCTCCGAAGCGCGACTTCACCTTGACCATATCGCCGTCCTTGATGTCCATCTTCGCGCAGTCCTCCGGGCTCATGTTGAGCAGCGCCTCGGGAAGCGCGCGATCCAGCTCGGGCACGCGCCGCGTCATCGATCCGGTGTGCCAATGCTCCAGCAGGCGGCCCGTGCAGAACACGAACGGGTACTCCTTGTCCGGCTCTTCCGCGGGCGGTTCGTAGGGGCGAAACACCACGGAGGGCTTCATCTTGGCGGACTTGTAGAAGCTCACGCCGCCGGCCAGGCCTTCCTTGCCGTACTGGGCCACGCCCACCTCGTCGAAGCCGTCCTCCTGCTTGCCGGTGGAGAAGCGCCACTTCGTGGGCAGCCACGTGCCGTTCACCTCGCGCACGGGCCAGGTCAGGCCGTGATGCGTCAGGTATTCGTCGTAGGGTGCAAGCTGCTTGTTCTCCATCTTCAGCTTGGCTTCGAACTTCCCGTCGACGTCGTTGTTGATGGCCTGGGCCTTCTCGTTCAGATCGGGGTTCGAGAACGTGCGGTACTCTTCCCAGATGGCGCGGTTCGTTTCGCGCGAATCGCCCTTGAAATCAGCGGCGCTCTTGTCGTAGATATCGCCGAACAGGCGGTCGAACGCATCCTGCCCGTCGATCTTCTCGCCGTCGAGCACGCGGCGCGCCACCTCCATGATGACCCACAGGTCCCACTTCGCCTCGCCCGGCGGGTCGACGGCCTTCTCGAACACGGCGGTGCGGCGCTCGGCGTTGCCGAACTGGCCTTCGCGCTCCACCCACATGGCCACGGGGAGCACCACGTCGGCGTATTTCGTGGACAGGGTGGGGTAGACCTCGTTCACCACGACGAACGTGTCCATGACGCCCGTCTTGTCGCTCTTGCCCAAGAAGCGGGTGAGGTTCGGCATGGAAACGGCCCAGTTGTTGTGCGCGGACCACAGGAAGTCTATGTTGCCCTTGGACATTTCACGGAAGATCTTGACCGTGTGGAAGCCCGGCTTCTGGATTTCGTCCAGATAGCCCTCAGGCAGGTTCCAGATGACTTCGGTGTAACGACGATGCTGCGCGTTGGCCACCAGCAGGTCGGCGGGCAGGCGGTGGCTGAAGGTGCCCACTTCGCGCGCGGTGCCGCAGGCGGTGGGCTGACCGGTCAGCGAGAAGGGGCCGTTGCCGGGCTGCGCGATCTTGCCCGACAGCAGGTGGACGTTGTAGATGTTGTGGTTCATCCACGTGCCGCGGTTGTGCTGGTTCACGCCCATGGTCCACAGCGACATGACCTTCTTGTTCGGGTCGGCGAACACCTCGGCCAGCTCTTTGAGGTCCTCGGCGGCTACGCCGGACAGCTGCGCGGTGTACTCGAGGGTATAGGGCTCCAGACGCGCGGCGTACTCCTCGAATGTGATGGGCTCCACCTTGTCTACCGATTTGCCGACGTCGCTGGCATCGTATCCGTCGTCGATGGCGTTGCCGATGTTCTCGGTTCCCTGTTTGAACTGCAAGTGGTCGTTGACGAAGGCTTCGTCGTACTTCTTGTTCTGCACCAGGTAGTTGGCGATGCAGTTGGCAATGGCCAGGTCGGTGTTGGGCTTGAAGACCATGACCTTGTCGGCGCTTGCGCTCGTGCGCGTCTTGAGCGTGGTCAGGTCGTAGTGCTTCACGTTGGTACCCGAGAGCTTGCGCGCGGTCAGGCGCGAGTACAGCATGGGATGGGCCTCGGCCATGTTGGCGCCCCAGGTGACGAACACGTCGGCTTCGTCCAGGTCGCTGTAGCTGCCGGCCGGCTCGTCGGTCTGGAACACGTTCATGAAGCCGACCACGGCGCTGGCCATGCACAGGCGCGCGTTCGGGTCGATGTTGTTGGACAGCAGGCCGGCCTTCCAGAACTTGGCGGTGGCGTAGCCTTCCGTGATGGGCTGCTGGCCCGATCCCCAGAACGCCAGGCGGCTCTTGTCCTTCTTCCAGGTGTCCTTGAGCTTGCCCGCCACCAGTTCGAGCGCCTCGTCCCAGGTGGCTTCGCGCAGGCCGTCGTCGGTGCCCTTCGTGGACTTGTCGTCGCGGATAAGCGGCACGGTCAGACGGTCGTCCCCGTACAGGATCTTTGCCAGATAGTAGCCCTTGACGCAGTTGAGGCCCTTGTTGGACTGGTTGTCCGGGTCTCCCGTCACCGACACCAGCTTGTTGTCCTTCACTTCGCAGATGACCCCGCAGCCGCAGCCGCAGAAACGGCACACCGACGTGAATTTCTGCCCCTCGCCCGAAGACGCTCCCTGCTGGTTGCTGCCGCATCCAACGAGCGACGACATGGTGCCCGCCGCCGCGGCGCTTGCCAGCGCTACGGCCGTGGCTTTGACGAACCCTCGTCTTGAGATGTCCATGACATCCCTCCTTCTCCCGTTTCTCTCCCGTTGCATTCGTGTCCTCAACCGCCGTCCGGACGGTGTGAAACCTCGTTCGCAGCTTCGTTACTGCGGATTGCCTCGCGCGCGTTCCGCATCGGTCGCGATGCGGATGGGCACGGTCGGCTCGCTGACCACGCAGCGCTCGACGCACAGCCCGCAGCCGACGCACGCGTCCTCGTCGATGACGGGGGCGAACAGCGTGTGGATGGCGTCGCCTTCGCGCATGCGGTAGTCGATGACGATAGCCTGGTCGATAAGGGGGCAGGCGCGGTAGCACACCTCGCAGCGCATGCCTTGAAACGCGATGCAGCCTTCCTCGTCGACGACGGCTACGCCCATGCGCACGTCGGAGCGCGCGGATACGTCGCGCAGCGCGCCGGTGGGGCAGGCGTCGACGCAGGGGAAGTCTTCGCAAAGGCGGCATGCCTGGTCGCGTGCGTCGATGCGCGGCGTGCCGACGGCCATGCCGGCTTCGTTGCCTGCGGGCTTGAGCGCTTGGTACGGGCACGCTTCGATGCACTTGCCGCATTTGATGCAGCGCGCCATGAAATCGGATTCGCCCTGCGCTCCCGGAGGGCGCAGCAAGCTGGACTCGCCGCGAGAGGCGTAGGCAACTGCCTGGAAGGCCACGATGGCGGCCGATGCGCCCGCTATGACGCTCGATAGTTTCATGAAATCCCCTCCTCGTACCCTGTATCATGCGCTTGAACGGGCGCGGTGCCTATCGGGGTATGTCCGAGTGCAAGGAGGGGATAAACCCGCCTTGTTGCGAGGGTTTTCTTCTATTCTTTTGCGAGGATATTAGGGAAGGGCGAAACGGGAAAACGAAGCCCGGCATCGAAAAAGACGGGGTCGATGACCCCGTCTTCCTGCGGTTTGTCTGCTACAGCGTGAGTCGTACGCCGACGTACACGGCGGTGTCGGGCAGGCCGGAGATGTCGTAGACGCTGGAAAGCGCGATGGCGGACACCTTCCAGGTGTAGACGGTGCCCCCTACGTCGACGGTGCCGGTTTGGAAGGTGTTGCCCACCTCGTCGACGCCCGCGCCGCCCTCGGGGGTGGTGGCCGGGTCGAATCCTTCGGAGGCGATGGCCGCCTGCACGGCCGCTTCCACGGTTCCCGACGTGAAGTCCGCGTACGTGACGCGCATGGAAACGCCTTCGCTGCGGTCGACCTCGAGGGTCCACGACCCGTTCAGCAGCAGCGCGGCTTCGGCGGCGCTCAGGTTCGCTACGCCCTTGCTGTACAGGACACCCGCGTCAAGCTCGCTCACGTTGGAGGGCAGCTTGATGATGTCCATGTTGCCGGCGGCGGCTTCCTCTTCGCTCGTGGTGTCGTAGATGGTTGCGCCGGCGTCCACGAATCCCTGCTTGATGCTGGCGTTGTCGCCGTTTTGGATGACGGAGGGCAAAACCGGCAGGTCGTACGTAACTTCGCGAGCCAGGTTCTGTTCGACGCTCGCCTGGGCGCGGGCCGCTTTGCCCTGCACCTCGTCAAGCACGTTGAACAGCATGAATCCGCCGATGACGGCAGCTGCCGCCACGAACAGGCCCATGATGGCCAGTTGGGAGCGCGGCATGTCGAGCGGGCGTTGAAGGCCGCTGGCGTCCAGGTAGCGGACGGGGCCGTCGCTTTCGACGTAGTCGTTGCGCTTGTTGAAGAAATTGAACTGCATGGCATCTCCTGCAGGAGGTCTCGGGTTCGTCCGGGATGATTTTGTGCATTGCGTAGTATAGCATTGCCGACGTGGGAACCTCGTGTTAGGATACGATCCGCCCGTGGGGGAGTAGTTGGCATGCGGCTTTAGCGCGCATGCGACACGTTCAACATCATGGCCGAAAGGTCTGGCGTGTCTTAATTAACGAGACTCATGGCGCGGTTCGCATGCATCTGCAGCCGCGCCATGAGTCTTTTTTTGTGAGCTGCGCCTTCCCCGGGAAAAGACGAGCAACCGAAGAAGCAGCAGAAGGAGCAATCAACCCGTGGATCTTTCAATCTTCGCATCACCCGAGGCTTGGATCAGCTTGGTCAGCCTCATTTTCCTGGAGATCGTGCTGGGCGTGGACAACCTGGTGTTCATCTCCATTACGACGAACCGCCTGCCCGAGGACAAGCAGCACATCGGTCGCAAGCTCGGCCTTGCCGGCGCGCTCGTCATGCGCATCGTGTTTCTGTGCTTCGCCTCGTTCCTCGTGCACATGACCGAGCCTTTGTTCACGGTCGACCTGGGCCCCTACACCCACGGATTCTCCGTGCGCGACCTGGTTCTGCTGATCGGCGGCGGGTACTTGATCTACAAGGGCATCGCCGAGCTGCGCGATACGCTCAAGCTCACCGAGGTCAAGGCCGAGCATTGCGAAGAGCACAAGGCGCTGCACCGCATCGCGCTGCCGCAGGCCGTGGGCACCATCATGGTCATGGACTTGGTGTTCTCCATCGACTCGGTCATCACGGCGGTGGGCATGGCCGACCACCTTATCATCATGATCATCGCAGTCATGTCGGCCGTGTTCTTGATGATGATCTTTATCGACCCCATCTCCAACTTCATCAACGGTCATCCCGAGATGAAGATGCTCGCGCTCACGTTCATCGTGGCTATCGGCGGGTTGCTCGTCATCGACAGCGCCGGCTTCCATACGGGCATCGAGCTTCTGCACATGCCGCTTGAGAAGCTGATCGTGTACTTCGCCATGGTGTTCTGCATCGTGCTCGAGCTTATCCAGATGCGCTACAACGCGAACTTCCTTGCGTGGCGCAAGGAGCGCTGGAAGAACGAGACGGCAGCTCAGATCGAAAACGTGCGCACCGAGATGCTTGAAGAGCTCAAGCGCGAGGCGGCTGCCGACGTGGCCTCCGGCAAGCCGGCCGACGCGGCGCGCGACGCCGTTGCCGATCGCGTCCGTCCGGTGATCATCGGCAACAACGTGTACGTGATGATGCCGATGGTGGGCGAGGACGCCGCATCGTTCAAAGAGCTGATGGCCGGTTCTGCCGCGGCCGGGGAATCGTTCAGCCAGCCTTTGGAGATAGGCGCGAAGGTGGAGGACGTTTCCGGCGACGATCCCACCTACGAGGTGCCGAAGGACAAGTAGGGCTGCCCCTTCCCGATGGTTCGCTGACGAACGGCCGTGCAGCTGCAGCAAGCTGCACGGCCGTTTTGCGCGCGCCGTCGCGCTGGCGCGAGCGATGCCGGGTGGATGTTGCTGTGCTGGCGGGTGTGCCGCCGGGTGGATGTTGCTGCGCTGGCGGATGCGATGCCGGGTGCACGTTGCCGTGCGTGTCAAAACGGACGAGTTTTGCTGGTCCTCAAACGAGAATAAAAGCAATCGTCGACTCTGTGACCTGGGACGATAAAAAACCTCGGCGCACAACCTTCGGGCGAAAGCGCAAAAACCCCCGCAAAACTCGTCCGTTTTGACACGCGGCCGAGGTTTGCGGGGGTGCAGGGTTCGTGAGGTTCACGGGGGTTGCGGGGTTCGCAACGGGGTGCAAGGTTCGTGAGGTTGCGGGGAAAACGTCCCCGATGCTGGCGCGGAAGCGCGTCGAAGCCGATAAGCGCAAGGCGCGAAGCAGCTATTCCGCGAACTGGTTGTAGCCTTCTTCCGACACGATGAGGCGTGCCGCATGCGGCATCATGCGCGCGCTGAAGGGGGTCGTGAGGCGGGTGGCTTCGCCGTCGTACTGCACTTCCATGGGCGGATCGGCCTCTACGCGCACCGTGCGCGCGCGGTGGATTTCCAGGGCGCCCGTTCGATCGGGAAAATCGCCCCCTCGATCCAGGATTCCCGCCAACAGCGCCGGAATCAGCTCGAAGGCGTTCTGCGCTTTGAGCACCACTACGTCGAACACGCCGTCGCGCGGCTTGTTCTCGTGCGTGACGGCGATGTCGAATTGGATGCGGGAGAAGTTTACCAAAAGGATGCCCACGCCCTCGCTTTGCACGGTTTCCCCATCCAGCTCGATGGTGAAGCGCGACGTTTGCGGCAGCGGGTTCGCGATGGCCGCCGAAAGATAAGCCATAGGTCCGAACAGGCGCTTTGCAGGTTCGGCGCCGTGCATGATGGCGGCGTCGTAGCCTGCTCCGGCCATGATGCCGAAGCCGAACCGCTTGTCGGCCACCTCGATTTCGCCCATGTCGAAGTCGAGGGTGCGCATTTCCCGGACCATCTTCGCCAAGGCGTGCGGCTCAAGAGGCGAGGAGAGGTTCAGCGCAAGCAGGTTCGCGGTTCCCGCGGGAAACGGCAAAACGGGCACGCCCGTGTTCGCCAGCAGATAGTTGACCGTCGCCACCGTGCCGTCGCCGCCGCTTGCAACCACGGCGTCGTAGGATGCGGCGTCGTCGAGCAGCGCGCTCACGGGGGTCGTTCCGTCGGTTGAGCGGACGCATACCTCGTCTCCGTCTTGGACGGCGGAGCGGATGAAGTCGTATACGGAGCCGTCTCCGAACCCGGACGAGAGATTGTTGATGACGAGCAGTTTCACAGATTCCCTTTCAGTTGCTATGATGGCATGGTACAACATAGAGCGTGAAACACAAGGTAAGGAACCCCCGGTGTACATAGCAAACCAAGAAAACCTCGTGGCGTTCGTCGAGCGCGCCATGCGTTCGAGCGTCCTGGCGATCGATACGGAGTTTCTTCGTGAGAAAACCTACTACGCCAAGCTGTGCCTTATTCAGCTGGCCACCGACGACGAAGCCGTTATCGTGGATCCGTTCTCCGTCGGCGATCTGGGCGCACTGAAGCCGGTGCTGGAAAATGAAAGTGTCGTAAAGCTGTTCCATGCGGGTTCTCAGGATCTGGAGATTCTTTTGCGCGAAGTGGGCGTGCTGCCGCGGCCGATTTTCGACACGCAGGTGGCGGCAGCCCTTCTGGGCCACACGCAGCAGATCGGCTACGCCGCGCTGGTGGGGACGGAATGCGGCGTCACGCTCAAGAAGATCGACTCGTTCACCGATTGGTCGCGTCGGCCCTTGTCCGAATCCCAGTTGGAATACGCGGCCGACGACGTGCTGTACTTGCCGCGCATGTACGCGCGCATGCGCGCGCAGCTCGACCGAAAGGGCAGGCTTTCGTGGCTCGATCGCGACTTCAAGGAGATGAGCGACCCGGCCAAGTACGCGACTGACGAGCGCAGCCGCTATCGCCGCCTCAAGCGGGTCTCGCAGCTGTCGCGGCGCCAGCTTTCGGCGGCGCGCGAGGTGGCAGCCTGGCGCGAGCTGGAGGCCCAGCGCCGCGACGTGCCGCGCAAATGGGTGATCACCGACGAGCAGATCGTCGAAGCGTGCAAGCGCGAGGCGCGTTCCATCGACGAATTGTTCATGGTGCGCGGCATGTCCGACAAGCTGTCGACGCGCGAGGCGCGCGCGGTGGTTTCGCTCATGGGATCCGCGCTGGACGCACCGCCTGATTCCTGGCCTGACGTCGATCGGTGCAGCAAGAACGAGCCGAACGTCGACGCGCAGGTTGATATGATGACGGCTGTCGTGCGCTTGCGTGCGAAGGAGAGCGGCGTGGCGTTTCCCACCTTGGCGAGCCACGACGACCTTGCGCGGGTCGCGCGCGGCTATCGCGACAACATCGACCTTTTGCGCGGATGGCGTCGCTCGCTCGTGGGCGAGGAGCTTTTGGAGCTTTTGGAGGGCAAGCTGTCGCTCAGGCTCGACGGGGGCGATCTCAAGGTGGACCGCATCGCGTAAGCGCCTGCTTTGCGGGGCTCGGCCCCGCATCTTGCAGTTCACGAAACGGTGACGGACGTTTGGTGATTTCACATAGCTTTTCGGCTTGTTTTCAGCGTGATTTCTGGGTCTTGTATACTGAAAGGGTAAGAGATGCAGCGGCCGGAGCGGCCGCGGAAGCTACCCCTTCGAAGGAGTGTTTCGAGTTGAGCACATCGTATATCCTCTTGATCGTCGTTACGCTTGCCATCGGCGGCTTCGCCACGTGGTACGTCAATTCTCAGCTGAAGAAGTACACGCATGTGCCCATTTCCACGGGCCTGACCGGCGCTGAAACCGCGCGCCGCATGCTGCAGTACTACGGCATCACGGGCGTCGAGGTGCATCGGGGCGGTCCCGGCCAGGACTTCTTCGACCCGCGCACGAACTCGGTGACGCTGGGCCCCGATTCGTACGACGGACGTTCCATCACCGCCACGGCTACCGCTTGCCACGAGGTGGGCCATGCGTACCAGTTCGCGCAGGGCTACGCGCCCATGAAGATCCGCGGCGCTCTGGTGCCCGTGGTGAACTTGGCTTCGAACGCGTGGATCTTCTTGCTGATGCTGGGCATTTTCATGCAGAGCATGGGCATGCAGACGCTCGCCATCGTCATGTACGGTGCTGTGGTGCTGTTCCAGCTGGTCACGCTGCCGGTTGAGTTCGATGCCTCCAAGCGGGCCATGGTGTACATGAACACCGCTGCGCTGCCGCAGTCCGAACAGGCGGGCTCGTTCAGCGTGCTGCGCGCATGCGCGCTCACCTACGTGGCGGCCGCCCTCACCTCCGTCCTGCAGCTTCTGTGGCTGCTGAGCCAGCGCCAGGAATAGCGTCGATCCATGGACGAACAGGAAAAATCGGCGGCGCTTTCCGTTTCCGCCGCGATGTCGCTTGCGAAAAGCGCGCTCGAAGGCGTGACGGTGCGGCTTGTGGGCGAAGTGTCCGAGCTTTCCAACAAGCCGGGCTACAAGGCGGTGTACTTCACCGTCAAGGACAAGAGCGCCGCTCTGCCCTGCATGATGTGGGTCAATCGCTACCAGGCGTCCGGCGTGCAGTTGAGCGTGGGGCAGCTGGTGGAGTTGACCGGTCGCTTCACGCTGTACGCAGCGAAGGGGCGCATGAACTTCGACGTGTTCTCCGTGGCGCTGGCGGGCGAGGGCAACCTGCGCTTGCAGGTGGCGAACCTGGCGCGCAAGCTGGAGGCCGAAGGGCTCATGCGGCCGGAGCGCAAGCAGCCTGTTCCGGCGTTTCCCCTGACGATCGGCCTGGTAACCTCACCGCGCGGCGCGGCCGTCCATGACGTGCTGCGCACGCTGCGGCGCCGCTTTCCCGTAGCGCGCGTCGTTTTGGCGGGTGTTCCGGTGGAAGGTCCGCGCGCGCCGGAGGATATCGTCGAGGGCATGCGCTGCGTGCTGCGCGCGGGCGCCGAGGTGATCCTCGTGGTGCGCGGCGGCGGGTCGTTCGAAGACCTCATGCCGTTCAACGACGAAGGGCTTGCGCGGGCGATCTCGAAATGCCCCGTGCCCGTGGTGACCGGCATCGGGCACGAGCCCGACACGTCCATTGCGGACATGGTCGCCGACGTGCGCGCCTCTACGCCCACGGCTGCCGCGGAAGCGGTAAGCCCGGCGCGCGAAAGCTTGGAGCATGTGCTCGAGGCTCGTTCGCGATCGCTTGCCGCGAGCGCCGGGCGCGCCGTGGAGCGAGCGACGGCCGAGGTGCGACGCATTGCGACCCGGCCCGTGCTGCGCGATGCGAACCTGCTGTTCGCGGCCGAGGCGCAAGGGCTTGACATGGCTGCGGAGCGCTTGTTCCGCGCCATCCCCGCGAACCTCGAGCGCGATCAAGAGCGATTGGAGCGTCAGCGCGAACGCCTTGCGCGCGTCCTTCCGCAGAACGTGGCGCGCGATCGCGAACACCTTGCGCGCGAACGCGATCGGCTTGCCCTTGCGGGCAATGCGGTTGTTGCGCGGTTCGAGCAGCAGGCCGGTCTTGCCGCTGCCCGCTTGAACGACCTTTCGCCGCTTGCCGTGCTGGGTCGCGGCTACGCCATCGCGCGCACCGCCGAGGGCGGCGTGGTGAAAAGCGTGGAAGCTGCGCCCGTCGGCTCGCTGGTGGACGTGTCGGTGTTCGACGGCGTGCTTGCTTGCCGCGTGGAGAACACGCATCGAATCGATACCGAAGTCGTAGTTTGGGAGGACGTGTCATGATGGAGAATACCGAACCGAAGCCCATCGAGGAGCTGTCGTTTCGCGAGGCCATGGCGGAGTTGGACGGCATCGTAGGCGTTTTGGAGAGCAATTCGCTCGAGCTGGAGGACAGCCTGCGAAGCTACGAGCGCGGCGTGTCGCTTCTGCGCGCTTTGCAGGGCCGTTTGACCGAGGCGCAGCAAAAGGTGGACGTGCTCATGGGCGAGCTCGTGGCCGACACCGACGACGGCGCGCGCGACACCAGCCTGTCCTGATGCGTTCCTGCGCTCGGGGTGGGGTCCGCAAGACCGTCGCTTTGTTCCAAGGATCTTGCGAGGCCCCATCCCGAACGCTTGGCGAAGCCGATAGGTTTCGGGGCGCGCCGTCGTCGGCGGCGTTCCCAAGATACGCTCGAACCGGAAAGAGGGATCAGCATGATCAAAGAGGATTGCCTGTTCTGCAAGATCGTGGCGGGGGAGATCCCGTCGACTAAGGTGTACGAGGACGATCGCGTGTTGGCGTTCGAGGACGTCAATCCGCAGATGCCCGTGCACACGCTCATCGTGCCGAAGAACCACTACGACAACATCGGCGACAACATTCCCGAGGATGAGATGGGGTACCTGTTCAACACGGTCAAGAAAGTAGCCGAGCTCAAGGGCATCGCCGAGAGCGGCTACCGCGTGATCGTGAACACGAACGACGACGCGCAGCAGTCCGTGCACCATGTTCACGTGCACGTTTTGGGCGGCGCGCCCATGAATTCGGGCGATCCTTCGCAAAAGTAGCATCTTCGCCCACAAGGGCGCAGGGCTGACAAGACGGAGCCGGTAAGGTGGGGGATGCCCTTCTGCCTTGCCGGCTCTTGCTGTATCCGGCATAAAGGTCCGGCTTTGTTTTCGGTGAACGGCGCGCCGCTTGCCGATAGGACGCCTCCTTTGAATACGGCCTTTTGCGCATGCGCCTAAAATATATCCCTTGGGAATAGTAAATAAGGAGGCAGATCGTTGAACGTCCTAGTTATCAATGCGGGATCATCTTCCTTGAAGTACCAGCTGGTCAACGTTGAGCAGCATGAGCTTTTGGCGAAGGGCATCTGCGAGCGCGTGGGTTCCGCCGAGGCTTTTCACAAGCATGGTCTTGACGAGAACGAGCAGGTCATCGATGCGAAAATGGCCGATCATGACGACGCGATGGCGTTGGTGCTCGAATCTTTGACCGAGGGACCTACCAAGGCCATCGATTCCCTTTCGGAAATCGACGCCGTTGGGCATCGCATCGTGCAGGGCGGGAAGTACTTCGACCGGTCCGTCCTCATTGACGACGAGGTGATCGCGAAGATCGACGAGTTGGCGGAGCTTGCTCCTTTGCACAACGGCGCCGCGCTCATGGGCATTCATGCGTGCATAAAGCACATGCCGAACGTGCCCATGGTGGCTGTGTTCGACACGTCGTTCTTCCAGACGCTGCCGCCGAAGGCGTTCATGTACCCCTTGCCTTACGAGCTGTACGAGAAGTACGCCATCCGCAAGTACGGTGCGCACGGCACTTCCCATCGTTACATCTCCGAGCGCGCGGCAGTGGTGCTCGACGAGCCGATCGAGGACCTCAAGCTGATCACGTGCCACCTGGGCAACGGCTGCTCCATCAGCGCCATCGACCACGGCGTGGCCGTGGACACGTCCATGGGGCTCACGCCGCTCGACGGCCTCATGATGGGCACGCGTTGCGGAGCGATCGACCCTGCCATCGTGCCGTTCGTCATGGAGCATGAGAACCTGACCGGCGCCGAGATGAACGACTTGATGAACAAGAAGTCGGGTCTTCTGGGCATCTCCGGCATCTCGAACGATCTGCGCAGCGTGCGCGACGCCTCCGAACAGGGCGACGAGCGCGCGCAGCTTGCTTACGACATGTACTCGAACTCGGTGAAAAAGTACATTGGCCAGTACATCGCCGTCATGGGCGGCGTGGACGCCATCGTGTTGACGGCGGGCGTGGGCGAGAACTGCGAGAAGATGCGCCGCATGATCTTCTCGGGCTTGCAGCCCCTTGGCATCGTCCTGGACGAGGAGCGCAACCGCCAGCGCGGCTTCGAGCGCGAGATTTCGACGGACAGCTCGCTGGTGAAGATCATCATCATTCCCACGAACGAGGAGTACATGATCGCTCGCGACACCTTCGACATCGTGCACGAGAAGGCGAACGAGCCGCTGATCTAGCGCGTTCGGTGCAATCGACGGTAAAAAAGGCGACCTACGGGTCGCCTTTTTTACCGTCGATTGCAGGTGCCGTTCCGGTAGGTTATTCGGCGGCTTTCTTCGCCTGGGCCTGCACGCAGGTGATGGCGATGACGCCCACGATGTCGTCGGCGGTGCATCCGCGCGACAGGTCGTTCACCGGGGCTGCGATGCCCTGCGTCACCGGGCCGTACGCCTCGGCGCGCGCCAGGCGCTGCACCAGCTTGTATCCGATGTTGCCGGCGTCCAGGTCGGGGAAGATCAGCACGTTGGCGCGGCCCGCAACGGGGGAGTCCGGAGCCTTCGATGCGCCCACGGAGGGAACGATGGCAGCATCAAGCTGAAGCTCGCCGTCAAGCGCCAATTCCGGTGCCAGCTCCTTGGCGATGGCCGTAGCTTCGACCACCTTGGCGGCGTCGTCGTTCTTCGCCGAGCCGTACGACGAATGCGAGAGCATCGCCACGGTGGGCTCGGTGCCGATGATCGTTTTCCACGACTTTGCGGAGTTCACTGCGATATGCGCCAGCTTTTCGGCGTCGGGCTGCACTTCCAGGCCGCAGTCGCTGAACAGGAAGGTTCCTTCCTGGCCCAAATCGCAGTTGGGAACCACCATGATGAAGAACGAGCTGACCAGCTTCACGCCCGGTGCGGTCTTGAGAATCTGCAGGCTGGGGCGCAGCACGTCGCCCGTGGAGTGGCAAGCGCCGGCCACCATGCCGTCGGCAAGGCCGGCCTTCACCATCATGACGCCGAAGTACAGCACGTCGTTCAGCTTCTCGTCGGCGGCTTCGGGGGTCATGCCCTTCGCTTTGCGCAGCTCGTAGAATTGGCTTGCAAGCTCGGCGCGCAGCTCGGACGTGCGCGGGTCCACGATCCGCGCACCGTCGAGTCGGTATGCGGAGGCTTCGATGGCGGCCGCGTCGCCAAGGATGACGAGGTCGGCCACGCCGTCGGCCAGGATGCGCTCCGCAGCCGCCAGCGTACGCTCGTCGTCGCCTTCAGGGAGCACGATGGTTTGCTTGTTCTCCGTGGCTCGGGCGAGCATGGAATCGAGAAATGAACTCATGGCACCGTCCTTACGATCAAGTATCAAATTGCCGCTTCCAGCGCTGCGGCCGCGCTCGCATTCGTTTCCGAATTTATCCACTTTATATGATAATCCACGCAGCCCCGACCCTTCCCGGTAAAATAACGTGCGGCATATTTGGCGCGGCAAAGCGCGCGTCTCAACCATAGGATTCCCTCGCAGGCGCAGATGAGCCGGCGGGAAGGACAAGGAAGGCAGCTTCATGGGTGTGCAGTACCGGAAGTTCACTGATCTGGACAGGTTTGATTTCGACGTCATCGTTGTGGGCAGCGGTTTTGCCGGCAGCGTGGTGGCGCGCGAGTTGGCGGAGCGCGCCGGCAAGCGCGTCCTCATCATCGAGAAGCGCGGCCACATAGGCGGCAATATGTACGACGAGGCGGACGAAGCGGGCATCCTGGTGCATCGCTACGGGCCGCATATCTTCCACACCAACGACAAGCGCGCCTTCGACTACGTGCGCCGCTTCACCGATTGGCGCGATTACCAGCACGAGGTTCTGGCGGACTGGTACGGCACGTACATGCCGGTGCCGTTCAACAAGAACTCGATGGAAATCGCGTTCGGCCAGGAGAAGGCTGCCAAGCTGACCGAAAAGCTGATCGAGACGTTCGGCGACGAGCGCAAGGTCACCATCAACGAGCTGCGCGCGCAGGACGATCCCGAGCTTACCGAGATCGCCGACTTCATCTACAAGAACGTCTTCCTCTACTACACGCAGAAGCAGTGGGGCCTCACGCCCGAAGAGGTCGATCCCAGCGTGACCGCGCGCGTGCCCGTGTTCGTGTCGCGCGACAACCGCTATTTCCAGGATGCGTACCAGGGCATGCCCGCAGACGGCTATACGCCGCTGTTCGAGCGCATGCTCGACCACGAGAACATCGTGGTATGCCTGAACACCGAAGCGGAAAGCGTGTTCGACCTGGAGTTCGAGAGCGGCGACGAGAACGCTCCGCTCACGGCTATTAACGTCAAGGATCAGGCGTTCGAGGGTCCCATCGTCTATACGGGGCCGCTTGACGAGCTGTTCCTCTCGCGCTTCGGGCGCTTGCCGTACCGCAGCTTGGACTTCGTGTACGAAACGCACGACAAAGAGCAGGTCCTTCCGTGCGGAACGGTGAACTTCACCGTGACCGAGGACTACACGCGCATCACCGAGTTCAAGCATCTGACGGGCCAGACGGCTCCCAAGACCACCATCATGAAGGAGTACAGCCACTCCTACGATGATCCGAAGAAGCAGATTCCGTACTACGCCATCATCAACGACCAGAACAACGCTCACTACGAGCGCTATCTTGCGCTGACCAAGCCGCTTGCGAACTTCTACCCGCTGGGTCGTTTGGCCGAGTATCGTTACTACAATATGGACGTCATCATCGGCCGCGCGCTTGCGCTGGCCGATCAGCTGGCGGGGTAACAGGCATCGATTGCGCGGCGGGTACGCTCCCGCCGCGCTCTACCAAGACGACGGGGATAGGAACCATGAAGACCATTTCATTCGCCATTCCGTGCTATAACTCGGCGGCGTATATGGACAAGTGCATAGAATCCATTCTGAAGTGCGGCGACGATATCGAGATCATCATCGTGGACGACGGCTCGACCAAGGACGAGACGCCCGCCAAGGCCGACGCCTGGGCGGCGAAGTATCCGGATATCATCCGTGCCGTGCATCAGGAGAACGGCGGCCATGGCCAGGCGGTGAACACGGGGCTTGCGAACGCGACGGGGCGCTACTTCAAGGTGGTTGATTCCGACGACTGGCTCGACGAGCACGCCATGTCGGAGATCATGGGCTACCTGCGCTTCCAGTGCGAGCTGGAAAACGCCGTTGACCTGGTAATCGGCAACTACGTGTACGAGAAGGTGCACGAGGGGTCGCGCACCGTCATGCACTACCGCAACGTGTTTCCCGAGGGGCGCGTGTTCGGTTGGGCCGACGTGGGTCACTTCCTGCCCAGCCAGTACCTGCTCATGCATTCGGTCATCTACCGCACCCAGCTTTTGAAGGATATCGGGTTGGAGCTGCCGAAGCACACGTTCTACGTGGACAACATCTTCGTGTACGTTCCGCTGCCGCATGTCAAGACCATCTACTATCGCGATCTGGACATGTATCGGTACTTTATCGGTCGCGAAGACCAGAGCGTGAACGAAAGCGTCATGATCGGGCGCATCGATCAGCAGCTGCGCGTGACGCGCACCATGATAGACGCCGTGCGCCTGCCCGACGATGTGCCCGAGAAGCGTCTTGAGCGCTACATGGAGAACTACCTGTCCATGATGATGTGCATCTGCTCCATCTTCTTGCGCATGATCGACACCGATGAGGCGGAGGACAAGCGCGAGGCCATCTGGGATTACCTGAAACGCCAGGATTCGGACGTGTACCGCCGCATCCGCCGCAGCGCGCTCAATATGGGCACGAACCTGCCTACCGGCTTGGGCCGCAAGATCGGCATCACCGGCTATCGCATGGCCCAGAAGATCTTCAAGTTCAACTAACGTGAAAGCGGGCTTCGGCCCGCTTTCTGCTTTCTGGTTCGGTTCTCGTCCCGAGATCGGCGTCTTCCCGTTCCGCGTCCGTCGGTCCCTGCTCCCGATCCTCGTGACCTATTGTCGCCCGAAACGTACGGTTTTCTCGCCGAAACCGTACGTTTCGGGCGACAATTTCCTGAGCTAGGCGCCAAAAGGCTCGAAAGGGCCGTCCTCGAAGCTGCGCACCGTGAAAACCTGCGCCGAATCCGAGCGAGAGCGTTCGAGCTTCCGCTCGGCAAGAGCGGTTTCGGTGCTGCGAGGAATCCCGTACCTTTCGAGCAGCTTCACGAAAAGTGCCTGGTCCATCACGTCCTTGTACGAAAATCGGACGATGGGCATGCCGTACAGCGTAATCTGGGCTTCTCTATGACGCTCATCGGCAAGCGCCCGCAACGAAGGCCGGCCGCCGAGCAACTCCGCATCCTCGTATTTCTGCATCCCATCGAACTCTCCGAGGACCCTGCCTCCATCCAGGCGAGTCCAAAGGAAATCGACGCGATAGAACCGTCCCGCATGCAAGGGCTGCGGCAGAGCGACCTGAAGCTCGGGAAGCGCGAAGCCCTGCCTGATCATCACGGCGCGCGCAATGGATTCGCCCCCGCTTTCGCTCAAAGGGTCGGCGTGGTACATCGTGCGAACGGCATCGGCAACATGCGCATGGCCGCTTCCCAAGCGCTTGAAGCGGGAAACGAACCAGCTCGATGGTTTTCCGCTCATGCGCAGCGCGCTATCGGCAACGGCAAGCGCTTGCTCGAAGCCGGAAGTGCGCATGCAGTCGAAAACGGTTCGTGAAAGCGACGTTACCCGAAGCCCGCGAACGACCACGGGCTCGTCGCCCGAAATCACATGCCATCGAACGCTCGTCGAGCTGACGTTGCGCCTCGACCGGGACGTTGCAACGTGAACCACGTCCAGGCTGCTGTACGAAACGGACAGGCCGAATGCAACGGCAGCCGATTCGTGGCAAAAAACCCAATCCGGATGCAGCTCCTGCACGGTGCGAAGCACGTAGAGCGCCTGATCGAACCTCGAAAGCCCATTCCAGCACGCCGAGCTTGCATACACGCCTCGCATCGGACGAACGACCGCGCCGCATTCGGCGCGCCTCCGCAAGATCGCCCGAACGCGATCGCAAGAGGGAACCAGGCATTTTCCTGCACGCTCGGCTTGCGAGAGCAGCCCGGCAAGTTCTGCATCATTGGCTTTCATCGCATCTCACCACCATTCGCCCTATGAGACCTTGACCTATCATCTCACAGAATCAGCGCGGGCGGATGGTGGACATTCGGTTCGCAAGACGAACATTGTCGCCCGAAACGTACGGTTTCGGCGAGAAAACCGTACGTTTCGGGCGACAATGCGGGCTGCGACCCGCGAGCGCGACCCGCGACCACCGGCTGCGGTTGCGGGTCGCAGCCGCAGCCGGTGGTTCGCGACCTGCGGCGATGTCGATGCCGCAGGTCGCGTCGTTGCTGTGTGCTCGGCGTTACGCGCCTATTCCGGCGAACACGGCGGCGAATGCCACCAGCACGCCTACGATGGACTCGCCGCCCAGAACGCCGCTCGACACCACAAGACCGGTCTCCTGCTGCTCCTTCTCTTTCGCGGCGCGCTCGTCAGGGGAGAGCTTGGCGCGGCGACGCTTGCAGACGGCGTCGTAGACCACCTTGACCATGGCGCCGATGAACGCCGTAAGCGACATGTAGAAAGGCAGGTAGATGCCCAAGCCCAGCATCATGGCGGGGAAGTTCAGCAGGTAAAGCGCGAATCCCGCCGCAAGCCCAAGGGCGAACGCCGGTACGGACGGGATGCCCGACACCATGGTGGCCACGACCGAAGCCTGCGCCGACACGAACGATCCGGTGGGCCCGAACGACTCCGGCCCGTAGGCGCTCACCAGCACGGCCATGACGGCCACGGCCACGATCGCGCCCAGCACGGCGCCGATCGCCTGGCCGATCCACTGCGCTTTCGGCGAGGTTCCCAGCACGTGGCCGGCATGGAAATCGTTCATCACGTCGCCGGCCAGGCCGCATGCGACGGCTACGATGCCCGCGACGAAGAACAGCTGAACCTGCGGCACGCTCGATACGGCCGCCACGGCCAGAAGCACGATAAGTCCGAAGATCTCCATGGGATCGATGCCCGTTTGGCCGACGCTTTGCGCGCTCATGGCCGTAGCCACCCAGGCAAGCGCCACTACGATGACGGCGGGCACGGGGCCGAGCTGCAGCCCGAAGCAGATGAGCAGTGCCACGGCCGCCACGCCGCATGCGGCAATGCCCGCGCTTAGGCGGATGCGGCGCCGTGCCGCCGGGTCGTCGCTTGAAAGGTTCGAGGGCGCGGGGCTGGCGGCCACGGTGAGCGAGCCTTTCGTGTTCTTGATCATTTGCCATGCCTTGGGCAGGATGTTCTTGAAGATGACGCCCAGGCCGGCGCCCATCATCACGCCCATGCCCAAGCTGGACACGATGCCCTGCCCGGACGCGACGTCCCACAGTCCGGCTGCCGATCCGCCTACGATGATGCCGAAGTTCGCGAACAGCGCGCCGGCGAACCATACGATCACCGCGCCCGTGCCCACCAAAAAGCCTACGGCCAAGAGCATGGGCGAGTTGTAGATGCCGAACGCAACGCCGGGAACGGCTACGTTGCCGAACAGCATGGCCGGAATCACGCCGAAGAAATCGCGCAGCGCGGTGTAGACGCTGGCAAGGCCCATGGAGCCGAACAGCTTGAGGCCCACCTTGCCTCCCGCGTTGCCGGCGATGAGCGTTTGCGCAGCCGCTTCTCCGATGGGGTATTCCAGCTCGGCGTCTTCGATGAAGTGCCGCCGCAGCATAACGGTGCAGATGAGGCCCAGGATCACGCCGGACAGCGCAACCAGGAGCATTTCGAACCATCCCACTTCGTCGGCATAGCCCAGCATCCAGATGCCGGGGATGGTGAACGCGAGGCCGCCCGCTACCATGGCGCCGGCCGACATAACCGTATGCGTGACGTTCGCTTCGTTGAGGCTGGCTTTTCCGCGGCCGAGGCCTTTCAGGAAAAACAGCGAGATGATGGCCGCGAACACGATGGGCCAGGGGAGCGCCCCCATTTTGAGGGCCGTGTACACCGATGCCGCGGTGATGATGGCGCAGCCTACGCAGCCTATGAGAACGCCGCGCAGCGTCAGCTGCCCTTTGACAGAGTCCATATCCTTCTCCTTTTCGTATATCCGCTTCCCCTTGCGTTTTAGGAAGTCGGGTTACTGATCGGACGCGTACAGTATAATCGGTGCGGCGCGCGACGAGTATCGTTAAATTCGCGTGATTGTGTAATTCATGAAGGAAGGCGGCTTCTATGGGCGAGGGTCGAGCCGGGCAGCGTACGCGCGCGCCTCAGTCGGTGTTGGCTGTTGACGTGGGGAATTCGGTGACCAATCTGGGCTTGTTCGAAGCGGGCGAGCTGACGGCTACCTGGACGGCTACAACGTACGAGCGCATGACGGCCGACGAGGTCCGCGTTCGCATTTCCTCGTTTCTGGCGACGCTCGACAATCCCGTTTCCGTTGACGACGGCATCGTGGCGTCGGTGGTTCCCGGTTTGACGGACGCGTGGACTGCCGCCGTGAAGAGCCTGACGGGAAGGCGTCCGGTTGTGGTGGGCCCCGGTTTGAAGACGGGGGTCAAGATGCGCTACAACGATCCGGGCGAGCTGGGGGCCGACCGCGTAGCCGACCTTGCCGCCGCGAAGGCTGCGTACGAGCCGCCGTTTCTGGTGGTCGATTTGGGCACGACGACCAACTTCGAGGTGGTCGACGCCGAGGGCGTGTTCGTGGGCGGCATCATCGCTCCGGGTCTGAAGCTTTCTGCACGGGCGGTATCGGATGCGGCTGCTCAGCTGGCGGTCGTGGATCTTCGCACGCCGGCGTCGGTGATCGGGAAGAACACGCGCGAAGCCATGCAGTCGGGCGTCGTGATAGGAGAGGTGGCTCGCATCGACGGATTGGTGGACGCCGTGTGGCGCGAGCTGGGGTACCAGACGACCGTTGTTGCCACGGGCGAGGACGCGCAGACGATGGCGGCGCTTTCGCAGCGCGTGACCTGCGTCGACGAGCACTTGACCTTGCGCGGTTTGGGGATATTGCACGACCTGAATCGGCGTTGCTAGGGTACAATAAGCGGATTGTTCCAATTGGAAAGGGGTTCGTGCATGGAAAAGGGGAACGTGAAGGCGCTTCTGCCCATCGGGGTGTTCCTCGTGCTGTATCTGGGCCTAGGCGTGCTGTTCGAGTACGTTTTGGGCATATCCATGGGGTTCTACAACATTCCCATCGTGGTGATCTTTCTGATCGCGCTGATGGTGGCTTGCTTCCAAAACCGCAAGCTTCCCTTCGACGACAAGCTTGTCATCATGGGCCGCGGCATCGGGGACAAGACGATCGTCACCATGATCCTCATCTTCATGGCTGCCGGCATATTCGTGGGCACCGTCGGGCGCGATAGCGCGGAAAGCGTCGCCTACCTGCTGCTTTCCGTTATCCCTGCTGAGTATTCGGTGGTTGTTCTGTTCGTGGTCAGCTGCTTCGTGTCGCTGTCCATGGGAACGTCGGTGGGTACCATCACGCTTATCACGCCCATCGCCGTGGCCGTGTCCGCTGCGTCGGGGTTCGACATGCCGCTGTGCGTGGCCAGCGTCATGGGCGGCGCGATGTTCGGCGACAACCTCTCGTTCATTTCCGATACGACCATCGCGGCGTGCCAGGGCCAGGGCTGCCAGATGAAGGACAAGTTTCGCGAGAACTTCAAGATCGCCCTGCCGGCTGCCATTGCAACGCTGGTCATCATCTTGGTGCTGTCGCTGGGCGCCGACATCAGCGGGACCGTGCATCATGAGTACGATCTGATCCAGCTTGTCCCGTACCTGATCGTGCTGATCGGCGGCATCGTGGGCATCAACGTGTTCATCGTGCTGCTGCTGGGCATTGTGTCCGGCTCCCTTATCATGATGGCAACCGGGGCGACCGCTCCCACCGACCTGCTGGCCAACATGGGCTCGGGCGCCGCCGGCATGTTCGAGACCACCATGGTGGCCGTGCTGGTAAGCGCGATTTGCGCCCTCATTCGCGAGTACGGCGGCTTCACCGCTTTGCTGAACGGCATCAAGAGCCTGTTCAAGAGCAAGAAGGGCGGTCAGCTGGGCATGGGCTTGCTGGTAGGCGCTATGGACATCGCCACGGCGAACAACACGGTCGCCATCGTTATGGCGAACCCCATCGCGGCCGACATGGCGAAGACGTACGACATCACGCCGCGCAAGACCGCGTCCATTTTGGACACGTTCTCCTGCGTGTTCCAGGGGGTCATCCCGTACGGCGCGCAGATGCTCGTGGCCGTTTCGGCTACGGCTGAGCTGGGATATGCGCTGTCGGCGTTCCAGATCATTCCGTTTCTGTTCTACCCGTTCCTGCTGCTGATCAGCTCGCTCGTGTTCATCTTTTTCGTGCCTGAGAAAAAGGTCGACAACGTGTAAAGATTCACCTTCGTGAAACGTGCCTGACGCCGCGCCTTCTTCGGAAGGCGCGGCGTTTTCTGTGTTTCGGACTCGTGGGCGCGCGCCCTGCCGGGCTTGTTCTGACGAGCTTGACGGCTGCGCAATAACATGCGCAGCCGTCGCTTTCCCTCGCTCCGCCTTCTCCGACCGGCTGGCAACGTCGCCCGGTGCACGGTCCTTCGCGTTGAGGAAATTAGCCAAGGTTTACAATATGGCGGTTGTCTCGTATCCTATCTATGTTAGTTTTGGATAACAAAGGGTCGTCCGGCTTCGGACGACGTGGTCGGTACGACGCGAAGGATGCTCGTCTATGAAGAAACGCAGGATCGGACAACGGTTATGGGCTTTCGGGGGGCTTGCAAGCTTTGGCTTGGGCGCGCTTGGAGCCGTGGTCCCGATTCTGCCGACGACGCCGTTTTTGCTTCTGGCGGCGTTTTGCTTCGCTCGCAGCTCCGAGCGGGTGAATGCGTGGTTCCGCTCGACCAGGCTTTACCGCTCGGTTGTCGAAGGGTACGCCACCAAGCGCACGATGACCGTCAAGGCGAAGCTCCTGCTGCTCGGCCCGCTTACCGTCGTGCTGGGGGTTTCGTTCGCGCTCATGGCCAACGTGCCGGTCGGCCGCATCGTGGTGGCCGGGGTGTGGATCGCGCACATTGTGTATTTCGGGTTTGTGGTCAAGACCGACCGGCCGTCCCCTGCGGCGCCGTCGAACGTCGATGCGCCGTCGCGACCCGTCGAGTCGACTGAAAGGTAGATGTTCGTGTTCAGCATGCGTCTTTTGCGTATGGTGCCCGCCGCGCGCGGGCCCATTGTTGTCAACGTCGCGCTGCAGTGGGCGGCTCTCGCCGCGAACGTGGCGCTTATGGTGTTTATCGGCTTGTTCGTGCAAGCGTGGTTCGAGGGTGTGAAGGATCTGGGTTCTTGGCTGATCGGCCTGGGATGCGCGGGAGCCGCCGCCATCGCGGTGCGGATGGCGTGTTTGGCCGGCGCGCAGCGTTGCGGGCTTGCCGCTGCGCAGGCCGCCAAGCGCGAGGTGCGCCAGCAGGTGTACGAGAAGCTGGTGCGCATGGGGCCTGCGTACTCCGAGCGCGTGTCCACTGCCGAAGCGGTCCAGGTGAGCGTGGAGGGCTGCGAGCAGCTTGAAAGCTATTTCGGGCAGTACGTTCCCCAGCTGGTCTACGCCGTGCTGGCGCCGCTCACGCTGTTCGCCTGCCTGGCGCCGTTGAGCCTTCCCGCTGCATCGGCCTTGCTTGCGTGCGTGCCGCTGATCCCGCTTTCCATCGTCGCGGTGCAGAAGATCGCCAAGCGCGCCATGCGTCAGTACTGGGGCGCGTACACCGATTTGGGCGAATCGTTCTTGGAGAACTTGCAGGGGCTGACCACGCTCAAGATATACCGGGCCGATGAGGAGCGTCATCGCTTGATGAATGACGAAGCCGAGACGTTTCGCCGCGCTACCATGCGCCTTCTGCGCATGCAGCTCAATTCGGTTACGGTGATGGACGTGTTCGCGTACGGCGGCGCGGCGGTGGGCATCGTGGTTGCGCTCGTGCAGTTCGCGAACGGGGAGATTCCCCTGTTCGCGGCGTTCGCGGTGATCTTCCTGTCGGCCGAGTTCTTCATTCCGCTGCGCACCTTGGGGTCGTTCTTCCATACGGCGATGAACGGCATGGCCGCCGCGGACAAGATGTTCTCGATTCTGGACGCGCCGGAGACGGCGCGAGGGTCGCGGGTCGTCGAATCGGAGCAGGCCGGCGTGACGTGCCGTGGCGTGGGGTATTCGTACGACGGCGAGCGAACGGTTCTCTCGGACGTGGATTTCGACGCTCCGGCAGGGTCGTTCACGGGCATCGTGGGCGAAAGCGGATCGGGCAAGTCGACGCTCGCGGGCGTTCTGTGCGGACGCAACGCGGGATTCACCGGGGAGGTCGAACTGGCCGGGGTGCCGCTTGGCTGCGTATCGCAAGCATCGGCGGCGCGCACCGTGACCGTGGTTTCGTATGCAAGCTACCTGTTCAAAGGATCCGTGCGATCGAACCTGCTCATGGCCGACCCGCAGGCAAGCGATGCCGAAATGTGGGCGGTGCTCGAGCGCTGTCGAGCGGACGGGTTCGTGCGTGTGGCGGGCGGGCTCGATGCTCCTGTAGCCGAGCAGGGATCGAACCTCTCCGGCGGACAGCGGCAGCGCTTGGCTTTGGCGCGCGCCCTTCTGCACGATACGCCCGTGTACGTGTTCGACGAGGCGACGTCGAACGTCGATGCCGAAAGCGAGCGCGCCATCGTGCGCGTGGTGCATGCCCTTGCGCGCGAAAAAACCGTCATCATGATCACGCACCGGCTGTCCGCCGTGGCGTCGGCCGACCGCATCTACGTCCTCGACGATGGCCGCGTGGCCGAATCGGGCGCATGCGACGAACTGTTGGCGCGTGACGGCGCGTTCGCACGTTTGTGGCGCCAGCAGGCTTCATTGGAGCGGTTCGCCAGCGCGAGCGAAGGCGAAGCTTCGCGTGCGAACGGGGATGACGGTGCGGGCGATGCCGAAGGCGGGGAAGCAACGCCCTCGAGTGCGGAAGATGCGCCGCCATCGGCCGCTTCTTCGTTCGCAACTGCGCCGCGCCGCTCTCACCTGGCCGTGATGATGCGGCTTGTGGGCCTGGTGAAACCGCTGCTTCCGTGGATGGTGCTGGCGGCGGTGCTGGGCGTGCTGGGTTTCGGCGCTGCCATTTTCCTTACGGTTCTGGCTGCGTTCGCGCTGGCCGATGCGGCGGGGCTGCCGCAGGGCGTGGGGCTTGGGACGGCGTTGGTCCTGGTGGCGGTGTGCGGTGTTGCGCGCGGCCCTTTGCGCTACGGCGAGCAGTTGTGCAACCATTATCTTGCTTTCAAGCTGCTTGCGCTCGTGCGCGACAAGGTGTTCGCTGCGCTGCGACGTCTGGCGCCGGCGAAGCTCGAGGGCCGCGACAAAGGCGATCTTGTGTCGCTTGTCACGTCGGACATCGAGCTCCTGGAGGTTTTCTACGCGCATACGCTGTCGCCTGCGCTGATCGCGCTGCTGGTGTCCTTGGGCATGGCGGCGTTCATCGGCTGGTTCTCGCCGTTGCTGGGCGTTTTGGCTTTGGCTTCGTATGCGCTGGTGGGCGTCGTGGCTCCGTTCGTGTCGTCGCTGGCTGCCGGAGAAAGCGGTCAGGCGGTGCGCGAGGGGCTGGGGTCGATGAACGCGTTCGTGCTGGACAGCCTGCGCGGACTGCGTGAAACGCTCCAGTTCGGGCGGGCGGGCGATCGCGTGCGCGAGTTGGCTGAGCGCACGAAGCTGTTGGAGTGCGACGAGGTTCGTCTCAAGGGGCGCGCTTCGGTCGCTTTGGCGGGCGTGAACGCGCTTGTGCTGGCGCTCGACGTTGTCATGGTGCTGGCTGCGGGTACGCTGGTGGCGAAGGGCCAGCTCTCTCCAGGTGCCGCCATCGTCGCCTCGTCGGCGCTCATGTCGTCGTTCGGGCCGGTGATCGCGGTGGCGAACCTGGGCTCGACGCTGCAGCAGACGCTGGCCAGCGGCGCGCGGGTTCTCGATCTTCTGGACGAGCGTCCTCAGACCGATGACGTGCTCGACGGTGCGGACGTGTCGGAGTTCTTGGGCGCAAGCGCGCGTGGCGTGGACTTTTCCTACGGAGACGTCGCGGTGCTCGACAACGTGGACGTGCGCATCGAGCCGGGATCGATCGTGCACTTGGCCGGCAGGAGCGGATCGGGCAAGTCGACCCTGTGCAAGCTGTTCATGCGCTTCTGGGATGCAACTCGCGGCGTAGTGGAGGTGTCTGGCACCGACGTGCGCCGCGTGAACACGGAAAGCCTGCGCGCGCTGCAGGGTTACATGACCCAGGAAACCCACCTGTTCGCAGGCTCCGTGCGGGACAACATCATGCTTGCGAAGCCGGATGCGACGGAAGACGAACTGCAAGCGGCATGCGACAAGGCGTCGTTGACCAGCCTGGTTGAGCGGCTTCCCCGGGGTTTGGACACACCGGTAGGCGAATTGGGCGATACGCTGTCAGGAGGCGAGCGCCAGCGCATCGGTCTGGCGCGCGTGTTTTTGCACGATGCGCCGTTCGTGCTGTTGGACGAGCCGACGTCGAACCTCGACAGCTTGAACGAAGCGGCCGTGCTCAAGGCGCTGCTTGACGGCCGCGAGGGAAAGACCATCGTGCTGGTGAGCCACCGTGCGTCGACGGCGTCGGTGGCCGACGCGACGTACACGGTGGATCGAGGTCGGGTGTCGTAGCGCGGGGCGGGGCTCGGGGTGAAGCGGGATGCGGGCGCTGCCGGGGTTGCGCCCCGCGCCGCCTCTCGCTTCGCCTCGCGTCTTGCCGGTTTACCAGCGTTGCTCGCGGATCGTTTCCCCTTCGAGGCTCTTGAGCGTGAACGTCCCCTGGTTGTATACGGCGTAGCTGGCGCTTCCGTCTTTGGGGATCGAGGCGCTGCCGGGATTGACGAACAGCACGCCGTTGCGCTCCTCAAGGGTTTTGACGTGCGTGTGGCCCGATAGGAACGCCGACCCCTTCGGCAGCGCCGGAGCGTCATCGGGGGATTTTCCGGGCAGGTGGCCGTGCGTGCAATACAGCAGGCGTCCATCTGCTTCGACCAGCGCGTAATCGGCCATGCAGGGAAAATCAAGCACCATCTGGTCGACTTCCGCATCGCAGTTCCCGCGCACGGCCACGATGAAATCCGCCATCTGGTTCAGTACGGCAAGCGCCTCTTTGGGCGCGTAGCCTTGCGGCAGGTCGTTGCGGGGCCCGTGGTAGAGAAGGTCTCCCAGCAAGACGATGCGGTCCGGCGCCTCTTCTTCAATGCGCCTGGCAAGCGTTCGCACGGCGGCGGCCGAGCCGTGCAGATCGGATGCGATGACAAGTTTCATGGGCGTCCTTTCGGTTCAGCTCAAATCGGCGCAGTAGCCGCGTCCGAAGACTTGCTTGTTGCTTTTGGGGAACAGGTGCGCATGCAAAGCCGTGAAATAGCTGTCGGTCATCGAGGCCATGTAGTCTACGACAATTTGATTGGGCTCCGTGGCCAGGTATTCCTCGGCCGACACCGTGCGGGATTTCGCTACAAGGTTCGATACGTGATGCTTGAACACAGGCGACGATTCGTCGCCCGCCTTAAGGTCGCTCAGCAGGCGCTCGTACAGCTCCGCGAACATTTCCTCCACCACGTTTCCCGCTCCGAGCACCATGCCCTCGCGTTCGTAGATGATCTCGTAATTCTGGCGCTTTGCGCGTTTGAGGTCGGCGAACACGTTTTCGCTCATGGCGATGCGGTCGGATCCGTAGCTGTTGTTCACGATGTCTACGGTCAGGTTGTTGATGATGCGCGCGTTGTCGCGGCCGATGACCGTGCTGTCGAATACGTCGAGGGAATCGATCACGCCCATGTCGATGGCATCCGCGCGATCCTTTCCCACGTAGGCGATCATGTCGCTCACGCGCACGACACATCCTTCCAGCGTGGACGGTCGCAGCGTCTTGATGGTGGACTCGTCGGCGTTGCAGGCTTCCACCAGTTCGTCTAACTGGGAAAACGTAGCAGTATCGCCCATGCGCAGCACCTGCTGAGCGAATTCCCCATTGTGGCAGAGCACGCCGTCGAGCGTCTGCAAGCTGACGTTTCGCCGGTACAGTTGGTCGAGCACGCGCACGGAATGGACGTTGTGGTTGAAGTAGCGACCGGTTCGCGCGTGGTAGCACTTGTTGAGGAAATGCTCGCCTGCATGGCCGAACGGCGTGTGCCCGACGTCGTGGCCGAGCGCGATGGCCTCGATGAGGTCGCAGTTCAGGCCCAGCAGGCTGCCGATGTTTCGCGCGATGCGGCTGACAAGCTGCACGTGCAGACCGCGCCGGCAGATGTCGTCGTTTTCGATGAACGAGAATACCTGCGTCTTGTCCGCGTAGCGGTTGTAGGCGGGCACGTTGATGATCTTCTCGATATCGCGCGCGAAGGCGGGGCGCGTAAGGGTTGCCTCGTCATGCGGATTCGGCTCGCGGCGCGCGATGGCCGCGTCGTCGAACGCATGCGGGTTCCGCCTTCCGGCGGCTCGATCGGACAGGATGATCTCCTCGACGTCCTTGTCGAGGGCAAGGTAGGGGATGGAGGCTGGTTCGTTCATGCGTCCTCCTTTGAGATTCGAGGTTGAAGATCGCATCGATAGTAGAGTCTGATTGTATCATTTCCTGATGCTCGCCTGGAAATTCACGCGAAGCATACGGCGGCGCTCTCGCGCGCCTGTTGCTGCCGGTAGCGCCGACCCTCCGCACGTCCTCGCGCGCCCGTGTCAAAACGGACGAGTTTTGCTGGTCCTCAGATAAGGATAATGCAAGGTGACAGCCCATTGATCAGGCACGATGTAAAACACTTGTAGCGGCATAGCCCCGACAAGGCGAAAAATCGCCGCAAAACTCGTCCGTTTTGACAGAAGGGCGTCGGTCCCGCAAGGTTGCCGGCCCCGCAAGGCCCCCGACCCCGCAAGGTCGTCGGCTTCGCAGGCCCCCGCCCCCGCAGGCCCCCGGCCCCTCGAAGCCAGTGCGAACGCAAGGCTGCGAGGTCTCGTCCCGCCAGTCCCAATCGTGACAGCACGGCTCGTCCGGGATCGGCTGCATCGAGCCGCCGTAAAACGAGAGCCGCACGATGCAGGGATCTCGAACTCGATGGGGGTGAGCATGCTCGGGTGACCACGGGGATGATCAGAGGGTCGTGCTCTTCATGCGAGACGCGGGCTGCAGCGTGCGGCTTGATTTGACTATAGAGAACATCTCGCGATGACGCATGGGCTAATCAGGGTATTTTCTCAAAATGAGGTCATACTCGGGGTACCACTTTGAGCTGCGTTGCGCCATTTGCCTTGCGGCGTTGTCGGGGCTTCGCTATGCTCCTTGCTGAAAGGGGAGGTCGAGGCAAGACGGTAAGGAGCGGGCAGATGGACTGGAACGGGAATCTTGCTGAAGCGGTGGCGCCCTATATGAAGGGAAGCCCCCTCATCGATGTCTTGGAAGCCGTTGCGAACCTGTCCGCGAAAAAGGCGGAAGCCCTTCGAATCCTGAACGTTGCATGCGACGAGAGCTTGGGCTCGACCGAGTTGGAGCGGTACGGCTGCGTTGCCGTCGCGAGTATTTCGACGGTTGCGCGCGCTTCGGGCGATCGGCGCCCGGAGTTGGCGGACGTCGTTTATTCGGACGGAGCGTTCGACCTTGTGACCGACCAGATTTCCCTTCTGAAGAACGTGGCTTGCTGCTTGCCTTCCGGCGGTTTGCTGGTGGGGGAGATGGGAGCGTTCGGCAATGCGGAATCTCTTGAAGACGGCTATGCTCAGGCGATACGCAAGCACAGCGGCGATTACGTTTGCCAGTTCTGCTTTCCAAAAGAAAAAGCGTACCGACGTGCTTTGGAGATCGCCGGATTCGAGGTTGTGGCAATGAGCGCTTTCGACAAAGCAACGCCTTTGGAGAACGGTCGCGACGGCTTGCGCTTGTGGGCTGAGTCCCGCTTCGCGAAGAGCCTGGCCTTGTATCGCCCCGAAGACAGAGAGCTTGTTTTGGAGGACTACGAGAAAGCGTGCGAGGAGCGGTCGTGGAATGAGAGCAGTGGGTGTTGGGTGGCGGATTACCGGCGCCTGCGCTTCGTTGCCAGGAAATCTCGAGCGGCAACCGCTCCGCTTGCCTATTCTCCGCTGCGTGTTCTGGGCTCTTGATCGCCCGTGATGAGCTCGGGCCCTTGCTCCCGGCTCTTCCCACCTTCGGTTTCTGTGCTAGTATGTAAGCAACCGCGATGCGGCTGGCATGGGGATGCTACATTTCATATTCTGCGATTGAGAGAGGATCTCCCATGTTAACGCCCTTAGACGAACTTATCTTCTCAGATGGTAACCGCGAATCTTTTCAGCGGATCATCGATATCACGCAAACGCATGGGAAGCCGGAAAAGCTCTTCCTTGTAGGTCCGAAAGAATCGGGCAAGACCACGGTGCTGCGCGCACGGCAGCTGGACAAGGACCTTCTTTCCACGAAGCGCGTTCTATATCGTCCCTGTCAAGAACTGCCGGAGGCCATGAGGGCAAATGTCTATGACGGTTACTTCGATGACTTGGGAAAACACGAAGTCTTGTTCTTGGATGACTTCGAGGGCTTCTTCGAGGACGAAGAAGTGGGACCCATGTTGTGCAGGTTGTTGCTCCAGGAGCGCGAGCGTCATGGTTTGGATACCGTCATCTCGTCTGACAAACCGCTTTCTGAATTCGATTTAAGCCAGTTCGAAGGCGTTTTGGACGATTTCGAAGAAATCCGCATCGAAGCCCTCGATGGTGCCGGCCTGGTTGATTACGTGAGGACCCTTCTTGCCATGTACTACGAAGAAGGGAAAAGCCCCGTGCTTTCCGAGGAAGCGATCGATTACGTTGCGCACGGTTTGGGGGAGCCTCCCAGCATGATTCGCAAAGCCCTGTTCTATCTGATGACGGAGTATTCCGGTACGCCGGGCGCCGAGTTGTCTCGCGATTTCGTCGTAGAGGCGCTTGCGAAAGACTAGCGCGTTTCCCGGTACGTCGAACGAAAAGGAAGCCGTCCGTGAGGGCGGCTTCCTTTTCGTTCGACGCTGTGCGATGGAGCTTACCGGCGCCGTCGCACGATTCTCGATGCTGCTGGCTAGGCGGGGTGCGCATCAAGCCATTCTTTGCTGGGCGGAGTGTTTCGCTTGCATGGTTGGTTGCCGTGGTCGTGCCGTGGCGAAGAGCTTTTGCCGCAGGGATACGCGCAGATCAAGCCGCTGTAGTTGCAGCGAACCGGCTGGGGCCGAACAAGATCGTTCATGTCCTTGCCGCACTTTTTGCAGTGCAGATCGACGCCGTTGACGATGTCGACCCTGTCGAAGATGGTGCATGTGCCGCAATCCGGGGACGTTCCGGACTTTTTGGGTGCAGGTTGGCATTTCCCGCACATTGGATTGCATATCCAGCATCCTCCCGGCATGTGCGTTCTCCTATCGACGAGACCTGATGAAGACGGCTCCATCCAACAACGCCGTGCTTGTTGATTTTTTTGGTGCGCACGCGCGCGAGCAAGGAAACGCGTTGGAATAGGCCTTGTGCGTGCGGGGGGGGGGGGTATCATTGACTAAATTGGTTTTCCTATACGGTCACCGCACCGCTTCGCACGAATAAACGTATCACTCAGAATAGGCGCATTTGTACTGACGAGGGTACTAAAACGAGGGTTTTAGTACTTCTGGCTATATATCCCTCAGGGGTAGGTGGATAAAGTGTATGACATGGGCCGGTGGTTCGGGTCGCTGGCTTCACGGGGAAAGAGGGCGCTTATGGGGTTGGATAATCGTGTAGCATGCTCGCAGCAAGTTGAGATGGTTGAGGAAGCGAACGAGGCGTATACCAAAACGCTCAAGATGATCGGTTTCAAAGCTCTGCTCGGTTGGCACTATCTTGTTTTGTTCACGCCTCTTTTCATTGGGACCGCCGCAATCAACGCGCCATCCCTCTTTTTTCAGCGACAGGTTACGTTGTATCTGACTCTAGCCGTTACGTTCGGCATCTTGGTTCTGGTTGGAAAGCGCATGCTTCGCAAGAACAGAACCGCTCCTTCGAAGATCCTCTTGGTGTCTGCGGGCGCGTTGGCCACCCTTGCCACTATCGTCTCCGCCACGACAATGGATTTCCCCGTGCCCCTTCGTTTGGGCACGGTCGTGCTGCTTGGCGTCTCGGAAGCCCTGTTGATGTTCCTGTGGCTGCATTATTACGTGCGAGCTGCTGCAAACTACCTGACCCGCTCGTTTGCCGTCGACATGATCTTCGGCGGATTGGTGGCCCTGCTCGTCTGCAGCCTGCAAGAACCTATCGGCCTGATCGCAGCGGTGCTGCTGCCTCTGGTGGCCATTACGTCGCTGATGGCCAATTGGAGGACGGCGGAACCGTTGCCGCCAACTGGCTTCTCCGATGCGTTTGCCCCTCTTTCGCGCAAAGCAATTCGGGAATTCGCGCTTACATCGGTTCCGACGATGGTCTATGCGTTTGCGTTCGGGTTGTTGCAAGGCGCGTATCTTGTCGACGGCACGTTGCTGCTCATGGCCAACGACCCCCTGATTCTTGTCGGCATCGCGTTGGCGGGCGCGTGCATCATAGCCTCCTCGCTCCATTCGAAGCAAAGCCGGTCCATCGACGCCATCCATCGCTACTCCCTTTTGCTGTTCGTCGTAGGCATCGTGCTGCTGCCGTTTTTCCGGGAAGGCTTCGGCGCCCTAACCGCGGAATGCGTCATCTTGGCGGGCTTCAACTTGTTCGACTTCGGCGGCGTGATCATCGGCATCGGGATCGCCCAGCGCCTGCGCTCCGATTCCCTGCTGCTTGTCGACGGCGGCCGCGTGGTGGCTTACCTGTGCTTGGCGGTAGGCTGCATCGTGGGCGATCAGCTGATGATGCTTTTCATGGACCAGCACGGATGGCTGGTTCTCATCGGCGTGGGCGGCGTCGCGATCGCAATGCTGGTGGCTACCGTGCTCACGCCCTTCCATGAATGGGAGGAGCTTGCCTCCGACGGAGCGGATGCGCAGGCTGCCGCGCCTGCTTCGCAGCCTGAGCCGACCTCTGCCGACGACGCAGCTCGTGCATCTTCGTCTCAAAAGCCTCAGGCGCCGGCTGTTAAAGCCGCGTCCTCGGAAGACGGCGAGCCGGCCTCGCGCGGCAAATCGGCCAAACCCGAGGGCGGATACGTCGATTCCCCCTGGCGACGCACATGCCAGCGGATTGCTGAACTGTACAAGCTCTCGCCGCGGGAAACAGAAATATTCTTCTTTATCGCAAAGGGCCGCAATGCGGAATACGTTCAGCAGGAGCTGGTCATATCCATGCATACGGCTAAAACCCACATCGCGAACATCTATCACAAACTCGGGGTGCATTCGTCGCAAGAAATGCTCACGCTTATCGAGACGTTTCGAAGGGAAGACATCGAAAAGCAGGGGGCGAAGCTCGGAGAAAGGAAAGCTGTCAAAGACTGAGAAGAACGCGAAGGCGGCATAGGGAAATCCCGTACGTCTGCGCCGGCTTTTGTAAAGCAACTTGCACTCGATTGATAGGAGAACACGATGGCTAGCACTACGTTTCAACTTGATCCCGCGGATTTCGAACTGTCGGACTACGGTCCGGTTCGCATCTCCTTGCCCTCCATCCCCGCGGTGACGGAAGAGGATATTGAAGCCCAGCTGTTTTCGTTCGTTGTCGCTTCGGCTCATAAGGGGTCTAGCATCAAGTCGCTTGCCAATTTGGATGACGCATGGGTGCGGGATCATTTCGAGGGAATGTCCACCATGGAGGACCTGAAGGCGTCCATCAAGCAGGATCTTGAGAAAACGTCCCGCATGGGCCTTGAAAACTACAAGCTGCAATGCTGCAACGATGCGCTGATCGCCCGTCTGGAAGGAGAGGTGCCCGAAGCCGTTGTGACGGAGGCGATGGAGGCATCTCGATCCATGTACGACGATCGTCTGCTCGCAAGCGGCATGACCAAGGTCCAGTATCTTCGCCAAGAGAAGCTGACCGAAGAGGAGTACGAGCAAAAGATTCGCGCCGACGTGGCGTACAACCTGTCGCTCAACGTCGTTCTTGACAAGCTGATTGAACGGCAAGGGCTTGCCGTTGCCAAAGAGGATTTGACCGAGTACCTTTCCGCCGACAACCCCGAAGCGTTCCTTGCGGAGATCGAGAGGAACGGGAAGGTCGACGAAGCGTGCCAAGCTGCCGCGCGCGTGAAGGCTATGCGCCAGATCGTCGATACCGCCATCGTCGACGAAGGCTAGTCCTTTCGATCCGTCCGTTCCCCTGGAGTCTGCCCAAGCGACGCTCGAGCTGATTGCCAAGGTTGGCGCCAAGCAGAAAAGGCGTCGGTGGTCTGAGAGCCGCCGGCGCCTTTTTTACGCGTCAAAGCGATGGTCCTTGCTGCCGGGCTTTTCTTTCCCTGCTGCACGAAGCGTGATGGGGTCTTTGGTGATGTAAAGACGAAACGCCAGGTCAAAGTATCAATATCTTTGTACTAGAACGTATAACCCATGGTACTAGATGCCCCTTTTTCATACCGATTTGGGTAGGGAGCCGCAACTTCGGGCTGCTAAATTTCGTCTCGTGGATGCACCCCATGCCATTCACTTGGACTTGCGAAATGCTTCGTTGAGAACCAAAGAAAAGAAGTCGCTAAAGGAAGGAACGACCATGTGTTTCAGACCACCATCGTTCGATGACATGATGAAGAAGTGCCCGTCGTGCGGCACGTTCAACCCGCCCGAGAATGACAAGTGCAAAAAGTGCGGGAATGATCTTCCGACCGAGGCGCCCGCTCCCGGCGCTCCCGCGGCTCCCGGTGGCGCCCCTGCGGCCCCCGGCGCTCCGAAGGCTCCCGGTGCCCCTGCGGCCCCTGGCGCTCCCAAGCCTCCTACTGCGTAGTTGCAGCGGGCTTGAAGGTTTCCGCTGCTTGCAAGAACGCAGGTTTGCAGGGGAAGCGTTGATCGTCTTTAAGAAGCTCCGATGACGAGTGAAGAGGAGAATCGTACAAGGCTTTATGCGCGTTCCAAGATAGAACGAGGCTATCGACGGGACGGGCGGGAAGGGCAAAAGGAGCTTCTGAAGAATAAGGGTTTCATCTATCAGTTGGCATCTCTTAATGAAAGGGGGATTTTCATGATCAACGAATACAACCATGATCTGTACAAAACAGACTGGCGCTGGTTTGAGAATGGTTATGAAGTGACCCGCACCTCGGTCTGGACCGGACCTGGGTGTCACAACGGCTGCGGCGTGCTTACGTACGTCAAGGATGGCAAGCTTGAGAAGATCGAAGGTGACCCCAACTTCGGGTACAACCAGGGACGTCTGTGCCTGCGCTGCCTGGACATGGTTGAGGCTATCTACAACAACGACCGACTGAAATGGCCTCTTCTCCGCGACGGAGAAAAGGGCGAGAACAAGTGGAAGCGCATCACTTGGGAAGAAGCGTTCGACTGGTTGGAAGATACGTACAAGAAGATTTGCAAGACGATTCACGACGACTACAACGGTATCGGGCCCGAGGGCATCGTGGCTCTTTCCGGTACGGGTCGTAACGCCATGTGGCACGGCGCCATGTGCCTGCGTGCGGTTTTCGGCAGCCCGAACATGTCGTTCGGCTTCCTCTCTGCCGACTCCTGCTATCAGCCTCGTATGACTGCCAACCTCATGAAGGACGGCGATTGCTGGATCCTCGACGCTTCCCAGCTTCACCCGGATCGCTACGACAACCCTGATTGGAAGCAGCCTGAAGTGGTTATCGTTTGGGGCAACGAGCCTCTGGCGTCCAACCCTGACGGTTTCGTCGGCCACTGGCTGATCGACCTCATGCGCATGGGCACGAAGTTCATCGTTGTCGACCCTGCTCTGACGTGGCTTGCCTCGAAGGCCGACATCTGGTTGCAGGTTCGTCCCGGCACCGACTGCGCTCTTGCCATGGGCATGCTGCGCGTCATCGTCGACGAGGACCTGTACGATCACGAGTTCGTTGAGAACTGGTGCTACGGCTTCGACGACCTGGTCGAGCGTCTGCAGGACTACCCGACCGACAAGTGCGCCGAGATCTGCTGGATCGACGAGCAGGATCTTATCGACGCAGCCCGTATGTTCGCTGCTGCAAGCCCCGGCGCAATCCAGTGGGGTCTTGCCATCGACATGCAGATCTCCGCTATGGAGGCTTCGTTCGCCATCTCCGACATCACGGCGCTGTGCGGCAACCTCGACGTTCCCGGCGGCAACGTGCTCGTTCGCTACGCTTACAACAGCTCCAAGAAGTACGGCTGCGGCCTTGAGTTCATCTCGCAGGAGATGCTTGATCGCCGTATCGGCACCGACCAGTCCCCGATTCACAAGGCTGGCTACACGCCGTTCATTCCGCCCGATCTGCTGCTCGAAGCCATGGAGACCGGCGTTCCATATCCGCCTCAGATGATGTGGGTGCACGGCACCAACCCCATCGCCAACATGTCCGGCGATGCCCCGCGTCTGTACCGTGCGTGGAAGAACGTTCCTTATACGGTCGTGGTGGACTACTACCTGACCCCGACCGCCGTGGCGTTCGCCGACCTTGTTCTTCCGGTCGCCATGTCGGTTGAGCGCGACTCCTTCCGCTCTTGGTGGCAGCCGCTGCGTACGTTGACTGCTTCGGCTGGCCGCTACTTCGAGTGCAAGATGGACGAAGAGCTTGTGCTCGACCTTGGCAAGCGCTTCAACCCTGAGTTCTTCAACCAGTTCGAGACCACCCGCGACTTCTTGACGTGGATGATTCAGGACGACGGCCTTGGCGTTGACTACACGTTCGAGGACCTTACCCACAAGGTTTACGACTACTGGGATTGGAACGAGACGTACGAGAAGTACAAGAAGGGTCTGCTTCGCGAGGACGGTCAGCCGGGCTTCGTTACCGCGACCGGTCTGTACGAGGTGTCTTCTCCGCTGTTCGACGTGTGGGGCTTCGATCCTCTGCCGCATCACATGGAGCCGTACGAGAGCCCGTACCGTACTCCCGAGCTGTACAAGGAGTACCCGTACATCTACACCTCCGGGCACCGTCACATCGGCCTGTTCCACTCCGAGCATCGCCAGCTGCCGACGATGCGCGAGGTTCATCCCACCGCTATCGCCGACATCTCTCCGGAGATCGCGAAGGAGCAGGGCATCAAAGAGGGCGACTGGGTATGGTTCGAGAACAAGCGAGGCAAGTGCAAGCAGCAGGCGCATATCGCTCCTGGCCTGATGCCGAACCTCGTGCGTGCTCGCCATGGCTGGTGGTTCCCCGAGCAGGAGGCTGCCGAGCCCAACCTGTACGGCGTGTTCGACTGCAACGGCAATAACCTGACCACGATGGGCGTTTACGGTCCGACGCACTACGGCGCTCCGTACAAGAGCACGCTGTGCAAGTGCTACAAGGTAACGCCTGAAAACGATTGCTCGCCGAGCGCAATCGTCACCAAGGGAGGAGGTTTCGGGGGCTATGACTACACCCGATTCGAAGGAGACTAAGTACGGTCTGTTGATCGACTACGAATTCTGCACCAACTGTCACACCTGTGAGGTTGCCTGCAAGAAGACGCATGATCTTCCGATTGGCCAGTACGGTATCAAGACGCTCGAGTATGGTCCCGTGAAGAATCTGACGGGCAAGTGGGAGTGGACGTATCTTCCCCTGCCGACCGATCTTTGCGATCTGTGCGCCGACCGTGTGGCCGAAGGCCGCCTTCCCAACTGCGTACATCACTGCCAGGCTGGCGTAATGTACTACGGCACGGTGGAAGAGCTGGCTGCTAAGGCGGCTGAAAAGCCCAAGATGGTGCTTTTCACGAAATAACCGGACTGAAGGAGGAGAGCTATGGCTCGTCAGGAAAAAGGCGGATTCCGTCCGCCTCCGTTGGGGAAGATCTTGTGGAAGTGCACCGAGTGCAACACCTTTAACGCCGCAGATGCAACGGTATGCAAGAAGTGCGGTGCCGAGAAGGAGAAAGCACTCGACGAGTCCATCGAGAACGCTACGTTCAAACCCATTTCGGAGTCTGAGCGCCTGAATCAGGATCAGAAGATCTTGAAGGAGCTCGAGGGTTAGTAGCCTTGTTTCAGAAAAGGGTCTCAGGCTCCAGGGGGCCGAGACCCTTTTTCCTTTCCAATGTCGCTCGTCAAGGCGGTGCGCAATTCGATCCAAGGGAATAAGAGGGTTCTACGGATTGAAGCGCACGGCACTTTTATCGATGCGCATGGCGAGACGGCCTCTCGTTTTCCAGTTGTTTTCAGGAGGCCGTCGGACGGCACCGTTTCGTCAAAGCGACGCGCTTATAAGATTCCACTGAAGCTAGGGGATTGAGGCTTAAGTGGAACGTTACAAGGAGCGGTTTATGAGTGCAGATTCCAAAGCGGCTAGGAAATTCACCATTTCCCAGTTTATCGATTCGTTCGGAGTTAGTAAGTTTACGATCTCTATCTTTTTCCTCGTGGGCATCGCAATGATGTTCGATGGCTATGACTACATGATCATCAGCTATACGAACACGCAGATCATGCAGGAGTTTTTCGGTCCCGCAGGAAACGATGCACTGAAGGGCGCTCTGTCATCTTGGTCCACTATCGGCATCGTGGTCGGCTCGTTCGCCGCAGGCCCGCTGTCCGATAAGTTCGGTCGCCGTAAGATTCTGACGTTTGGCACGTTCATGTACGGTTTGTTCACCATTCCGTGCATTTTCGCCCCGTCTTACGAGCTTTTCTCGGTGTTCCGCGTTATCGCCGGTCTGTTCTTGGGCGTGTGCACGCCTATCGTTACCACGCTGTTCACCGAGTTCACGCCGACGAAGCAGCGTTCGTTCTTCATCACGTTCGGCATGGCTTGGATGATTGTCGGCTGGGTGTTCGCTGCCTTGATCGGCACCATCATGGTCCAGGTTGCAACGTGGCATTGGTGCTACGCTATCGGTGCGTTCCCGGTTGTCTACGCGTTCATTTTCGGCAAGTTCACACCGGAATCCGCCCACTGGGCGGCGGTTCACGGCAAGATGGATCTAGCGGTATCTACCTTGAAGTGCATTCAGAAGCGCTCTGGCAAGGACACGGGATTCGAAATTGATGCTGCGAACATTCTTGTTCCGCCCGTTGCCGGCAAGGCAAGCCCTGCTGAGGTTTGGAAGGGCAGGTACCTTAAGACCACGATTGCTCTGGTTATCATCTACTTTGCCGGTAACTTCAGCATCTACGGCGTAAACGCCTGGCTGCCGGCTTTGATGCTCGAAGCTACGGGCGGCGCGGTTACCGCTTCGTACATGCTGGCTATGGCTCAGAACGCGGCATCGGTTGTCGCGAACTGCACGACGGGCTTCGTATCCGAGGCAATGGGTCGTAAGCGCAACCTGACATTCGGTTACGGGTTGGCTGTTGTGGCGTGCTTGATAGTCTCTCAGGTTGTCAAGCTGCCTGCGGAAACGAGTTTCTGGCCGTACCTCATCGCATTCGTTTTCATGGGCTTTGCCTTGAACTACGCTATCACGGCTGCTCAGCCGATGATGTCCGAGTCGTATCCTACCGAGTTCCGCAACTCGGGCGTGGCCACCATCGTGGCGCTCGGAAAATCGGCCGGTATCCTTTCGCCTGTTGTTTTGGGCGGCTTGAAGGCTGCTGGCTGGGCGTTCTCTCCGCTGATTGCTTTGCTTGCGGTTCCCATGGCGTTCGGCTTCGCCGCATGCTTCTTGCTTCCCAAGGGAGCAAAGGGCATGAACATCGACGATATCGCCGAAGCCGTGGAGTCCTAGCACAAGGCGAACCTTCGCATCATGTGCTTTCCGTCTCTTGATAAGGGGATGGTTGGGCAACCTCGAACGGGCTTCCGAGTAAAATCGGAAGCCCTGACGGGTTGTGAAGGGGGTTTCGACTTGGAGGGGAAGGGATGCCGCGCTTTGGTTTGCGCGGGCTCGCAAGCGGCGGGCGACGGTGCGCGTGGCCGTCGTTCTTTTGATTCCTCTGGCGAATGCGTGGTTTCTACGCGCATTGCCAAAGGCCGTTAACGAAGGGGGATTTGACATGATCTGTCCATTTTGCGGAAGGGAATCGCAGTCGGAGGAGCATTGCACGAAGTGCTACGCCCTCTTCAACAAAGAGGTGCGCAGGATTGCGTACGACTCCGAAAACGACCCGAGAAGCGACATGATCGGGCCGTTCACCTCGAAGCAAGCCAAGATTCTGGCGTGGACTATCATGGGGTTGCTGATTGTTGCCTTCGTAGCGGCCACGGAGCTTACCGGAAACGGCTTGTCCGGGCACTGACGGGCAGGCGATCCGCTCTTCGGCTTTGCGCTCCTATAGAAGCCCTTGCTCGTCCCTGATGGATCGTGCCACATGGATCCATCAGGGACGAGCAAGGGCTTTTGTATGCGGGACGTAGGTATTGAAAAGGCGCTGTGCGCATGCGTACAGCGCCTTGCCTTGGTTTGCGGACTGGTTTGCAGGCGGTAAAGCAAGGCGTCCGCAACCTGCGTGGGCAGGGCTGCGGACGCAGGCCGAGCAGATCGCGGGTTACGACTGCGCGTTCTGGCGCGACTGCTGTTTTGCGCGATCCTTCACGTCTTTTTTGGAAAGCCCGGTACGCGCGTAGATAGAGTTGATGTACTGCCCGCTTTTCGTGAAGTCGATGCTTGCCGAGCCGGCGAAGATCGCAAGGCCAACTGACGAGACCATCATGACGGCCCCGGCAACGAGGTTGCCTGCCTCGATGATGCCGTTCAGCTCGAGCGCCAGCTTTCCCCATACCAGAACCAGAATGGCGGCCAGGGAGGCCGAGCACTTGATGATGTCTTTGCGTCGATTCGCCTGCAATCGAAGAATCTCCTCGTAGGCCTTTTGCTGGCGCTTGCTGTATCGAGCCATGATTGCCCCCTTGGTTCTTGACGAAGCTTCTTGCGAACGGCGTGCGCTCTACTATACCGAAAAGCTGAGTCCGCGAAGCGAAGGACTCAGCTTTTCGGCGTTCAACCGGGATACTATCCTCTTCTTGCAGCCCTGCGATTCTCGAGCATCTTCATGTCCTTGTCCCATTTCCGCGAGAAGGGAAGCACGGTGATCGTTGCAATGACGGAAAGCACGGTCATGACGATGAATATGGGAAGTCGGTTGGCCGCTCCGCCGACGGCGATGCCGACGACGATGTTCAAGATGGAGCCGAACGTGATGGCGAAGTTCGCCAAGGACAGGTTCAACGGGTAGTTCTTCGAGCCGAATCGCTGGCGAGCAAACGCGGAGGCCACAACGGGCACGCCGCCGTAGCAGAAGCCGCAGCACAGGGCGCCTATGATGTAGAGCGCCGAGATGCCGGTCATGAACGCGCTGACGATGCACGCGGTGGCGGCCACGGCGATGAGCCCGTCGATCAGCATGGTGATCTTCACGTTGGTCTTGTCGTAGATGAGGCCGATGACCACGCGCGCCAGGCCGTTGCAGGTTGATACCAAGCCAACGAGCAGGGTGGCGAAGCCGGCGTCGAGTCCGACGATCTGCGCGTCCGAAGCGCAATTGCCGATGGTCGCCAGCCCTATGGCGATCACGATGATCGCCCAGGTCCAGTACACGTAGAACGTCCCCGTTTTCAGTGCGCTATCCTCGTCGCCGGGATCGTAGCTGTCTCCCGTGGCCTTTTCGGGCGCCAGAAGCTCCACGATGTTCGTGGGCGGCCGCTGCAGGAACAGGGCCAGGGCAATCACGATCACTGCCGTGATCACGCCGATGGCCGTGAACACGGTTCCCAGGCCGAACAGGGGAATCAGGTTGACGGACAGCGTGCCCAGTATAAGGGATCCCAGTCCGAAGCCCATCATGAGAACGCCCGACGAGAACCCTACCTTGTCGGGGAACCACACGTTGGTGGTGGCGACGACCGAGTTGTACCCCACGCCCACGCCAAGGCCGCCGAACGTGCCGTAGCATAGGTACACGACCGCGATGCTCCCGTTGCCGAAGATGCCGGTTCCGGCGAAGCCGATGAAGAACAGAACGGCTGCGACAAGCAGCGTTCCTTTCACGCCGATCTTCTTCTCGATCTGGGAGCCGATGACCGCTCCTATGCAGAACGTGATCATCATGATGTTGAAGGTGAGCGCGACGGCGCCCTTCTCCAGTCCGAATGAGGAGCACATGGGCGCTGCGAACATCGAGAATGCGTAAATCAGGCCCAGGAACAAAAGCGTGAGCGTTGACAGAATGAGGTAAAGCACCCGCTTACTCTTAATCTGTCCGATGGTGAGATCAGACATAAAACCCCTCTCCTTTGGATTTTCCGGGAAAGCTCGTGTACCTCAAGGATAGTCACCAAGGGGGACGCCCCCCTATAGTTGCCCGTACTAGATTTGGCGTTTTCATACTCCCGAAGGGACTACGCGAACGGGGGCGAGTGCTAGATTTTCCCCATTGCATCTATCACGGGGAAAGGGGTACGTCATGCAGGTGGCTATGAGGCAGAAAAGCGTCGATACCGTTGAGCTTACGGTGTTGCTTTCGACCGAAGAGGTGAAAGACGGGCTCAAACGCGCGGCGATCCTGGTGGCGTACGAGCATAAGGTCGAACCTGATCCCAAGCGGCAGCCGGTGGACGTGGTGCGCGAGGTGCTCGGAAAGGACGAGGCGGCGTTCTTGTTCGACGAGGCCGTTATGGCGCGCTGCGCGCCGTTCGCTTTGGCCGACCGCGAGGTCGATATCGTGGGCGAGCCGAAGTACGCATGCGCCCAGCATGTGCGCGAGGGCCATACGTTCGAGTTTCAGATGACGTGCGTTCCCGTTCCGAAGTTCGAGCTGTCCTCGTACGATCCCGTCGAGATAACCATGCCCGCCCTTGCCGTTTCGGACGATCAGGTTGAAGAGCAGATCCAGGCTTTGGTGAAGGCTTCCGCCGACCGGGGAACCGACGATAGCCATAGCACGGTGGAGAAAGGCGACTCCGTGGAACTGGAGCTGGAGACGATCCAGGACGGAAAGCCGGTCCGTGCGCTGTGCTCGAAAGCGCGCGTTTACAACACCGGCTCTTTGTCCATGCCGGACGATTTCGACGAGGCGATCGTGGGGATGGACGTCGGGGAAACGAAATCCTTCGAGTTCGAAGGCCCCAGCTTCGAGCTTGACGCGAGCGGGCAGCCGGTTATGGAGTCGTATCGCTCGACGGTCACGGTCAAGCGCATTCTGTCGACGGTTGAACCCGAAGTGACAGATGCGTGGGCGGCTCGCGTCATGCCGAACTGCTCGACCGTCGCGCAGCTGCGCGAGCATATCCGCTCGCGCTTGCTTCAGCAGCAAGCGAAAGAGCACCAGAAGCAAAAGGAGCAGCTGTGCGCCGCCGAGCTGGCCAAGCGCTTCAACAGCAAGATTCCCGATGCGGTATACGACGCCGCCATGTCCGAAGCTCGTAAGACGCTTCACAAGTCGCTGAAAGAGCAGGGGCAAACGCTGGAGGACTTCCTGAAGCAGCAGGGGATGGAGGAGCAGCAGCTGACGATGTCGGTGATGATGCAGGTGCGCGAGCAGCTGGTGCGGCAGTTCTCGCTTGACGCGTTCGCTCGACATGAGGGGCTTTCCGTGGAGGATGCGGACATCGATTCGTTCTTCGATGCGATTTCGCCCAACAACGCCGTTGCGGCGCGGAAGGATTTCGAGCGATCGGGCAAGCTGTTCGCCGCCAAGGGAGCCGCGCTGCGCTTGAAGGCGAATCGCCTGCTGGCGGAGCAAGCTGTCGTGCACGATGCTGCTGCGCACCGGGTCGGCTGAGCGCCTGCATTCTGGAAAGCGCGTGGAGCAAGCGGCTGCTCGGCCGGATGCGCGTGTTCCGGTCGGGCTCGCGCGCTTTGCGTACCGAACTTGCGAGCGGAGCATGGGAGGACGGCTGTGGCGTGGGGAAGAGAGCACATTACGAAACAGGCGTTTCGCACTGCGCCTGAGGACTACGCCGCGTTCGAGGCGATCAATTTGGCGGGGCGAGAGAACGTTCGCGTGTTGGACGTCGGATGTTTCGACGGCTTCAACACCCGGCTGAAGTTCGCGCCTTACGACTCGATCGCGCGCGTCGTGGGCATCGACCCGTCGGCTGACGATATCGCGCGTGCCGTTGCGCAGACGGATGACGCTCGCTTTCTATTCGTGCATGCCGCCTTTGAAGACTTCGAACCCGAAGACGGCGCGGCTTTCGACGTGGTGTACTTCTCCCATGTGTTGCAGCATGTGCGGGACCCGCAGGCGGCTTTGGCCAAGGCTTATCGGTTGCTGGCGCCGGGAGGGTTCGTCGTCGTGAAGACCACGGACGACTCGGTGAAGCTGTCGTATCCCGACCCGAGCCAATCGATGAAAAGGCTTTTCGCGCTGTACGACGAGCATGTGCGACCGAATACGGCCTGGACGGCGTGCACCGACCGTTGCAATGGGCAGAAATGTTACACCTACCTGGTTCGCGCGGGTTTTTCGCCGATACGGGTGAAAACGTTTTCCGTAGACACGGTTGGGAAAGCGCGCGAGGAGCGTCTTGAGCTGTTCGAGCGTTTCGCGTACTTCAGGCGAAACGTGCCGAGCTGCGTCGATACGGCGATAGCGAACGAGATCCACGCGCTTCTTGACGAATGGAAGGCTCTTTTCGAGAGCGACGAGTACTACTTTTCGTCGGAGTCGTTCGTGGCTATTGGACAAAAGCCCGACGTCGACCGGCGGCCTTGGACGTTCGCTGGCGATGCGTTCGGCGACGGTCGTGCCGGGTGCGCGCAATTCTCGGAGTTGCAGGGGACGATGGACGCGGAGGGCGATGCGCTGCTGATTCGCCCCATGGTGGAAGACGATCTTGCGGGCGTCATGGCCATCGAGGCGAAGGCTTTCCAAGATCCGTGGACGCCGCTTGCCTACGCTCTTGAGCTTCGGCACAATCCCTGTGCGCATTACGAGGTGGTGTGCGCCTTGTCGGGGGGCGGTTCTCCTGTCGCTTGCGATGTGACGGGGTATCTTGGCTGGTGGGAGGCGGGCGATACTGCAGCGATCGTAAGGGTGGCGGTAGATCCTTGCGCCCGACGGGGCGGATGCGGGACGAAGTTGGTGAAGCGCGCGTGCCAGCAGGCGGCGGCGCGGGGGTGCCGTTCCATGCAGTTGGAGGTGCGTGCTTCCAACGAATCCGCGCGCGCGTTTTACCGGCGGCTTGGATTCAGGGACGTTTTCGTTCGGGAGGGGTTCTACGATTTCCCGGCTGACGACGCAGTGGTGATGGCGAAGGAGCTTGAGTCGTAGGCTTCGCGCTGCGCGGCGGGTTCGCGCGTCCGGCGGGTTTGCGCTGGCTGCGTTGCTCGCGTGCTCGGTGGGTTTTCCTGCTTTCGCCGCGCACCTTCGCGTGTGCTCGCGCCGAGCCGCCCACACGTTCTCGCGCGCCCGCTGTTGCCGGTAGTGCCGACCCCCCGTACGTCCTTGCGCGCCCGTGTCAAAACGGGCGAGTTTTGCTGGTCCTCAAACTAGGATAATGCAAGGTGACAGTCCTCTGATCAGGTGTGATGCAAAACACTTGTAGCGGCATAGCCCCGACAAGGCGAAAAACCGCCGCAAAACTCGTCCGTTTTGACAGAAGGGTACTGGTCCCGCAAGGTCGCCGGTCCCGCAAGGCCCCCCGGTTCCGCAAGGCCCCCCGGTCCCGCAAGCGTCCCGGTCCTGCGAGAACACCGGCTCCGTGCCAGGTGCTGGCGCGCGGCGGTTGCACGCTTGCGCTATACTGTCCGAAACAAAACTCGGAAGGGCGGCGCATGAGGAATCGGGAGCGAATCTACGCAGGCATCGCGGTGCTGAGCTTCGTCTTGATGACGGGCAGCTTGGTGATGACGTACATGAACGCGGGCGAGGGCGAGGTCGGTTTGCTGGACCTGGGTCCGTCCCTTGCGCTTGGCCTGCTGTTTTTGGTGAACGTCGTTCTGGCCAAACAGAACAAGCAGAGGTAGGGTTCGCGCATGGCCGGCATCAGCGAAGAAGACATTCAGAAGGTACGCGAGGCGAACGACCTGGTGGCCGTTATCAGCGAGCGCACGCCTGTGAAGCAGCGCGGGCGCGATTTCTGGTGCTGCTGTCCGCTGCACAACGAGAAAACCCCCTCTTTCAAGATCGATCCCGCCACGCAGCTGTGGCATTGCTTCGGCTGCGGCGAGGGCGGCGACGTGTTCTCCTTCATCATGAAAACCGAGGATTTGAACTTTCCCGAGGCCGTGCGCCGCTTGGCGGAGCGCGCGCATATCGAGATATCGGACGCCGGCGGGCCGCGCAGCGTTGGTTCTAGCAAGAAAGCGCGACTCAAGGCCGTGTGCGAGGAAACGGCGGACTTCTACCATACGCAGCTTATGCGCAATCCCGGCCCCGAGGCGAGCGCCGCGCGCAGCTACCTGGGCGCGCGCGGGCTTGGCGGCGACGTTCCCAAAACGTGGCGGTTGGGCTTCGCGCCGGGTCGCGGGCAGCTGGTGCGCCATCTGGCGGCAAAGGGGTTCAAGCCCGACGAGATGGTGCAGGCCAACGTCGCGCTTTCGGGCGACGGCGGCAGGCTGCGCGATCGGTTCTACAACCGCGTGATGTTTCCCATCAACGACCCGCAGGGCGAGTGCATCGCCTTCGGCGGGCGCGTGGTGGGCAAAGGCGAGCCGAAGTACCTGAACTCCCAGGAAACGCCGCTGTTCCATAAGTCGCAGGTGCTGTACGGCATGGAGAAGGCGAAGGCGTCCATGGCGTCAACGGGCACCGCCATCGTGTGCGAGGGCTACACCGACGTGATCGCGCTGCACGAAGCGGGGATCGAGAACGCGGTGGCCACCTTGGGCACGGCGCTCACCATGCGCCACATTCGTCTGCTCGCGCGCCATGCGCAGCATCGCATCGTGTACCTGTTCGATGGCGACGAAGCGGGGCAGCGTGCGGCCGACCGCGCGCTGGCGTTCATCGACGACAGCATGACGCCGGAGGCGGGTCGCACCAAGATCGAGCTGGCGGCCGTCACGCTGCCGGACAACCTGGACCCGGCCGATTTCGTGTCGGATCGCGGGGGCGCGGCGCTGCAAGAGCTGGTCGAACATGCGCAGCCCCTGCTCAAGTACGGTATCGATCGTCGATTGGCGCGCCATGACCTCAGTCGTGCCGAAGGCCGCTCGGCCGCCTTGGCCGATGCGCTCTCGGTGCTCGCGCCCATCAAGGACTCCATGTTGGCGCGCGATTACGCCGTGCAGATCGCCAGCAGATGCCGTGCGCGCGAGGAGGACGTGCTCGATCAGCTGGGCAAGCTGAAGCCGCCGCGCGCTGCGGACGCCGAAGGAGCGGACGCTGCGGCAGACGACGAGCCTCGGCGGGCTCCGCAGCCGCGGCGCGAGCGGCTTCCCCAATCGGAGGTCAACCGGCGCCGCTTCGAGCGCCAGTTGCTCGCCCTGATCGCGTCCCGACCCGACCTGGGCCTGCTGCACGCTGACGCGCTCGCGCAAACGCAGTGGCACGAGCCCGCGCACGCTACGATCGCGCAGAGCATGCTGGACACGCTGGCCGAAGACCCTGCAGCTCAGCCCGCGCGGCTGGTCGGCGAGGTCGCGCGCGTGCTGCCCGCTGCGGCCGGCATGTTGACCGCCGGTGCCGAAAGCGCTGTGGAGGACGAGGGCCGCTTGGCATCTTTCCTGGTGGAAGAGCTGTCCATAGGCGACGCGGAAGATGCCGTGGCAGCGCTCAAGGCCCAGCTTTCCGATCCGTCGCGTCTTCCGGCCGACGAGTACGAGATGCTGTTCGAAGCCGTGGCCGCCATGCAGCAGGATCTGACGCGCCGCCGCGCCGCGCACGTGTAGGCGCAACCGTTCGGTTTCGAGTCCGCTGCGCGTCATGCTGTCGTGCAGACGGATAGTGTATACTCGAACAAGGAGAAAGGAGCTACCGTATGAGCCCCTTCGTATGGTTGGGCGTCGCCGCGGCGATGGCCCTTGTCGAGGTCGTTTCGCTGGGCCTCATCACCCTGTGGTTCGTTGTCGGCGCGCTGGTAGCGTTCGCCGCGAACCTGCTCGGCGTCGATCCTGCCGTGCAGGTGATCGTCTTTCTGGTCGTTTCCGTCGTGTGCCTTGTGGCCCTTCGCCCCGTGTTCATGAAGTACCGCAATCGCGGTGATTCCAAGGAACCGACGCTGGTCGGCCAGGTTGCCGTCGTGTGCGAGGCTATCGACAACGATCGCCTGGTCGGGCGCGTTGAAACGTCCGATCACATGACCTGGGCCGCCTGCTCTGCCAGCGGAGAGCCCCTGCCCGTTGGCCAGAACGTCGTCGTGGTCGGGCAAGAAAGCGTCAAGCTCATCGTTGAAAGGAAACTCCCATGATCTTCCTTATCGTGCTCGTCGTGATCCTGGTTCTGTTCTCGGTCACGTGCATCAAAATCGTGCCGCAGGCCGAAGCCGCCATCGTGGAGCGCCTGGGCTCGTATCTGACCACCTGGAACAACGGGCTGCACGTGAAGATTCCCTTCATCGACCGCGTGCGTCCCTACGTGTCGCTCAAAGAGCAGGTGTTCGACTTCCCGCCGCAGCCCGTCATCACGAAGGATAACGTGACCATGTCCATCGACACCGTGGTGTTCTTCAAGATCATGGACCCGAAGCTGTACTGTTACGGCGTGGAGAATCCCATCGTGGCCATCGAGAACCTGTCGGCCACCACGCTGCGCAACATCATCGGCGATCTTGACCTGGACACCACGCTCACCTCGCGCGATACCATCAACGCGAAGATGCGCTCCATCCTTGACGAGGCCACCGACGCCTGGGGCATCAAGGTCAACCGCGTAGAGGTCAAGAACATCACGCCGCCGGCAGCCATTCAGCAGGCTATGGAAAAGCAGATGAAGGCCGAGCGCGAGAAGCGCGAGGCGGTGCTTTTGGCCGAGGGCGAGAAACAGGCCGCCATCACCATCGCCGAGGGAAAGAAGCAGGCGCAGATTCTTTCCGCCGAAGCCGAGAAGCAGACCATCATCTTGGCTGCCGAGGCCGAGAAGGAGAAGCAGATCCGCGAGGCCGAGGGCGAAGCGGAGGCTATCAAGAACGTGCAGCAGGCGACGGCCGACGGCATCCGCGCAGTGCGGGAAGCGGGCGCCGACAACGCCGTTTTGACCCTGCAAGCCTTCGAAGCGCTCAAGAAAGTGGCGGACGGTCGCTCCACGAAGCTCATCATCCCCTCCGACATCCAGGGCCTTGCCGGGTTGGCGGCGTCGCTCAAAGAGATCGTCGTGGACAGCGAGGATTCCGCTCGTACGGAGTAGCGGCCCGAACGCTCGAGGTGCTTGAGGCGCCGTTCGAGCGCGCTGCGATGCGGCGCGTGTCGAACGGCGCTTTTCGTCGGCTGCCTCCCGCGTGCGGTGAACGGTCGCCAAGTTCGGTCTCTTGCGCTTCTCACCTCGCGTTTTATGGATCTTTCGGCAAGCCGCTGGACAAGGGCGAAGCGATTGCGGACAATGCTTGCCAGAATTTTGTTTCGCGGCGCCTCGAGCGTCGCGCGCGTGGATACCAAAAGGACGTGCTGACCGTGATTACTATCGTGCAATCTCCCAATCCCATTTTGAACCAGCCGTGCGAGCCGTGCGATCTTGGGGACAAAAGCCTGAAGCGCTTGGCCAAGCAGATGGTGAAGACCATGTACAAGAATTCCGGCTGCGGCCTTGCCGCGCCGCAGGTGGGCGTGACCAAGCGCCTGGTGGTCATCGACTGCGACGAGTCCGACGAGCAGAACCCCATGGTACTGGTGAACCCGGTGCTGGTGGAGACGAAGGGCGAGGTCGTCGTCGAAGGGGAGGGCTGCCTGTCCATCCCCGGCATCTCCGTGCCCATCGCCCGGCCGTCGTGGGCGCGCGTGCGCTTCTTCGACCTGGACGGCGAGGAATGGGAGATCGAAGGCGACGGCCTTCTGGGCCGCTGCCTGCAGCATGAGCTGGACCACCTGGACGGCGTGACCATGTTCGAGCGCTGCGATCCCCTCGCGCGCATCCAGGCGCTTCGCGATTACGACCAGGCGGTTGCTTCCGGCGCGAAGCCGGGAGAGACCTCGCTTGATCCACGGGTTCGATAACCATGCGCGTCGTGTTCATGGGCACGCCGGAGTTCTCGGCTACGATCCTCGATGAATTGGTGCAGCAGCATGAGGTGGTTGCCGTTTACACGCGCCCTGATGCCGTGCGCGCCCGCGGGAAGCAGTTGGAGCCTTCGCCGGTGAAGGCGACGGCTGAGCGCTGGAACATTCCCGTGCGCACGCCGCGCACCCTGCGCGACGAGGACGTCCAGCGCGAACTGGCCTCGTTTCGCCCCGACGTCATTTGCGTGGCCGCTTACGGGGCCATTCTGCCGAAGGCCGTGTTGGATCTTCCCCGGTACGGCTGCCTGAACGTGCACGCGTCGCTTCTGCCTCGCTGGCGCGGCGCCGCTCCTATCGAGCGCGCTATCCTGGCGGGCGACGAAGAGGCCGGCGTATGCATCATGCGCATGGAAGAGGGCCTGGATACAGGCGCGTACTGCGTGTGCCGCACGGCGAGCGTCGGGGATTTGAACGCTGAAGAACTGACCGACGAGCTGGCTATTCTGGGATCTCACGCCCTGTTGACCGCGCTGGTGCGCGTGGAGCGGGGCGTGTGCGATTGGACCGAGCAGGACGAATCGCGCGTGACCTACGCCGATAAGATCGCCAAGGGCGAGCTGGACTTGTCCGTTGGCGATTCCGCTGCGCTCATGGTTCGCAAGGTGCAGGCTTCGAGCGCCGCGCACCCTGCGCGCGCCGAGGTGGCGGGGCGCGCGGTTACGGTGCTGTCGCTTGCTCCCGTGGCGGCCGATAGCCAGGCGCGCGATCTTGTTGCGGGCATGGCTGCGGGCGATGTTCGCTATGCGGCGAAGCGCTTGTTCTTGGGCGCGGCCGACGGCGCGGTGGAGCTTCTGATTCTGAAGCCGGCGGGCAAGCAGGCCATGGATGCGAAATCGTTTGCCGCCGGGATCCAAGGGATCAAGGACGGCGGCCTTATCTGGAAGGGGCTTCATGCCTGATCGTAATAAGGGCTCGCAGGATCGACGCGCGCCGAAGGGATACGCCGGACCTGTGGAGAAGCCGCGAGAGAGCCGCGCCTCGCGATCGAAAGCCAGCTCGGCTCGGCTTGCCGCGCTCGACGTGGTGCGCACCGTGCGCGAGCGCGAGGCGTTCGCTCAGGACGTTATCGGCAAGCGCATCGACGGCTCCTCGCTTTCGCCTGAGGACCGCTCGTTCGCGACGCTGCTCGCATTGGGCGTGGTCAGCTCCGTGGGCACGCTCGACGATGTGCTCGATCGGGCGCTCAGCAAGCCGACGGACGTGCAGCCCGACGTGCGCGACGCCCTGCGTTTGAGCGTGTACGAGATCATCTTCCTGAACAAGACGCCGCATGCAGCGGTTGACCAGGGAGTCGAGCTGGTGCGCTCGTTCGCGCCCAGGGCGGCTGGCCTTGCGAACGCGGTGCTGCGCAAGGTGGTTGCTTCACGCGCGTCCTTCCCGTTCGGCGATCCGACGCGCGACGTGGAAGCGCTGGCTCGCCTGCATGCTTTTCCCGTTTGGCTGGCGCGCAAGCTGGTGCTCGATCTGGGACCCCAGGCGGCGTTGGACTTCATGCGCGCCTCGAACGAGCCGGCGCCGCTGTTCGTGGCGGCGAATGCGGCGAAGACGGACGAAGCCGCCGTGGCCGCCGCGTTCGCGAAGGCGGGAGAATCGACGCAGCCGGTTGAGATCGACGGCGTGCCCGTGCCCGGCTGCCTGCGCGTGAAGGACAACCGCGCGTTGTTGCTGCCCGAGGTCAAGCAATTGTTCGTGCAGGGAAAGATCCTTGTTTCCGATGCCGCGTCCCAGCTGGTGGCTGCGTCCGTCCTGCCGCAGGACAAGCCCGCGTCCATGCTGGAAGTGGGCGCCGGTCGCGCAACGAAGACCATCTTGCTGCAAAGCGCGGCGCAGCGCACGTGGGGGTCGCAGATCGAGTCGTACGTGACGCTGGACAATCACGGGTTCAAGACGAAGCTGCTGCTCGAGCGCGCCGCGCGGTACGGCTCGTGCGTGTCGGAGGCGCTGACGGGCGACGCCCTGGCGTTGGGCAACGTGGTTCGCGATCGCCTGTTCGACGTGGTGTTCATCGACGCGCCGTGCTCGGGGCTGGGAACGCTGCGACGCCATCCCGAGATTCGCTGGCGCTTGCAGCCCGAGGACGTGGCCGCGTTCGCGAAGACGCAGCTGGGCATGCTGCGCGCCGCCGCCGGGCATGTGGCGCCGGGCGGAACGCTGGCGTACGCGACGTGTACGGTGACCTGCGAGGAAGACAACCAGACGGTGAAGGCATTCCTCGCGAGCGAAGAGGGGCAGCGCTTTCAGCTGGCTCCCATTGCCGGTCGCTCGTGCTTGGCTACGCGGCTTGCGCCGGGGTCGTCGGACGCGCATTTCGCCGTAAGGTTCGCGCGCGTTTCGTAGAGGACGCGAAGGGTCGTGCGTTTTTCTCCGTCCAGCGCACGCGCAAAGGCGTTCCGTGGTAGGTTTTGACGGTTTGCGGTCGTCGTGGACGTGTCGCAAACCGCATCCGATCTTCCAGTAATTTTCTATGATTTTTTGACCTGGTGTAATGCTGGGCCATCTGGTTGTGGTCGCAAGCAAGGGACTCTGCAACAACCTCAAACCGTCAAAACCTGCCAGCGAACGCGGTTTTTCGTGCGCAGGACCGTGCTGGGCAGGAGAACGGGCGGGTCGATGGCCTGTTCGCGGGATCGTGCTGGGCGGGCGAACAGGGGCGGGTCGATGGCTCGTGCGCAGGATCGTGCTGGGCGGGCGAACGGGCAGGTCGATGGACGTGCGCAGGACCGCGTTAGGCGGGCGAACGGGCGGGGGAGGGGCGGGTCGATGGCCCGTTCTCCGGCGAACAGCGCGAAGCAGGCCATCGGCTTCGCCCCTTCGCCTTGCTCGTTTGCGTCGATTTCATAGTGAAACAATATGGAATAGCGATCGAACGAGGGCAGTGCTATCATTGCGGATCGTTCGCGCCGTCGTTTCGCGGCGCGCAAGGGCGTGGCAGTACGATACGGAACTCAGGAGGAACCTCGTGGAAGAGCAGCAACAAAACGCGCGCGGCGGGCTGCGCCCCAGTCAGATGCTGATGGTGGGCGGCATGCTGTTCTCTATGTTCTTTGGAGCGGGGAACCTGATCCTGCCGCCGCTTTTGGGCTTGCAGGCGGGCACCGAAGCCGTCCCGGCTATGGCGGGCTTTCTGCTTGCGGGCATCGGCCTACCCGTGCTGGGCATTGTGGCCGTGGCCCTGTGCGGCGGCGTGCGCGAGCTGGCGGGGCGCGTGAGTCCTTTGTTCGCATCGGTGTTCATTGCGCTCGTGTACCTGACCATCGGCCCGTTTCTGGCTATTCCGCGCACGTCCTCTACGGCGTACGAGATGCTGCGGCCTTTGTTGCCGGGACCTGACGTGATCGATCCGAACGTGGCGGCGGTCGTGTTCTCGGTTGCGTTTTTCGCCGTGGCTTTCGTTTTGGCGCTGCGGCCTGGGTTGCTTTCGCGCGTGCTGGGCAAGTTCTCTGCGCCTGCGCTTATCGTGCTCATCGTCTTGGTGGTGGGCGCATCGGTGATCGGAGGCGGGGGAGAAGTTCTCGAGCCGCAGGCTCCGTACAGCGCGAACGCGGCGACGCACGGCTTTTTGACGGGCTACCAGACCATGGACCTGCTGGCTGCGCTGTGCTTTGGCATCGTGGTTGCGGCGAACGTGAAGCAGCTGGGCGCGCGCGATCCGAAGCAGGTTGCCGGCGCCATTTCGAGTGCGGGCGTCGTGGCCGGCGTGCTCATGATGGTCATCTACTGCGGCTTGGGGTTCGTGGGCGCCACCATGGGCGGCGCGCTGCCCGACGCGACCAATGGCGCGGCCATTCTGGCAGCATCGGCCAGCATGCACTTCGGCGAGGCTGGGGCCGTTATCGTGGCTGCGATCTTCCTGATCGCGTGCCTGAACGTATGCACGGGCTTGATCTCGTGCTGCTCCGAGTACTTCTTCGAGGCCGTCCCGCGCGTGCCGTTGATTGCCTGGGCGGCTGCGTTCGCCGTGTTCAGCTGCGCCGTTTCGCTTTTGGGGCTGGACGCGATCCTGGCGTTTTCCGCGCCGCTTCTGGGCGCGTTGTACCCGCCGGCTATCGTGCTGGTAATCATGGGCCTCGTGCACGCTCGTTGCGACAAGCTGCCGCTCATGTGGCCGTGAGCGGTGCTGTCGACGGCCGTGTACAGCGTGGTTGTGGGTCTGCGCGACGCGTTTGCGCCCGGCGCATGGCTGCCGCTCGATGCGCTGCCGTTTGCGGACTTCGGCCTGGGATGGGTGCTCATAGCCTTTGCGGGCGCCGCCGTGGGCGCTGCATGGTCGCTAGCTCGACGTCGGCGCGAATCGCGTTGCCAGCAAGGCTGATTCGCTGATCACGCCCTCGTCGAGAAACGTTTCCAGCAGCATGGGCGGAACGGTCCTTCGCATGCGCTGGCCGAAACGGGATCCGAAGAGCTGCTCGGTTGTCATGTCGGGCAGGTGCTCGGCGCGATAGGCCAGCAGGGAAAACACTCCGCCAAGCGCGAACTCGATGGCAAGCGACGAGTTGAATCCTAGATTCGCCTCGTCAATGCCAAGCATGCCGATCCAAGCTTGCTTCATGGCGCGCTTGAGCGTTCCCTGCAACTGCGGGGATCCGTGTTTTCCGGCTATCAGGCTGAGGCGATCAAGGTGCACGTGGTATTTGGGGTCGCACAGCAAGGCGTCCAGGTTGCTTTTCGGGTCGATGATCTCCCTGAACACCGCAACCATAAGATCGGTTGGCAGCATTTGCTCGACGGCGTCTTTCGCTAGCTCGCCAAGGTTGCCGTAGTGGTAGTAGAACGCGTTTTTGTTGAGGCCCGTCGATCGTAGGATATCCGCCACCGAAAGCGCCGCGTAAGGCTTTTCGGCCAGCAGCGTCCAGAATGCGTCCCTCATGCGGTCGACGGCGGGGACGTCCTGCCCTTTTTTCGGTCGCGGCACGGTTTCCTCCTTGCTATGAGCGCTTTGCTCATTTGTAATTGGTCGTTTTCCCGTGATTTGCATATTTTTATTGGACGCATAGGCCAATAAAATCATCCTAGAACAGATGGCGAAGGGTCGTCAAGCACCGCGGTTCCCGCATGCGGGCTCTTCGAAGCAAGCCGCGCTCAAGCGCGCGGGGAGGGGACGTGATGCCATGGAAACGCAGACGCGTGCGAATGGGCGGCCTATGGTCGAATTCAAAGGCGCGGTTCAGAGGTTCGGCAGGAAAACGCCTTTGGCGGACGGCAGGCGCACCGTACTGGATCGGGTGAACCTGCGCGTCGACCGGGGCAGCATTCTCTGCCTGCTGGGGCCTTCGGGGTGCGGCAAAACCACCATGGTCAACCTTATTATGGGCGTGACGGTGCCGGCGGCGGGCGAGGTGCTGGTCATGGGCGAGCGCGCTCCGTACCCTACGGCGCGCGCCCGCGTGGGCTACATGCCGCAGGAGGATGCGCTCTACGACGACATCACCGCCGAGGAGAACCTGCGGTTCTTCGGCGCGATGAACGGGCTTTCGGGTGCGCGGCTGGACGCGCGCATCGGCGAGATGCTGAAGTTCGGTCGCTTGGAAGACGATCGCAAGAAGCTGGTGTCGGCGTTTTCGGGCGGCATGAAGCGAAGGCTAAGCCTGGGCGTGGCGATGCTGCACGAGCCTGAGCTGCTGGTGCTCGACGAGCCAACGGTGGGGCTTGATCCCGATCATAGGCGTCGCATCTGGGATGCGTTTTCCGCGATGGCGGGCGAAGGGGCCACCATCATCGTGACGACGCACGTCATGGACGAAGCGGTTCGGTGCGACCAGATAGCCATGCTGCACGGCGGCCGCATCATCGCGAACGCATCGCCTGCCGATATCCTTGTGCAAACGGGAGCCGACAATCTGGAGGATGCGTTCCTTATCCTAGAGGGCTCGTCTGAAGGGAAGGAGGCCGATCATGCGTAAGACGCTCGCGGTTGCTCGCCGCATCCTCTCGCAGTTCATGCACGATAAGCGCACCATCGCGCTTCTGTTCGTGGCGCCCATCGTGGTGCTGTGGCTGCTGTCGGTGCTGCTGGGCGCCGACTCCTACCAGCCGCGCATCGCCACGGTTTCGCTTCCGTCTTCATATCAGCATGCGCTCGAGGCGCAGGATGCGCGCGTGTCGGACGTGGGGGTCGACGAAGCCGAGCGTCTGCTGCGCTCCAATAACGTGGATGCGGTATTGCGCATGAAAGGCGACGCGACGCTGGAGATATGGGCCGAAGGCAGCGATTCCACCAAGACCGCTGCCGTGATGGCGTGCGCGTCGTCTGCCATGGCCGACGTGCAAAAAGACGCGGCGGATCAGATGGAAGCGGACATCGAGGCGAAGAAGGACGAAATCGAGCAGGCTCGGGAGGACGCTGAATCCAAGCAGGTCGAACTGCGCAGCGCTATCGAAGAGGTGGCGCTCTCGCTTCCGCCGAGCGCTTTGGCGAAGATGCCGGAGTCGGTGCGCGACATGTTGGACGGATCGCTTGCGAGCACCGTTTCGGCTGAGGATTTCGCCCTTGACCCTTCGTCGTACATGCCGGTGAAAGAGGTGGAGACCTCGTATTTGCACGGTAGCGAGGATTGGAAGATGTTCGACTTCTACGGGCCGGTGTTCATCGGGGTGTTCCTGTTCGCGTTCACGTTCATCACAAGCGGCATGTCGCTGGTGAACGAGCGCGGCGCGGGAACCATGGCGCGCTTTCTGGCGACGCCGGTCAAGCCGACGCAGATCTTGGGCGGCTACTCCATTGGATTCGGCGCGCTGGTGCTTGCGCAATCGGGCGTGATCCTGGCGGTGGCGTTGGGGCTGATCGGTTTTCCCAACGAAGGCAACCTGGGCTTGGTCGTGGTGACGGCGGTGTCGATGGCGCTGGTGTCGGTGACGTTGGGGCTTTTGGTGTCGGGCCTGGCCAGCAACGCGTTTCAGGTTATCCAGCTCATGCTCTTGTTCGTGGTGCCGCAGATACTGCTGTGCGGCTTGTTCGACCTGTCGAGCGCGCCGGGCTGGCTTCAGGCGCTGGGCCAGTGCATGCCGGTGACGTACGGGGTGGACGCCCTGCGCGCGGTGATGCTGCGCGGTGCCGATTTCGCGGCGGTCTGGCCCGATCTTGCGGTTCTGTGGGGATTCGTGGCAGCGTTCTTCGTGCTGGCGGCGCTGGGCTTTCGCAAGAAGCGCGCCCGGGTGCGGTAGCGGACGGGGTTGGGGTCCTTGCGCTGCACGGTTTTGCCCTCAATGTTGCGCTTGACTCGGCATGCTTCGGCCTCGCCTTCGCACGACCTGGCAAAACGATCGCGTGACGCAAGTCCCCGAGGGCGGGGCGCTCAAGGAACTCGCGATACGCGACATTGGGGGCAAAACCGTGCGGCAAACGCGGCCCTGCGCGGTGCCGCCAACCTGAATGGACGCTTCGGCTGCACGACTGGGCGCATGTGGTCCGGTTGTGCTTTGCGGGTGCGGATTATCGTATCGGCTTGGGAGCTCCAGTCCGCGTGTTGTCACGCCAGCCTGCCCCCGCCCCCGCATCACGCGCGTTTTGGCGCGCAGAACGCGAGGACTTTACCGCTTGCTCGTCCGCGCGCACGCGGTAACGGGTAAAATAAATGCTTTGCAAAGTATCGCTGGTATGTTCGGAGGTCGTCCCGCATGGTCGAACGCGCAACAGAGGAAACAACGGAGAAGCCCGAAGGGGCGGCGTTCGCGCACGGGTCGCTGGGGCTGCTCGCGCCAAGCTGGTGGGAGCCTGAAGAGGGGGAGCCTGCCCCCGAACCGTGGCTCACGCCCGACGAAGCGCTCGACCGCTTCCTCGATTGGGTGGCGTCGCGCGGCATCGACTTGTGGCCCCATCAGGAAGAAGCGCTCATGGCGCTCATGATGGGCGATCACGTTATCCTGGGCACGCCCACGGGTTCCGGCAAGTCGATGGTCGCGCTGGGCCTGCACTTCATGGCGCTTGCCACGGGTCGACGCGCGTACTACACAGCTCCCATCAAAGCTCTGGTCAGCGAGAAGTTCTTCGATTTAGTGGACGTGCTGGGGCGCGAGAACGTGGGCATGATCACGGGCGACACGCACATCAACGCGCAGGCGCCGGTCGTGTGCTGTACGGCCGAGATCCTGGCGAACGAAGCGCTGCGCGAGGGCGAGCGCGCCGACGTGGGCTGCGTTGCCATGGACGAGTTCCATTTCTACGGCGACGCCGACCGCGGATGGGCGTGGCAGGTTCCCTTGCTCACGCTGCCGAAAACGCAGTTCTTGCTGATGAGCGCAACGTTGGGCGACGTCTCGAACATCGCGAGCTCGCTCAAGGAGCGTACGGGCGTCGACGTCGACGTGGTGGCCGACGCCCCGCGCCCCGTTCCGCTGTCGTACGAATACGTGGAAATGCCGCTCGAAGGCACCGTGGAGCTGGCGCTGCGCAACGGCGAGGCTCCGCTCTACATCGTGCATTTCTCGCAGGATGCGGCGCTTGCCACGGCGCAATCGCTTTCGAGCTTCGGCGTGGCGTCGAAGGAGCAGCGCGAGGACATCAAGCGCGCCATGGCCGGCACGCGCTTCACCACGGCGTTCGGCAAAACGCTCAAGCGCCTGCTTTCAAGCGGCGTCGGCGTGCATCACGCCGGCATGCTGCCCCGGTATCGCTTGCTGGTGGAAAAGCTTGCTCAACAGGGGATTCTTCCCGTCATCTGCGGTACGGACACGCTGGGCGTGGGCATCAACGTGCCCATTCACACCGTGCTTTTGACGGCGCTCACGAAGTTCGACGGCTACAAGATGCGCCGTCTGCGCGCCCGCGAGTTCCATCAGATCGCGGGCCGCGCGGGCCGCAGCGGCTTCGACACCGAAGGCGTGGTGCTGGCTGAAGCTCCCGAGCACGACATCGAGAACGTGAAGCTGGTGCAGAAGGCCGGCGGCGACCCGAAGAAGCTGCGCAAGATCAAGAAGAAGCAGCCGCCTGAGGGATTCGTCACCTGGAACAAGCAGACGTTCGAGCGCCTGATCGAGGCAACGCCCGAAACGCTGAAGCCGCGCATGAAGATCACGCATTCGATGGTGCTGTCGGAAGTGGTGCAGGGCGGCGACGCGTACGCGCGCGTGCGCAAGCTCATCGCCGATTCCGCTCAAACCGACGAGGAGAAGGCCGCCCTGGTCGTGCGCGCGGACGACATATTCGCCACGCTCGTGAACGCCGACGTGGTGGAGCGCGTGCAGGCCGAAGATGGAAGCACGGAATACGTCACCACCGTCGATCTTCCCGAGGATTTTGCGCTTGATCAGCCGCTTTCGCCGTTTTTGCTGGCTGCGCTGGAGCTGCTGGACCCGGAAAGCGACACGTACGCCCACGACGTCATCTCCATGGCCGAGGCCACGCTGGAAAACCCGCGTCAGGTGCTGCGCGCGCAGGAACGGCAGGCGAAGGATCGGGCCATGGCCGACATGAAGGCCGACGGGGTGGACTACGAGGAACGCTTGGAGCGCATCGCCGAGATCACGTATCCCAAGCCGCTCGAGGATCTGCTGGGTGCGGCGTTCGAACGCTATTGCCAGGAGGTGCCGTGGGCGCGCGATTTCCAGCTGGAGCCGAAGTCGGTCCTGCGCGACATGCTGGAAACCGCCAGCGACTTCAAGGGCTACGTGCAGCGTTACGGCATCGCCCGGTCGGAGGGGCTGCTGCTGCGCTACCTGGCCGACGCGTACCGGGTGATCGCGCGCACGGTGCCGGTGGACAAGCGCAACGATCGGCTAGAGGACGTCATCGCATGGCTGGGCTTCGTGGTGAGGTCGGTGGACTCCAGCTTGATGGATGAATGGGAGAACGCGGGGTCGGCCTTGGACGCGGCTGCGCCGGTGGACGCTGACGAGGTGGTGACGGATCGGCGCGGCGTGACGGTGCTCGTTCGCAACGCGCTGTTTTTGCGCGTGCGGCTGGCTGCGCAGGAGCGCGCGGCGGAGTTGGGCCGCTTGGACCAGGATTGGGGCTGCGGGGAGCCGCGTTGGCAGCGCGCCTTGGATTCGTACTACGAAGCGCACGACGAGGTGCGCATCGACGGCGATGCGCGGTCGATGGCCTATCTGGAGATCGACGAGTCCGACGAGAAATCGGCCCGCGTGTGGCACGTGCACCAGATTTTCAGCGACCCTGACGACGATCACGATTTCGGCATTGCCGCCGATGTCGATTTGGACGCCACACAGGAAGAGGGCGAGGTCGTGTTCAAGAACTTCCGCGTGGGCTTCTTCGAAGAACTGGGAATCGAATAGCCGATGGGTTTGGCCGGGGCGGGCAACCCGTCCCGCGGCCTTGCTCCCGGCGCCGCTTCGCTGGAGCAAACGTGCGGCGGCGCTCGGCGCGGCATGAGTCGACGCGCTTGTGGCATAATCGTGTCGAAGCAAAAAGAAGGGATCCTCATGTCGCGTCAAACCGCTGCGTCCACAACGCGTCGCACGTTGCATTATTTCTGGTTGGTCACTCGCAAACACTTCGGGCTGTTCACGGCCCTTATGGCGTCGACGTTTCTGTTCGTGGCGCTGCTTTCGTACGGCAACCCGTACGTGATGAGCCTGGTGGTGGACCGTGTGAGCGCGGGGTCGGTGTCGCCGGACGAGGTGTTCGCGGTGTTCGGGCCGTACATTCTGGCGCTCATCGGAATCAACGTAGCAGGTCAGGTTGCCAGCAAGGTGCAGGACTACACCATGTACCGTCTGCAAATCGCAGCCTCGTACGATTTGGCCACCATGTCGTTCGACGCGCTGTGCAACCAGTCCATGTCGTTTCATTCGAACCGTTTCGGCGGTACGCTGGTCAGCCAAACCACCAAGTTCATGAGCGCTTACCAACTGCTGCTGGAAACCATCACGTTTCCGTTTCTGCCGGTGATCTGCTCGGTGGTGTTCACGTGCGCCATCCTTGCTCCTCGCGTTCCGGTGTACGTGGCCATCCTCATGCTGCTGCTGGCGGTGTACGCGGGGGTTTCGTATTACATGTACAAGCGCATCCTGGCCCTGAACGAGAAGGCGGCGGGCGCGCAGAACCAGCTTTCGGGCGAGTTGTCGGATTCGGTGGCGAACATTCTTGCCGTGAAGACCTACGGTCGCGAGGATTACGAGCGCGGCTTGTTCGACCAGGCGAACCGCGAGGTGGTGGCGCGCGATTCCAAGCGCATGTGGGCATCGCTTACGCGCGGCATCGTGACGGCGTGCATCACCGTTGCCATCATGAGCGTGGTGGCGGTGTTCATCGCGGGCGGCAACGCGTGGTACGGCATCACGCCGGGCACGCTGGTGGTCATGTTCACCTACACCTACACGGTGACGAACCAGTTCAACTTCATCAACAACGGGTTGCAGCGCTTCAACCGCGCGTTCGGCGACGCCAGCGGTATGACGATCATCCTCGACGAGCCGCGTCTGGTAGCCGACGCGCCCGACGCCGCTCCGCTTGAGGTGCGCGAAGGGTCCATCGATTTCGAGGGAATTGGATTCTGGTATACCGACGGAGACGTGCGCACGACGGTGTTCGACGGGCTTGATTTTCACATACCCGCAGGCCAGAGGGTTGGCTTGGTGGGTGCGAGCGGTGCGGGCAAAACCACGCTCACGAAGCTGTTGCTGCGGCTTTCCGACATTCAGGAGGGCCGCATCCTGGTGGACGGCCAGGACGTCGCCGACGCCGCGCAGCAGTCGCTTCGCCGCCAGATCGCCTACGTGCCGCAGGAGGCGCTGCTGTTCCATCGCAGCATTGCGGAGAACATCGCGTACGGACGGCCCGACGCGTCCATGGACGAGATCCGCGAAGCGGCGCGCCGTGCGAACGCGCTCGAGTTCATCGAGCGCTTGCCGCAGGGTTTCGATACCGTTACGGGCGAGCGCGGCGTCAAGCTGTCGGGCGGCCAGCGCCAGCGCATCGCCATAGCGCGTGCGCTTCTGGCTGATTGCCCGGTGCTCGTGCTGGACGAGGCTACCAGCGCGCTCGATTCCGAAAGCGAGCACCTGGTGCAGGACGCGCTGGCCACCCTCATGCACGGGCGTACGGCCATCGTGGTGGCGCATCGCTTGTCCACGGTGGCCAGCTTGGACCGCATCGTGGTGCTTGACGGAGGCCGCGTGGTCGAGGACGGCCCGCATGCGCAGTTGATCGAGGCGGGTGGAGCGTATGCGCGCCTGTGGGAGTGCCAGACGGGCGCGTATCTGGAGTAGGCCGCGCGCGCCGCGGCGGGGCGGCGCCAGGAGTGCGAGCGCCTGGCGGCGGCGCGTGGGTGTCGCGCGGGCGATGGCGTGCGTCGCCGCTTCCGCGGAGCGCGCTCCCGCAAGGGCGAACGCCGCTGCCGCGTCCGTTTCCGCGGGGCCCGCTTCCGCGAGGGCAACGCCACTGCTGCGCGCGTTTCCGAGCGGCAAGATCCCCTCGCTGTCAAAACGGACGAGTTTTGCGGCGGTTTTTCGCCCTCAGAGGAGTCTCTTCTCGAACGCGTTTTGCATCACCCCAGTTCACAAGCTGCAAGCATCCTTTATCCTTGTTTGAGGACCAGCAAAACTCGTCCGTTTTGACAGGACGGGCGAAACCAGCGGCTTTCAAGGGAAACGCGGCTCCGGAAATCGGAATCGCTCGGATTTGAGGCCGCCCGCGCGCATTCCGCGCTATCATGGTTTCATGCACGCGAACAAGCGCGCCGATGCGCGCGACGGGCGCAGGCCCGCAGGAACGAAAGGCTAGCTATGGCGAAAATTGCAATGACCACGCCGCTTGTGGAAATGGACGGCGACGAGATGACGCGCATCATCTGGCAGATGATCAAGGACGAACTGCTCGCGCCGCACATCGACTTGAAGACCGAGTACTACGACCTGGGGCTGGAGCATCGCAACGCCACCGACGACCACGTGACCGTCGACTCCGCCGAGGCGACCCGCCGCCTGGGCGTTGCCGTGAAGTGCGCCACCATCACGCCGAACGCCGCGCGCATGGACGAGTACGACCTGAAGCAGATGTGGAAGAGCCCTAACGGCACCATCCGCGCCATGCTCGACGGCACCGTGTTCCGCACGCCCATCACGGTGGCGGGCATCGAGCCGTGCGTGCGCAACTGGGTCAAGCCCATCACCATCGCGCGTCATGCTTACGGCGACGTGTACAAGAACGCCGAGATTCGCGTACCCGGTCCCGGCAAGGTGGAGCTCGTCTACACCGCCGCCGACGGCACCGAGACGCGCGAGCTCGTGCACGAGTACGACGGTCCGGGCGTGGCGCAGGGAATGCACAACCTGGACGCTTCCATCGAGAGCTTCGCGCGCAGCTGCTTCGAGTACGCGCTCGACATCAAGCAGGATATCTGGTTCGCCACGAAGGACACCATCTCGAAGAAGTACGACCATCGCTTCAAGGACGTGTTCCAGGAAGTCTACGACGCCGAGTACGCCGCGCGCTTCGAGGAAGCCGGCATCGAGTACTTCTACACGCTGATCGACGACGCGGTGGCGCGCGTGATGAAGGCCGACGGCGGGTTTATCTGGGCCTGCAAGAACTATGACGGCGATGTGATGAGCGACATGGTGTCAAGCGCGTTCGGCTCGCTTGCCATGATGACGTCGGTGCTGGTCAGCTCCCAGGGCTACTACGAGTACGAAGCCGCGCACGGCACCGTGCAACGCCACTACTACAAGCACCTTAAGGGCGAGGAAACGTCCACGAACTCGGTGGCCACCATCTTCGCGTGGTCGGGCGCGCTGCGCAAGCGCGGCGAGCTTGACGGCTTGGACGACCTGGTGGACTTCGCGAATCGCTTGGAAAAGGCCACGCTCGACACCATCGAAGCCGGCGAGATGACGGGCGACCTGGCGCTCATCACTACGCTGCCGAACCCGGTGAAGCTCAGCACGCGCGACTTCATCTTGGCGGTTGCCAAGCGCCTGGCGGCGTAGAGTCGGCTTCTGCGCCCAACGCAGCGTTCACGGCCTCGGATCGCATTGCGCTCCGAGGCCGTTTTTTTGGCCAGGTACCGTGATCCAACCATGCCCGATTGACGTTTGGGATTCAAACGTCAATCGGGCATGGCGCCTTCATGCAAGAGGAGTATCATAGGCCGGATGCGTTCGGCGAGCTTCATGAAGGAGGGTTGCGGCAAGATGGGAAACGTTTTTCGCGTGTTCAAGCGTGACCTTTTGCGCCTGTTGAAGGTGCCGCCCGCCTTGGTGGTGGTCGTCGCCTTACTGGTTCTGCCATCGGTCTACACCTGGTACAACGTGGTGGGCTTTTGGAACCCGTACGACAATACGGGGAATCTGCGCGTGTGCGTGGTGAACGAGGATGTCGGCGGCTCAAGCGATTTGACCGGCGAGCTTCACGTTGGCGACATGATCGTTGAGGAACTGCATGAAAACAAGCAGCTGGACTGGGTTTTCACCGATCACGATACCGCTTTGTCCGAACTTCAATCGGGCAAGAGCTACGCGGCCTTCGTCATACCGAAGGACTTCACCGAGCACTTGCTCTCTTTGACGACCGGCGATTTCACGCAGCCGGAAATCCAATACTACGTCAACGAAAAGCTTGGGCCGGTTTCGCCTAAGATCACCGATACGGGCGCCACGACGCTTGATGAAACCATCAACTCCACGTTCGTCTCGACCGTAAGCGACGTTGCTGCCGAAGCCATAGACCAGGCGGTGTCCGACGCGCGCGGATCGATCGACGCATCGCGGTCTCGCGCGGTTTCCGAGATATCCGAAACGGCGCAGCTGGTAAGCGACGCCCGCGCATCGCTCGGCGCTATTTCGGCGGCCACCGACGAGGCTCAGAATAAGGTTGGGAATTCGCGCGGCACGCTCGATCGTGCGCGCACCGAGATTGCAAGCGCCAGCAGCGCGCTGCAAAACGTGTCGAACCTTGCCGGGCAGATGCAAAGCGGGCTGGCAAGCGTATCGACCACCGCAGCGCCCGCCGTGAGCCAAAGCCTGCTTGCCGTTTCCCAGGCGTCTTCCAAGGCGAACGGCGCGATAGGGGATTTGACGACGGCTGCGGGGGAGGCTCAGGCGGGCATAGGCTCCTCGTTGTCCCAGGGACAGGCGATCGTCCAAGAGAGCAAGGCGCTGGCCGCCTACCTGCGCACGATGGCGGACGGGCTTCCCGCCGGCGACCCCGGCAAGGAGCCTCTTGCGGCCATGGCGGACGAGCTGGATCGCCGCGCGGCTGATGCGCAGCAAACCTTGGACGGCCTTGCGAGCCTCAACGGGGAAGCGGGCAAGCTGTCCCAGTCGGTGTCGCAGGCGGGCGATTCGCTCAATGCTGCGGTGCAGCTTGCCGTCAACGATGCGAACACGTATTCGAACGGGCTGTTCGGAACCACGATTCCCCTGGTCAACCAGAGCTTGTCGCAGGTGAGCGCAACCTCGGCCACGCTGGGCGCGGCCGTTGCCAGCCAGCGGCTGCTGATCGACCAGACGTCGCTTGTCCTGGACCAGCTTTCCTCGACGCTTGCCACGGCGAAAGAAGCGCTCGGCCAAACCGACGCCATTCTGGCAAGCTTGAGCGAAAGCCTTGATACGGTGAGGACCGATGTGCTGTCGTTGGGCGAGTCGGGAGTTTTGACGAAGCTGTTCGGAGAAGACGGGCTGGACGCCACGAAGATCGCTGAATTCATGGGATCTCCCACCAAGCTTGTCACCGAGCAGCTTTATCCGCTTAACGCCTACGGGTCGGCCATGGCTCCGCTGTTCATGAACCTGACGTTTTGGATCGGCGCTTTCATGCTGCTGGTCATCATGAAGCAAGAGGTGGATGGGGAGGGCATACGGAACCTGACCGTCACGCAGCGCTATCTAGGCAGGTTCTTGCTGCTGGCCGTCATGGCGGTTCTGCAGGCGGTCATCTGCTGCGCCGGCGTTTTGGTCATAGGGGTCCAGGCCGTGAACGCCCCGGCGCTGTTCTTTGCGGCAGCGGTGGCGTCGCTTTCCTACCTGAGCATCATCTACGCGCTTTCGGTTACGTTGCAGCACATTGGCAAGGGCATCTGCGTGGTGCTGGTGTTCGCGCAGATTCCGGGCGCGACGGGCTTGTACCCCATCGAGATGACCTCGGGCTTTTTCCAGGCGGTGTACCCCTTCTTCCCGTTCACCTACGGCATCGGCGCCATGCGCGAGGCCATCTGCGGGTTCTACGGTTCCCATTACACCGACGCCGTGGGCATGCTCGTGTTGTTTTTCGTGCTGTTCATGGCTTTGGGGATCATCGTTCGGCCCCTCATGGCGAACGTGAACCGCATGGTTGCGGGGCAGGTGAGCCAAAGCGGCCTGTTCAACGGCGAGGACGTGGAGGTTCCCGAGCGCCCGTACCGGTTCGCGCAGCTGTTCCGCGCGCTTGCGGACAAGGACGAGTACCGCGAAGAGCTGCAGCTTCGCTACGAGCGCTTTGCCCGCTGGTATCCTCGGCTTATCCGCGGATCCGTGGCGCTGGGCCTGGCGGTGCCCGTGGCGTTGACCGTGATATTCGCGCTCACGCCCACCGAGAAGGTGTGGTTGCTGACCGCGTGGCTGATATGGATGGTTACCGTGTTCGTGTTCTTGGTGGTGCTGGAGAGCCTGCGCGACAGCTTCGAACGGCAGCTGAAGCTTGACGGCATGTCCGAAGAAGGCTTGCTGGAACTGGGCGCGTCGCGCAACAGCATGGCGCGAACCTCGGATGCCCTTCGCGGCTTGAAGGGAGGCGGCGGTCATGAGTAACCTGTGGCGCATCCTTCGCAGCGACTTCAAAAGCCTGTTCGCGAACGCGATGAGCATCATCATCGCCGTGGGCTTGGTGGTCATGCCTTCCATCTTCGCCTGGTACAACGTCATTGCGTGCTGGAACGTGTTCGACAACACCGGCAGCCTTACCGTGGCGGTGGCCAATGTCGACGAGGGGTACGAAAGCGATTTGGTTCCCTTGCACGTCAACGTGGGCGAGCAGGTGGTTTCCGCGCTGCGCGCCAACGACCAGATCGATTGGACCTTCACGTCCGAAGAGGACGCCGTGGACGGCGCGAAATCGGGACGCTACTACGCGGCGGTGGTCATTCCGAGCAGCTTCAGCAAGGATATGCTCACCTTTTATTCGCAGGACGTGCAACACGCGAAAATCGTGTACTACGCGAACGAGAAGAAGAGCGCGATTGCCCCGAAAATTACCGACAAGGGTGCCGATTCCGTGTCGTACCAGGTAAACGAAGTGTTCGCCGAAACGCTTTCGGAAGTTGCACTCAGCTTGGCGGAATCGCTCTCGCGCTATGCCGACGACGCCGACGTGAACGGTCGCATCGCCGATCTGTCCAAGCACGTGCGCGGCATGGGGGAGCAGGTGAAGCAGATGGGCTCGGTGCTCGATCTGTACGCTTCGCTCGCGCGTTCTTCGCAAACGCTTATCGGCGATTCGGTCAAGCTTATCGGGTCGGCCCGCTCCGAGTTGGACGGCATGGGCGCAACGGCTTCGCAGGGTGCGGCGGCTACGGGCGACATGGTCGAAGCCCTGAAGCAGTCGGTCGACGACCTGTCGCACGCGCTCGAGAGCACGGGGCAGGGCTTCGGCGCGGTTTCCGATTCGGTGGACGCCCTGTTCGACACGGCTTCTTCGGGAACGCAGGAGTGCGTTGCGCAGATGCGCGCGCAGGCCGATACGGTGGACGGGCAGATCAGCCACTACGTTGCCCTGGTGGGCCAGTTGGAGCAGCTGCGGGGGCAGGTGCCCGAAGAGTATCAACCTGCCGTGGACGCGGTGATCGTGCGGCTGAACGCCGTTATCGAGCTTATGGAGGGCGTGCGCGACAACCTGCGCAGCGCGGCGACCAAGCTGGAAGCGGGCAACGCGAACACGCAGGCCGAGCGCGAGGAGATCAAGAAGCTGGCCGCGCAGGCACAGGAGAGCATGTCGGCGGTCAAAGGCGATTTCGATGCGAACGTGAAACCGGCCATGCAGCAGCTGGCAAGCAACGTGTCAACGCTTGCGGCCAACGTTGGAGCCGGCGTGGACAACTTGCGGGCTTCGAGTTCCGGGCTGGCCGATTCCGCGGGGTCGGCCAACGATCTGCTGGGGTCGGCGGCTTCGAAGATCGACGGCGCGGCGCAGAAGCTGCGCGGATCGGCCGCCGAGCTGGCGTCTTTGGCCGACAGCATCGACCAAGCGCTTGCGAGCGGCGATATGGAAGCCCTGCGCCATGTGCTGGGCTCGGACACCCAGGTGCTTTCGAAGGCGCTTTCGGCACCGGTCGCCATCGATCGCATCGCCGTGTTCCCGGCGGACAACTTCGGATCGGCCATGGCTCCGCTGTACACGACGCTGGCCCTGTTCATCGGCTCGCTGCTTATCCTGGTTGCGGTGAAGCCGGGCGTCTCCGATAAGACGAGGGCGCTTTTGAGCGACCCGCGTCCCCGCGAGCTGTTCTTGGGGCATTTCGGCGTCATGGCGTTTCTGTCGCTGGCGCAGACCACGCTGATGGGGCTGGGCAACATGCTGTTCTTGCAGGTGCAGGTAGCCCATCCGATGCTGTTCATGCTGTGCTTCTGGGTGGCGGGCCTGGTGTTCACGTTCTTGATCTACGCGCTGGTGGCGGCGTTCGCCAACTTGGGCAAGGCGGTCGCGGTGCTGCTTCTGATCATCCAGGTGACGGGATGCGGGGGCTCCTATCCGCTGCAGCTGCTGCCCTCGTTCATCCAGGACCTCAGCCCGTGGCTGCCGGCAACCCATGTGGTCAACGCCATGCGCGCGGCCATGTTCGGGACGTTCGGCAACGATTTCTGGATCGAGTTGGGCAAGCTGGCGCTGTTCCTGCTTCCCGCTGCGTTCATCGGCCTGGTGCTGCGCAAGCCGTTGGCGAAATTCATGACGTGGTACGTCGAGCAGGTGGAGTCCTCGAAGCTGGTGGGGTAGGGCAGGCGACGCCCGCGCGTGCAGATGCGGGCGTCGCCTACGTGCGCGCGAGCGCGCATCAGGAGCAGTAGGCGTCCTTCACTGTTTGAAACAGCGATCGAATGCGCTGGTCAGCCAAGCTGTACACGACGTAATGCCCGGAACGCTGGGCATGTACCACGCCCGCAAGGCGAAGCGCTGAAAGGTGCTGGGAAAGCGCGGGCCGACTGATGTTGGGAACGCTTTCGGCCAGTTGGGCCACGGTTTGGTCGGCTTCGAGCAGCGCGCAGAGAATCAAGAGCCGATTCTCGTTGGCAAGCAGGCGAAACAGTTCCGCTACCTGGTGCGCTTTTTCTTCCATGGCGGTCTCCTATGCGGGAGTCGAAGGGTTCGTAGACGTCGCGGGTCGCTCTTCCGTCGGCGGTTCCATGCCGTGCGCGCGGCCTTTGGAGATGAGCTGGGTCATGGTGCCCATGGGACAGAACGCGCACCACGAGCGCGGCCGGTACAGAGCCATGACTGCAAGCCCGATCAGGTTCGACGTCAGCATGATGCTGTAGAACCCGAAGGCGAATTGCGCAACCCACGGCTCCACTTCCACCGGATAGGCCCAATCCCATGGCAGCGAGAAGGTCCACAGAAGCTGTACGGCCGTTCCCAGCTCGCTGCTTCCGGCGAACACCATCCAGGTGACGAACAGCATGTTCGCGAACATGGCCATGAAGAACACCAGGAAGCCCAGCCTGAACGCGCGCGACCGCAGGATGCGCGGGGTCGGCTTGTTGCGCGAGAGGCCGAACCGCTTGCCCAGGAGCGTCAGGAACTGTCCGCGGTCGCAGTAGCGGTTGCAGTAGGCTTTTCCGCCGCCTGCCAGGGAAACGATGAGCGGCACGAAGAAGAACACGAGGCCGATCCACGCGAACAGGATATTGAAGAAGCCCAGTGCCAGGTAGATGGGCGTGATCACGTACAGGCGGTCGTACCAGCGCGGTGCGCATGCCTTGCCGCACGCCTTCTTGCCGCTCATGCCGACACCGCCTCGCGTCGGTGCACGGCTACGGCGGATGCCGGGCATTCTGCTTCGCATGCTCCGCAGCCCACGCAAAGGGTCGCGTTCACGTACGCCCTTGTTCCGCGCCAGACTGAAACGGCTTCCCGAGGGCAGGCGTGAGCGCATGCGCCGCAGGCGACGCAGGCTTTCTCGGCTACGACCGCTATCTTCTTTGCCACCGTCTTCCTTTCTCTAAATTAGAATATAAGAATATTCTTAAATAATAAACGAAGAGGGACCGCCGCGCAACCGTGCAATGGCGCGCCCGGCCTCATCAGCGAAAAAGGCGCATGAAACAGGATGTCAACGACGTTTCGCTATAGAGGGGGCAATGAATAGGGTGCTAAAGCATCCGGGGGTTTCGGCCGCAACGGCGCTGCCATGGGAATAGCATAGCTTGGGAAGCTCAAGTTCTACCATTGAACCACGCCCGCAATCAAGCGAATGACAGTATAGCGTATCGCGCAGCTTTGTCACCGGAAATCCTCCTCAAGTCCATGCTTTTCCCTGCCGTTCACGAGTCCCGGGACGAGCCTGCCGACGTACCGGTCCGCGAGCCCCCTCGTGGTGGCTGGGATGAACCCGACGTACAGGTCGAGCGTGTAGGACGCGTCGGCGTGCCCGAGAAGCGCCGACACCGTCTTGATGTTCTCGCCCCGGGCGAGGTTGATGGTCGCGAACGTGTGTCGGAGGGCGTAGGGCCGCGTGCCGGCGAACCCCGCTTTCCGGACGAACGCGTTCCATCTCTTCTTGAACGAGTTGTAGCTCCAGGGGTTGCCCGTCTCGCCCAGAAGCGGCGTCGAGCTCCTAAGGACGAGCCCCATCTCGTCGAGCGCGCGCCTCTTCTCCTCGATCCACGCCTCCACGACCGACGCCGTGTACCTGTCGAGCGGGACCGTGCGCATCGAGCTGTCCGACTTGGTGTAGTTCTCTATCCTTCCCGCGCGCAGGGCCGCCACGATCCGCATCTGCGCGTCTTCCCCCTCCTCTGCGGGGACGAAGGTCCCGACGCGCTGGGCGAGCATCTCCTCGGGGCGCATGCCCGTGGAGAACAGGATGAGCACGGCCACCTTGGTCATGTCGAGGGGGAGGGACGACGCCTCCTCGAGGAACGCCTCTGCCTCGTCCTCCATCAGCGGGTCGATGAGAGGTCTGCCCTTCCTGAAGCCCTTGGAGAGGAAGCGCTTCTTGGCGACGTTGCGCCCGACGTGCTCGCGATCGACGGCATCGTTGAGGACCTCGCGCACGAACTTGAGCACCTTGGACTGCATCGCCGGCCCGGCGACGCGTACGGGCGAGAAGGGGGCCCTCCTCTTGAGCCTCCCCTCCTGCCGCAGCCTCTCCCTGTTCTCCTCCTCGCGTCTCCTCTTCTCGAGCGCCCACTCCTCGGACAGGCGGGGCACCGCGAGCACGCACCGCTCGACGTCCTCGGCGACGAGCTCCTTCAGGGGAATCGACCCTATCGTCGCCTTGGCGTACTTCAGGTAACGCCTTTCGTTGGCGGTCGACGCGGGGGAGATCACCCCGACTCGGCGCTCGACATACCGCTCCGCGTACTCCCCGAAGGGCATCGCTGCCCAGGCGGCGGCGTCGAGCGAGCCCCCGCCCCGTGCCTCGAGCGCGAGGTCGAGGACCGCGTTCTTCTCCTCCTCGAACGCGCGGACCTGCCCTTTGAGGTCGACCTTCTTGTTGAGGGCGAACACCACGCGGGTGAGTTTCTTCTTCCCGCCGAAATGACGACGGTGCTCCTCGGGGATGCGGATGGTGAGCTCGTAGGCGGTGGTGCGCGAATCCTTGCGCTTTCGCCGCGGCGTGCCGCGCCTCGCGGCCGCCTCGTCGAGGTTGTATGGTTTGTCGCAGTGAAGCAGCTGCATGGGTTGTCGTTCGTCAAGCGGACTGCAGGCCCTCGCGGCCCTCGTCCTTATACAGGTAGTTCAGCAGGGCGAGCTTCGGCACGAGCCACTTCTTGCCGACGCGGCAGCCCTTGAGCTCACCGCGGGCGAGGAGGCGGCGCACCTCCTGGCTGGTGGCGCAGGTGAACTCCGCGACCTGGGCGGAGGTCATCATGTACGGGTAGTCCTCCAGCATGAAGAGGTAGAGCCCGTCCGGGTCGGCGGCGCGCAGTCGCTCCACGTCTATGCCGACCTCGCCGTGGATGTCGTTCATTTCGCTCTCCTTCTCTCGTTTCGGTCCCAATCGGGATGATGACCCGTTTCCAGCATGGCGCAACCCTGCAGGCGGCCCATCTGCACCGTTGCGCCAGGGTGCGGCGTGGAGTATGGACCACCGGTTTCTCGGCGCGCGCCTCATTTCTCGACAGCGTACACACATTGTTCGCGTTCGGCGCCGCAGACCCCTTTTCTCAGGATTTTTGTTCCGAATTGAGATACAGACGATCAGAGGCTATCCTGCTCATCAGGATGCTTGCATACTTTGATGGTGCGAGTTGCGGACATGCAAGAGCTACGCGTTTGGTTCGTTTTCAGCGGTGTTGGAAGTATCGGCTCAATGAAAAGCCAAGTCGACATTTTCGTAGACCGAGGTTTAGAAATGGCTTTTCTCGCTTGCACAGACATGGTGCATAAAAGCGTTTTGCTTGGGAATTCTAACGAAATAAATAACCACATAACGTAAATGCAGCCATAGATACAAAAGGAATCGAATGGCCAGAGAGGACTGCGCCTACCGATGGTCGATTCTTGACAGGCAAACTCAAGCCTCGTTAATATTACATGGTTTGCCAGACCGAATTAACAAAGGAGGGGTGTCGTGGTTGGTCTTTTCCGCACGTGGATGAGCGCCTAGAAAGCGGCGCTGTTGTGGCGTCGCGCTGTTTTTCTGCACGCCATTTCACGATTGGACATAACCATGATATTTGAAACCTCTCGGGGCAGGTCTGCTCTGCTGTGCCATTCATGGCAATTCAAGCTTTGTTTCGTATGGGGCGGGGAGCTCGTTTCGACATTGACGAGTTCGATTCTCCAGATGGGTCTTATTTGGCATCTCGCCCTCACGACAGGGTCGTCTTCTCTCCTCTCCTTAGCATCGCTGGCAGGCTTTCTGCCGATTGCTTTGTTCGGAATCCTTGCGGGCGCCGTTGTCGACAGACTGCCTTTGAAACGTGTCCTCATCGGCGCCGACCTCTTCATTGCCGCGGTGGGTGCCGCCTTGGCGATTGCCTCGTTGGCCGGCAGCTTACCTGCATGGCTAATTCTCATCGCCTTGTTTCTCCGTGCAGTTGGTACTTCGTTCTACACGCCAGCCTCCCAATCTCTCACGCCCCATCTCGCCCCACCGGAGCATCTCGTTCGCCTATCGGGGGTGACTCAGGCGATTCAGTCCGGCGGATACATTCTTGGCGCCGCGCTTGCAGCAGTGATTTATCCCGTGGCGGGCATTACCGCTATGATTGTCCTCGACGTGCTGGGAGCGCTTTTCGCTTCTTTAGCCGTCCTCGCCGCACAGATAGACGCAGGGGGCCTCGACGAAGCCGACCGCAGCTTGTCCTTTTCCAATAAGGTTCGAGAGCTCTTCTCTGAGATTTCGGACGGCTACAAGCTGATTAGGGGGTACAGGGGGCTGTTCGCCCTTCTTTGGTGCGGGTTCGTCTTCGCTTTCGCGTTCTCTCCGCTCGCGGCATTGTTCCCAATAATGACCTTGGGGCATTTTGGCGGTAGCACGGGGGATGCCGCTTTGGTGGAAATCCTTTTTTCTGCAGGCATGCTGGCTGGGTCCGGTATCTTGGCGGTTACGGGAGGGTTCCGCAATAGGTCGTTCACCATGGTCGCCGCGATTGCCGGCTTCGGCATTGCCGCAATCGTATCCGGATCGCTCGGCCCGTCATTGTTCGCTGCTTTCCTGCCGGTGAGCTTTCTTATGGGCGCATGCTCCCCGTTGTACGCGGGAACCCAGACTGCCCTTATGCAGGAGCAGATACCTCCTGAGTACCTAGGCCGCGTTTTCGGCCTCTACGGAACCATCATGGCTTGGGCCATGCCCATGGGCCTCGCAGCTCCCTCCGTTTTTGCGGATCTGCTTGGAGCTCCGTTATGGTTCGTCGGCTCTGGAGCGACCATGGTACTGCTTGCGATGGCTATGCTGCTTGCTCCGAGCGTCCGAAGCGCGGGGAAAAGAGATACCGGGCAGATTCAATAGCCCAAGTATTCGAAAAAAAAGAGGCAGCAGCCATCGGTTCAAGCGTCAGCCTTCAAGCCCTTGCGACGACGAGGTATTGCACTGACATCCCACATCGCGCTCCTTATTCGTCGCCAACTATCATTTTCGGATTTGCCGGCTTGCGCAAGGTCAAAACGCTCGCGCCGGCAATTGGGCAAAGGCGAAAAATCGACGTGAGCAATCTTTTTTGGCATGGCTGCGTTTCCAGTAAAACGCTAATACACAAAAGGCGGTTCAACCTATGGAACTCATAGTCAAAGCTAAAGACATCTTTTTGGAATATGCCGGCCGCGATATCCTAGATATCGAAGAGTTGGAAATCTACTCCTACGATCGCATCGGCTTGGTGGGAGACAATGGCGCAGGCAAAACCAGCCTGCTTAAAATTCTGAGCGGCAATCTTACCATTGCGGACGCCGACGTCAGGCGTTTCGGCAGCATTGCCCTCATCGGCCAACTCGATGAACTCGACCTTGATGCGGCTCAGGGCAGTGGTGAGATGCTCTCCCGTCTCAACGTCGCCGGAGTGGCGCAGGAGACGATGAGCGGCGGAGAGGAGACACGCGCCAAGATTGCCTCTGCGCTCTCCCAGCATGCAAGCGCGATCTTTGCTGATGAGCCTACGAGCCACCTCGACCAAGACGGCATCAGCCTTCTCGTCGGACAACTCAAGGCATTTGATGGAGCCCTGCTCATTGTGAGCCATGACCGTTATTTTCTCGATCAGGTAGTGGACAAGATCTGGGAGCTCAAAGACGGCGGTATTTCCGAATTCTGGGGTGACTACTCCGACTATCTGCGACAGAAAGAAGAAGAACGCAAAGTTCAGGCGGCTCGATACGAAGAGGCGATGCGCGAGCGCGAGCGCCTTGAAGCCGCCATCGAAAAACAACGGAAAAAAGCACGGCAGGTCGACGCCAAGCAGAAGGGCGCAAAGAAAAGCAACGAGAATGCAGGTCGATTGGGACATCAGAAAGCAACCGGCACCAAACAGAAGAGGATGTACCAGGCGGCTAAGAACATGGAGAAGCGCCTCGAAGCGCTCGAAGGGATTGAGGCCCCTGACAGCATTCGCACCGTGCGGTTCCGCCAGAGCAAGGCCCTGGAACTGCATAGTAAATTTCCCATCTCGGCAGACGATTTCAGCTTGAGCTTCGGCAACTGCATGCTCTATGACCACGCGAAATTCGAGATACCGCTCGGTGCTAAAGTGGCCATCACCGGTGGCAACGGTACAGGAAAGACCAGCCTGCTGAAGGCAATCGCTCGACGCGCCGACGGTATCAACATCTCTCCCAAGGCGGAGATCGGTTACTTCGAGCAAACAGGCTACAAGTTCGACGCCCGTCAGTCTGCGATCTCGTTCATGCAGGATGGTTGCGAGTACAGCATGACCGAAATCCGAAGCATCCTCGCCTCTATGGGAATCGGACCGCGTGACCTGGCAAAGGACGTTGGCGTTCTCTCGGGAGGCGAAGTCATCAAGCTGCTGCTCGCGAAGATGCTGCTGGGCAGATACAACATCTTGCTCATGGACGAGCCTGGAAATTACCTGGACATCAAGAGCGCCGAAGCCCTCGAGCAGATGATGAGCGCCTATGCCGGAACGATAGTGTTCGTCTCCCACGATAAGAGGCTGGTCGAGAACGTCGCAGACATTATTTACGAAATAAAGGACACCAAGCTAGTCAAAATCTTTCAGCGCGAATAACCCTAAATGAGCAGGATATATTCCCAGAATGGAGACAAAAGGCCTCGAAACAGGCCTTTTTCTCCGCGATGCATAGGTCAATTGATAAGGTTCACAGAAATTCGGAAGAATTGGCAATCCGAGTTTTCCGAGACACGAAAGAAATTTTCAGAGCGGGGAAGCGGATGAACCAGGCCAATCTCATAGTCGCAAGGATAGAGCGGGCGCGACAGGACCGCGGCATCAGCGTGGCCGAACTCGCCCGCCGAATCAATGTGGACAGAAAGCGCCTCTGGTACGTCCTCAACGGGCAGCGCTCTATGCACGTCGACGAGTTCGTCCGCCTCTGCGCGGTCATGGACATGAGCCTCGCCTGCTTCCTCACGAAGGAGCAGGCGAGCGACCTGGCCGAAACACGCAGGAGGATGGCGGAGGACTACGGGCCGGCGAGCCATGCGGGCCCTTTCCGATTCTAGCGAGGAGGTGCCGCATGGACCGCGCTGCCAGGCATACCGCCCAGACCGCCGCCCTCTCGGCACTCATAGCCCTGCCCTGCATTTTCGCGCCATCGGCCTTCCCACCGCCTTCGCCATGCCCGAGGCATGGCGAGCAATCTGTTTGAGGAAGCGGGAGGCGCGACCTTCCGCCGATGCGGAAGGGGCCGAGAATGGCGAGCGATTACGGCGACGACGCCGGAGAGAAGATGATAGAGGACTTCGCGCGCTTCGGGGAGCGCATGGGCGAGAGGGCGATGTACGACCGTGCGAGGCGGATGCGGAGCGCGTTCGAGAACGCCACGGCCGCGACGCGCGGAGCCGCGGGGGAAGGCGATGCCCGCGAGAAGCCCGCCGAATGGGCGAAGCTCGACATGGCCGAGTTTCAGGAGATCGAGGACTATGCCGGCATCAAGGGGATCATCGAGGCGAAGCTCAGGGCGCACGCCGTCGACTCGGCGTGGTTCGTCGAGCCCGCCACGGGTAGGGAGCACCTTCTGTTCCGCGTCGCGGACGCCAGGGAAGTGTGGCTCTCGTTCGACGAGCTCTCGCGCGAGACCGACGCGGCGTGCGAGCGCGCGGCTGCGGAACTCGCCAAGCGGGAAGCCCGCGAGGCCGCCGGGGCACGGGACGAGCGTCCGCTCGAGGCGCGCGCTGGGCAAGCCCGCGCGGCGGCGTCGGCCCTCGAGGCAGAGGGCGCCACCACGCGCGCTGCAACGCGAGGACCCCGCATGCAGGAGGTGCGGGCGAGATGACGACTGCACGAATCATGGCGGCAGCCCTCGCCTCCATCGCCGCCTTCCTCCTCGGGAACTCGTACGCCGCATGCCTGCTCTCGCTTCCGGGCAGCCCCGCGTCCAACCTCACGGAAGCGGCCAAGCGCCTTCCTTCCTTTCTGCTAGGACACGGCCCCCTCTCGCTCGAGGCTGCCGCGCTCGCGACGGGGCTCGTGGCCGCCTGCGCCGTGTGGTGCGCCTGGGCGTGGTCGCTCACGCACGGGAACCCGGAGCGGCAGGGCGAGGAGCACGGCAGCGCCCGCTGGGGCACCGTCCGCGAGGGCAGACGATTCATGAACCTCGAGGACCCCGACAGAAACATCGTCCTCACGAAGCACTTCGGGATGGCGATGGACCGGCCCGACCACGACCGACGCTTCGAGCGCAACCGGAACGTGCTCGTGGTGGGCGGCTCCGGCTCCGGGAAGACGAGGGGGTTCTTCGAGCCCAACATCATGCAGCTGAACTCGAACTACCTCGTGACCGACCCGAAGGGCGAGACGCTGCCCCGGATGGGGCACATGCTCGAAGCCGCGGGATACAAGATACTGGCGTTCAACACGGTCGACTTCTCCAAGTCCCTCCACTACAACCCCCTGGCGTACATCCGCGACGAGGCGGACATCCTCGAGTTCGTGTCCTGCCTCATAGAGAACACGACCGGAGACCGCGAGCACGCAGGAGACCCCTTCTGGGAGAACGCCGAGAGGCTCCTCTACGTGGCGCTCATCGGGTACCTGGTGTACCGCTGCCCGCCCGAGGACTGCTCGCTGTCGGGGGTGGTCACCCTGCTCTCCCTCGCGAAGGCGAAGGAGTCGGACGAATCGTACCGCAGCCCGCTCGACCTGCTTTTCGAGGAGGTGGAGACCGGGATGCGCTGCGTCGCGGCGTTCGGCGGCGACGGCCAGGGCTTCGACCCGACGAGGAGGGCCTCCTACGACCCGGCAGGCTCCTGCCGGTGGGTCAAGGTCGCCGAGCCCGTCCCCGTCGACTCGGACTTCGCCCTCCTCCACTACAAGATGTTCAAGGACGCCGCGGGAAAGACCCTGAAGTCGATCCTGGTCTCCTGCAACACGCGCATGGAGCCTTTCGCCATACCCCAGGTGCGCGAGCTCGTCAGCCGCGACGAGATGGAGCTCGACCGGCTCGGCGACGCCGAAGGGAGACGGGCGGTGTTCGCCGTCATGTCCGACACCTCCTCCCTCTACTCGTTCCTGTTCTCGATCATGCTCTGGCAGACGATGAGCATCCTCTGTAAGCGCGCCCTCGTCGAATACGGGGGCTCGCTTCCCGTGCCGGTGACGCTGCTCATGGACGAGTTCGCCAACATCGGGCGGCTGCCCGACGTCGAGCGGATGGTGGCGGTCGTGCGCAGCCGCAACATCTCGATGGCATTCGGGCTCCAGTCTCTCTCCCAGCTCAAAGCCGCCTACAAGGACAACGCGGCGACGATCGTCGACTGCTGCGACACCCTGCTGTTCCTCGGCGGGAAGTCGAACGAGACGGCGAAGGAGATCTCCGAGTCGGTGGGAAAGGAGACCGTGTCGACCGTCACGTGGAACGAGAGCCGCGGCCAGTCCGCCTCGTCGACCCGGAACTGGAGCACCCTCGAGCGAGACCTCGTGCAGCCCTCCGAGGTGGCGAGGCTGCCCCGCGACGAGGCGATCGTCCTCATCGCGGGGGCGAACCCGCTGAGGGATCGCAAGTTCGACATCGAGGACCACCGGAGGTGGCGCGAAGTGTACCCGGGGCATCCCGGGGCGTCGCACCGCCTGCCCTTCGACTACTCGGAATACATGGAAAGGAGAGATGCCTGATGCTGGCGAACATCATCAACCTGGTCTCGGGATGCGTGACCTTCCTGGGGGGCTTCCTCATCGTATGGGGCGCCGTCTCGCTCGGCCTCGCCATCCGCGAGCAGCAGGGCGGCGCATCCATAGCGAGCGCAATATCGACCATCGCCGGCGGCGCAATCATCATCGCCGCCGCCGTCTACTTCGGCATGCTCGACACGAGCTGGCTTCCCGCGTAGGGGCGACCCGATGCTGAGCGTGGCGGTCCACAAGGACATCGGGGAGTACACGGAGAAGGTCGTCGGCAAGCTCTCGGCGAGAACGCTCGCGTGCACCGCCGGGGGGCTCGCGTCCTCCGTGGCGACGGCGGCGGCGCTCAACCTGGCGCTGGGGGTGCCGGTGGACGCGGCGACGCTGCCCGTCATGGCGGCATCGATGCCTTTCTGGCTCATGGGCTTCTGGCGCCCGAAGGGCCTCACGGCGGAGAGGTACCTGGCGATGCTCGCGCGCCATGCGCTGTCCGACGGCGTGCTCGTGTACTCGACGGGAAGCAGGCCCTGGGAGGCGGCCGGGGGAATCGCGTGCCGGCGGGTGGACCGCAGGGCGCGCAGGAGGAGCAGGAGGAAGGGGGCCGAGAAGCGTGGCCGGAAAGAGTAGGGGGCGGAAAGGCGCCGCCAGGGGGAAATCCCTCGAGCGCCGCATCGCCGAGCAGGAGCGCGAGCTCACGGGGCGGATGGCGGAGAAGAGGAGGATGCGCCGCGCGGCCCGGGACGTCTACTCCGCCATAGGCTACGACCTGATGTACCCCGACGGGATCGCGCAGGTCGAGGAAGGGCTTTTCAGCCAGACGATGGCGTTCGAGGACATCAGCTACCAGTCCGCCCGCGAGGAGAGCCAGCGCGCCATCTTCTCCGGATGGTGCCAGCTGTTCGACTACTTCGGCGCCGACAGCTGCGTGCAGCTCACCGTGGTCAACCGCCCCATTCCCGCCGAGGAGATCGGGACGAAGAGGTTCTTCCCGACCGACGACCCGCAGACTGCGGCGTACGCGGAGGAGTACAACCGGATACTCAACGACAAGATGCGGGAAGGCGTGTCCAACCTGGTCAGGGAGCGCTACCTCACCTTCGCCGTGGGCGCGCCCTCCGTCGACGCGGCGGTCCCGAGGCTCGCCCGAATGCGCGGGGACGCGGAGCAGACCCTCGCCAAGATGAGAAGCTCCTCCCGAACCCTCTCGGGGGCCGAGCGCATCGGCGTCCTGAACGGACTGCTGCGCCCCGGGAAGCCGAACCTGTTCTCCTGGGACGCGGTCGGCGCGAGAGGAGGGCTCACGACGAAGGACTTCGTGTGCCCCTCCTCCCTCGACTTCAAGCCCGAAGGCAGCGCCTCCTGCTTCAAATCCGGCGACACGTGGTGCCAGGTCCTCGTGCTCGGCAGGTTCGGCAGCGAGCTGTCGGACCGCTGCCTCGCCGACATCATCGACCTGCCGGTCCCCCTCGCGATCACCCTCCACGTCCAGGCCATGGACAAGTCGAAGGCGGTCGCCTTCGTGAAGAAGCGGATCGCATGGATGGACAAGGAGATCATCGACGAGCAGATGGGGGCGGTCAAGAAGGGGTACGACTTCCAGATACTGCCCTCCGAGCTCAAATACTCGAAGGAGGAGGCGGAGGACCTGCTCGACCATCTCCAGAACAAGAACCAGAGGCTCTACGTCTACACGGGGCTCGTGTACACGTACGCGCCGACGAGGGAGGGGCTCGACGAGCGGGTGATGCAGATCGTGTCGACGGCGCGGCGCAACTCGATCGAGGCGGACGCCCTCGACTACCGCCAGCGCGAGGGCCTGAACTCCATCCTTCCCCTCGGGCACAACCACGTCGAGGTTTCCCGGATGATGACCACCGCACAGGTGGCCATACAGATGCCCTTCGCGACGCAGGAGCTCTCGCACGAGGGAGGAGGCTACTACGGGCAGAACAAGCAATCTTCGAACCTCGTCCTATGCAACCGGAAGAGGCTTGCGAGCCCCATGGGCTTCGTCGCCGGCAAGCCCGGATCGGGGAAGTCGTTCTCCGTCAAGCGAGAGATAGAGAACACCATCCTCGCGTACCCCGAGGACGAGATCATCGTCCTCGACCCCGCCGGAGAGTATTCCCCCGTGGTCGAGGCGAACGGCGGGGAGTGCATACGGTTCGCCCCCGACGCGGACACGCACCTCAACCCGTTCGACCTCTCCGACGTCGCACACCAGTCGCGCTCCGCCCAGATGGCCTTCAAGATAGACGCCTTCCTGGCGTTGTCCAGCGCGACCATGGCCGAGGGGGACCAGGGGCTCCCGGAGGCCGACAAGTCCATCATCAGCCGCTGCGTCGAGCGGGCATACCGCGACGCGGACGAGGAGGGGCGCACCCCCCTTCTCGGGGACTTCCACCGCATCCTGAAAGCGCAGCCCGAGCCGGAGGCCCGGGACATAGCCCTGCGCTACGAGCGCTACGTGGAGGGCGCTCTCTCTTTCTTCAACCGCCCTTCGAACGTGACGTTCGACCGGCGCATCACCAATGTCGACTTCAGGGACCTCTCCGAGAACATGCGCGCCTTCGGGATCATCACGGTTCTCGAGTGCGTGCGCAACCGGATGTACCGCAACTTCGATCGCGGCGTCACCACCTGGCTCTACATCGACGAAGTGCAGAGCCTGTTCGGCCACCCCTCGATCATCGCGTACTTCAGCCGCTTCTGGGCCGAAGGTCGCAAGTTCAACCTCATCGCCACGGGCATCACCCAGAACAGCGTCTACATGCTCGACCACGAGGAGGCCCGGAACATGGTCCTCAACTCCGACTTCATCCTCCTTCACAAGCAGTCGCCCCTCGACAGGCGCGCCTGGACCGAGCTGCTCGACATGAGCGCCCAGGAGGCGTCCTACATAGACGAGTCGGTCAGGGCTGGCGAGGGGCTGCTCATCGCGGGCGGCGCGCGCGTCCCCCTGAAGGACAGCTTCCCCAAGGGGTCCCTCTACGACCTGTTCAACACGAAGCCCGACGAGGTGGCGGCGCGCAAGCGCGAGGAGGGGTTCAGAAGGCGCGCCGAGAGCAGGCGGAGGAAAGACGGCGGGGTGAGCGCGACGTGACCAGGGAAACCCGCCGCTCCGAGCCCGCGGCGTCGGGCGGCGCCCCGCCGGACCCTCCCGTCAGGGCCGAAGGGGCCGGCGCCGAAGGAATCGCATCGTCCGGCAGGACCGACGCGGTGAGCGCAGGCCTGGTGTCAGGCGAGGAGAGGTTCGCCGTCCCGGCGCACGGGGGCAAGGCGGCCAGCATGGGCCTCGGAAGGTCACGCCGGCCCGCGTCGCCTTCGGCCGCAAGGCGGAAGCGGCGGTCCGAGCGGGCGCCGGTCGAAAGCGGGCTGCCGGCGGACGTCCGCAAGGAAGGGGAACGTCGGCGCGCCCCCGCTCCGACGGCGGCCGCGTACCTGAAGAAAGCGATCGCCGCAGCCGCCGAAAGGGAGGCGGAGGACTCCGACGAGCTCGAAGGGGCGCCGGACGCCGTCCGGGCCGGGAAGGGCGCGTGGAGGGTGGCCGGCAAGGCGCGCGCGGCGGCCCCCTCCCGCGAGATCAGCGCCGTCCGAAGCGGAGAAGGGGCAAGAGGGAGCCTGGCCGGGGAAGGGCGAGCCCTGCGCCGCGGCCGAGCCGCGGAGAAAGCGGCGCGCCGCCGGCCCGGAAGGCCGCGGGCGGCACTCCAGGCGGTCGGGAGGGAGCCCCGCAGGGCCTTCGCCGCCCGCGCCGCAGCGAAGGGAGGAGGGGGCAAAGCCGCGGCTGCGGCCGCAGCCGCGGCCGGTCCCCTTGCGGGGATCCTGTCCGGCGTGCTGTGCTTCGTCCTCGCAGCGCTGGCCGTCTCCCAGATTGCGAGCGCGGTCTTCGGGTTCTGGAGCGATGCGGCTTCGAAGGCTTCGCTCGAGGGGCTGCCTCCGTACATGACGGTGGAGATGGTGGAGGCCGCGCTCGAGTGCCAGGAGGAGTACGGCCATCCGGCGGGCTGCACCCTCGCGCAGATCATCTGCGAAAGCGGGCAGGGCGACGGCCTCTCGGCCCTCGCCGAGCGCGACAAGAACCTCTTCGGCATCAAGTGGTCCTCCTCGTTCCTCGGGTGCCCCGAAGTCGCGGGCAAGAGCTCATGGGCGACGAACGAGGAGGTCGGAGGCCAGGTCGTGGGCATTATGGCCGACTTCACGACGTTCAAGAGCCATCGCGACTGCATCGTGTTCCGCTCACGCGTCCTCCTGTCCGGCCCCCCCTACGTCGGCAACGCCCTCATCCGGGAGGCCATAGCCTCGTGCGACTCGGACAGGATGGCCGAGGGACTGAAGGACGCGGGGTACGCGACCTCTTCGAGCTACGTCGAGGTGCTCAAAGCGGCGATGGACGAATACGGCCTCAGGCGCTTCGACGGGATGAGCCTGGAGGACTTCAGGGCGGGCGCCGCCGACGGCGACGCGATCGTCGCCGCGGCGGAAAGCCAGCTGGGGGTGCCGTACGTATGGGGAGGATCGATTCCCGGGGTCGGCCTCGACTGCTCGGGGCTCACCCAATGGTGCTACGCGCAGGCGGGCATCGACATACCCCGCTACTCCGAGGACCAGGCCGCGTCGGGAAAGCGCGTCCCCCTCTCGGAAGCGGAGCCGGGGGACATCCTCTGGCGCCCCGGCCACGTCGCCATCTACGTAGGCGGAGACGAGTACATCCACGAGCCCAAGCCGGGGGACGTGTGCAGGCGGGAGACAGGGATCGCCTACTTCACCTGCGCCGTCCGCTACAGATAGTCAAGAGACAGGAGGACTCCCATGCAGAGGAAGAACAAGGCGATGATCGCCGCGGCCATCGGCATGGTCGCGATAGTCGTCGCGACGACGGCGGTGCGCTGCTCCATCGCGCATACCGCAGGCCAGGCCGACGCCGACCCTCCCGCAGCCTCGCTCGAACAGCCCGCCGAGCAGGAGGGCCCGGAGACGGAGCCCGAAGCCGGGGAGGAGACCGACGGGGCGTCCGCCGTCCTGGAGGAACTGCGGGTCAGCGCGTGGACCGCGGCCGACGGCTCGGGCAAGACGCTCGCCTTCCGCGAGGGATCCTTCGTCGAATCCGATGGGGCCTCAGTCTCGATGACCGCGTTCGAGGTTGAGGGGTCGGGGTCTTCGGGCGCCCAGCGTTGGCTCGACGTCCTGCTGCTGAAGGACGGGGACGCGGCGGGCGAGTCGGCCACGATCGTCCTGGACGAGGACGACGAGGTCTCCTCGGTCGCGTGCGACGGGTTCTCCCTTTCCGGGAGATACGTCCGGACGGCGACGTCCGGCGGGACGGTCGAGGTGACGGGGCTCGCCGAGCCCTACCCGTCATTGGTGGACGGCAGGACCGACGAGCTAGCGGCGGCGATCTCCGAATGGGCCGCCGGGCACGCGCCCACCGCCACGAGCGCCTCCTTCGACGGGGAGGTTTTCGTCGACATCGCCGGCGGGCGCGTCAGCGCCACGTTCCATTTGGACGACGACGCCTCGACGATCGTCACCGCGGTCTACCGATCCGGCGAGTTCTCCGTCCTCGGTTAGGAGGCGACGATGACAGAGACGATCGCGAAGGCCGTCGGGAGCCGCGGGTTCTCGCTCGCGTTCTCCCTCACCGTCCTCGCGTGCGCCGCATCCCTCGCCCTCCCGGCACCTGCGTTCGCGGGGATCGCGGAGGACATCAACGCATGGCTGTGCGGGGTGCTGCGAGACACCTGCAACTGGATATTCGCCGGGCAGACCGACATGCTCAGGTCGATCGGCACGGACGGGGTGCTCGCGGCGGACTTCGCGCAGATGCTCGGGAGCGCCGGAGAGGTGACGATGTACGACCTCGTGCGAGGCGTGTGGGAGGCGGCGATCCTGCCCATCGGCTGCGGCATGCTCTCGTTCGTGTTCACCGTCCAGCTCATCAAGGTGTCGCAGCGCATGGACAGCAACGCGAGCATGCCCGGGGTCAAGGAGGTCGTGTTCATGCTCGTCTTCTTCGCCGTGTTCCTGTTCCTGATTCAGAACAGCTTCGACCTCATGCAGGCGGTCTACCAGGTGGTCCAGCTCGCGATAGACCGCGTGACGGGCCTTTTCGGGACCGGATCCGAGCTCGACCTCGAGGCGGTATCCATCACCACGACGGACGACGACGTCGCGGCGCTGGTCGCCATGCTCGTCGTCGCCCTCGTGAGCTGGCTGGTGGTCATCGTCGCCTACGTGGTTGCTCTCGTCGTGAGCTGGGCGCGCGCCATCCAGATCTACGTGATGGCCGCGTTCAGCCCCATCCCGCTCGCCCTCGTCTCGCTCGACGAGACGAGGCAGATGGGCGTCGGGTACCTGAAGAACTTCGCCGCCGTCTGCCTCGCCGGGATCATCATCCTCGTGCTCCTCGTCTCGTTCCCCATCGTCCTGGGCGGGCTCAACGCCGCGAGCGTCGGCGCTCCGGTGGTCGACTCCATCGTCGGCGGCCTGTCCTACGCGCTCCAGTACCTGGCGATGTGCGTGCTCCTGATCCTCTCGCTCGTGAAGAGCGGCGCATGGGCGCGCGACATCCTGGGCGGGTGATCGGGGTGGAGCCCCGTCCCGCTCGCCCTGAGGGCGGCCGGCGGAAGGCGCCGGCCGCGAAAGACAGCATCGGAAAGGAGAAGAAATGGCAGAGAAGAAGAACGTCTACGTCTCGCTCCACGAGGCGTTCGTCCGTGAGGGCATCCAGTACACGGACAGGAGGACGGGCGAGCAGAGGTCGTTCAACGTCGTCCGCCTGCCCCCCGACACCGTCATCGACGGCAGGGACGTCGGCGGCTACGAGTTCAGCCCGCTCTACGTGAACCCTTCGAGGTTCCGCGGGGAGCACTGGAGGGACGTGCCGCTCCTCGCGGACCGGGAGGTGCGCCTGAGCAGGTCGGTGCTCGACGCCGAAGGCAGGCCGATCCTCGGAGAGGACGGCCGGCGGCAGAAGGAGACCGTGACGGTCACGCCCTCCCAGATAAGGGACGCGCTCTCGGAGGCGAGGAAGCGCTACGCGGAGGAGAACGCACGCGACGGAAGGGGCCTGGCAGAGCGGGCCGCGGAGGCGAAGGGAGCCTCCGAGAGCATGGAGAGGGGCGGCGCGCGCCCTTTCGCCCGTGACGCGAGATAGGAGGAGAAGATGGGACAAGCAACCAAAGCGGCGAGGGCGGGCACGGCGGCGAGGATCCTCCTCGCCGTCCTCCTCGCAATCGACATGATGGCGCCTGCGGCCGTCCCGCAACGCGCCCATGCGGCGGAGTCGGGAAGCCTGACCGTGGGCAGGACCATCAGCTACGACTCGTATTTCACCAACTGGTTCGAGGTCGACGGGCAGGCCGCATGGTGCGGCAACCCCTCTATGGCGACCCCGGGGGCGGGATCGTATCCCAAGCAGGCCCTCTCCGCGGCGAGCGGGCGCACCGCCGAGCTCGCCGCCGACATGTGGTTCTCGTACGGATCGCCCGGATTCGACGCGTCCCTCTGGCCCGGCAGCTGGGTCGACGGGAGCGCCATGACCCCCGACCGGTACACGGCGCTCGCGCACATCCTCATGGCGGACACCTATTCGAGCGACGGCAACTACGCGATGTACGGCTGCTCCGAGGCGTTCCGGGACTGGGTCGCCTGGAACGTCCTGGGCTTCGACGACTCCGGCGCCGTCTCCAACGAGAGCGCGACGGGCAGGCTCATCGCCTCCCGGACGGGCGAGGTGCCCTCGTCCTTCGAGCCCTTCATGCTCTACACGGGCGCGTCGACGCAGGTGATCCTCTCGTTCACGTACAGCACGACGGTCAAGGTCGCCAAGGCGGCCTCGGAGTCGTGGGCGCAGCAAGACCCCGACTACTCGCTCGCCGGCGCGGTCTACGGCATCTACCGCAGCGCCGCCGACGCGGAAGCGGGCGCGAACCGCGTGGCTACGATCACGACCGGCGCCGACGGCTCCGGCGAGTCGGGGAGCCTGGGCGCGACGAGGGAGACGTTCTACGCCAAGGAGGTGAGCCCCTCCCCCGGATACGCCCTCGACCCTGAGGTGCACGAGGTCTCCCCCGACAACGACTACACCTTCTCGTCGGAAGAGCCGCCCATCACCGCGCGCATAGTGCTGAAGAAGGTCGACGCCGAGACCGGCGCGCCCGCAGCCCAGGGCGACGCCACCCTCGACGGGGCGGTCTACCAGGCCTCTTTCGAGCGGGGCGGCGAGACGGAGACCGTCGAAGGGACGACCGCCGGCGGCTCCATCGTGTTCGACGGCCTGCCCCTCGGGGAGGTGGAGATCAGGGAGGTGTCCCCCTCCGACGGATACCTGCTCGACCGGGAGGTCCACCGCATCGAGGTGACCGCCGAGATGGCGCAGGCGGGCGACGCGGTCATCGAGGTGTCGCCCGAAGGCGAGTTCGGCGAGCTCGTGCAGCGCGGCGGCCTCATCATCGGCAAGGGCGACGCCGAGCGCTACGAGCACGAGGGCGGCACGTTCTGGAACTACGCCCAGGGCGACGCCACGTTCGAAGGCGCCGAGTTCACGCTTTACAACCGCTCCGACGCCGCCGTCTGGTACGACGGGAACGGGGACGGAGAGCTGCAGGACGGCGAGATGGTCGACCCCGACGGGGTCGTCGCGGTCCTATCGACCGAGTACAACGCCTCCCTCGACGCCTGGACCGCCAGCACCGGCGTGCGCGCGCTGCCCTACGGCACCTACGAGGTCGTCGAGACGAAAGCGCCCGAGGGCTACACGGGCGAGGGGATCGTGAGCCACGTGGTCGAGATCCGCGAGGACGGGCAGTTCGACCAGCTCGTGGAGGCCGACGGCATCCTCAACGAGGTCGTCCGCGGCGGCGTCCAGGTGCAGAAGAACGACCTCGAGCTCGGGGAGAGCGAGGCCCTCGGCGGAGCCGACCACTCGAGCCTGGCCGACGACAGATACCTCGGAACCTCCCTCGAGGGGATCGGGTTCACCATCACCAACGTGTCCGAGCACGGCGTCATGGTCGGCGGGACCTACTATCCCACGGGCAGCGTCGTCGCCGTCATCGAGACGGCGTGGAATCCCGAGGCCCAGGCCTACACCGCGCAGACCGCGTCCGACGCGCTGCCCTACGGCACCTACACCGTCGCCGAGACGGCGACCAACGAGAGCTACCTGCTCACCGACGGCGAGCCCCGCACGTTCGAGGTCCGCGGCGACGGCATCGTGGTGACCTCGGACGTGGACGGCGGAGCGCTGTTGTGGAGCGACCAGGTGGTGCGCCACGACATGCATCTCCAGAAGAAGGGGACCGTCCACGGAGAGAAGCTCGGGCTCGTCCCGTTCCTCATCACCAACGTCACCACCGGCGAGGCCCACGTCGCCGTCACCGACAGGAACGGCATGCTGTCCACGTCTTCGGAATGGCGCAGCCGCGAGGAGTCGGTGAACGCGAACGACGCCCTCATTTACGAGGACTACATCGACTCGGAGGACATCGTCGAAGGCTCCGGCATCTGGTTCGGAACGGGCGAGCACGGCTCGCAGGCCGCGCCCGACGACTCCCTCGGCGCGCTTCCCTACGGCGAGTACACGATCGAGGAGATGCGCTGCGAGGCGAACGAGGGGTACGCCCTCTGGTCCGACGCGTTCAACGTGAACCGGGACACCACCGAGACCCCGATGGACATAGACCTGGGGACAGTGGACGACGTCCCCGAGCCGAGAATCGACACGGTGGCGCTCGACAAGGCCGACGGCGACCGCTCCATCGCGCCCTCGGGAGACGCCGTCATCGTCGACGAGGTTTCGTACGCCAACATGCCCCTCGAGGAGCTCACGGCGCGCGGCGGACTGGTCGACAAGGCAACGGGAGAGCCCCTCGTCGTCGACGGCGAGCAGGTCGTCGCCGAGAAGACGTTCGCGCCCATCTCCCCCTCGGGCACGGTGGACGTGGAATTCGAGTTCGACGCGTCCGGGCTTGCCGGGATCGACATAGTGGTGTTCGAGGAGGTCCTGCTCGACGGCGAGGTCATCGCCGAGCACGCAGACATCCTGGACGCCGACCAGACGGTGGCCGTCGAGGCGGCGCCCGAGATCGGGACGGTGGCGACCGACGCCGCCGACGGGGACCACATGGCGTCCGCCGACGGGACCGCGCGCATCGACGACCAGGTCTTCTACAGCGGGCTCGAGAAAGGGAAGGCCTACAGGGTCGAGGGAGTCCTCATGGACCCGGAGACGGGCGAGCCCCTGGACACCGGCGACGGGGCGATCGTGGCGGAGACGGATTTCGTCGCCGAGGGGGAAAGCGGGTTCGCCGTGGTCTCCTTCGAGCTCGACGCCAGCTCCCTCGAAGGCAGGAGCACCGTCGTCTTCGAGAGGCTCTACGACTCCGAAGGCACCTTGGTCGCCTCCCACGAGGACCTCGAGGACGAAGGGCAGACCGTGAGCTTCACGGAGCCTTCGCCCGAGATCGGGACAACCGCGACCGACGGCGACGACGGGGACCACGAGGCCTACGCCGATGACGACGTGACCATCGTCGACGAGGTGCGCTACGAGAACCTCGAGCCCGGGGTCGAGTACGTCTTGACGGGCACGTTGGTTGACCGCGACGCGGCGAAGCCCGTGGAGGAGGAAGGCGCGCCCCTCACGGTCGAGGTTCGCTTCACGCCCGAGGAGGCCGACGGGTCGGTCGAGGTCGTCTTCCGCTTCGATGGGACGGGCCTCGCGGGGCGTACCGTCGTGGCGTTCGAGGAGCTGACGCTCGACGGCGAGGTCGTCGCGGAGCACAAGGACCCCAACGACGAAGGCCAGAGCGTGAACCTGGTCGAACCGCCCTCCGAGACGCCGGACGAGCCCTCGACCCCCGCCGGCAAGCTGCCCAAGACAGGCGACTCCCTGCCGCTTGTCCCCCTTGCCTGCCTCGTGGGCGCCGCCCTGACGGCGGCCGGCGCCGCGCTCATGGCGCGCCGTCCGGACGGGCCCGCCCCCGAGAAGCCGCACGAAGGCGAAGAGGAAGGCGAGTAGAATGGCCTTCCTGCTGCACCTGGTAGGAATGGGCATGGGGCTGTGCACGCTCGTCGCCTACGCCTGCATCAAGGTAGGGGCTGAAAGCGAGCGAGACGAATAAAAGCGAGTCAACTGAATGCAAGCACTTGCGGGGAGAGCCGCCTTCGCGCGGTCCTCCCCGCTCGCAATGCCGTACTCCGGGCTCGTGTCTGGCGAGATCCGCGAAGTCGGGGCGAAGCTTCTCTCATCCACACCCGCCCGAATCTCTCTCGCGCAGGTTTATCGCGACCGCTCTCGCTCGCGATAAAATGGACTGGACGTTTCCGCGGAGCCATCTGCGTTAGGAGATTCTATGTCCAGCGGGTTTTCCTCCATTCGGAGGGTTCACATTCAATCAGGCATGTTTGACTCAGGGGCGGATTTCGATTTGTTCCGCTCTCCAGGCAACAATGGGGTCCAGCATAGGGTCTCCATCCTGTTCGGCAGAAATGGATCCGGCAAAACGACAATATCGCAAGAAATCGACCGGATTTCAGTCGACGGAACGTGCGACAGCCCGTTCAGGGACGAAGCAGGTGAATCGGTATCCCTAACGAGCAAGGAAAAGCAATCCATCAGGGTCTTCAACGAAAAATACGCCCAAGATACCGTTCTTCTCCGAGAAGAAGGGCTTGAGACAATAGTCATGCTGGGCACCAAGGCCCAAGCGCAGAAACGCATCGATGAAATAGACGAGGAGCTCATCGAGGTCGGCAAAAAGTTTACCGAATGGACCGTCAAAAAAGATAGCGCGGAGAATGGGCCTCAATCCCTCGGTTCGCTTCTATCGAAAGCGAAAGACGAGGCGAAAGGCGGGGGCTGGGCGGATCGGTGCCATGAGATCACGGGGACGCGATCCAATTTGACCGTGCAAAGATGGGAAGCGATCGTGGGCGCGGAAACGGACCTCAGCAGACGCGAGGTCGAAGCCGAGTACTCCGAGAAGCTCGCCCAATACCAAAGGGCCGAGAATGCAGGATCGGAAACCGTTGCAAGAATCGGCATGATCGACGCGCAGAAGTACGACGAAGAAGCCTTGGTGGGGCTTCTGAGCAAAGCGCTGGACGAGCCGATCCTCACCGAAAGGGAGGAGCGCATTTTCGCGCTGGTGCAAAACGGCAGGCAGAGGATGGTCGAATACGCACGGGAAATCGCGTCCGACGACGAGACGGACTCATGCCCTCTCTGCCAGCAGGACCTGACGACCGAGTACAAGGAGTCTCTCAAACAGAGCGTGCTCAAGGTTCTCAACAAAGAAGTCGATCTGTTCAGGAAGGACCTCGAAAGCCGCAGAATACCCATCATCGAGGAGGATGAGCTGGGGCTCGGCAAGGCGCCGGAAGACTTGGCTTCGAAATGCCGTGAAGCCTTGGGCAAAGTGAACGGGGCAATAGCCGCATACGCAGAACTTATCGAGAAGAGACTCCAATCCCTCTATGAGCCTCTTGGGGCGGAACCCCTCGGACTTACCGAAGCGATCGCAGCCTTCAACGCCTCATCTGCAGAGACCAACAAGGAGATCGACGATCTTAACGCTGCGGTGAGGAGCAGGGCGGCATTGAAGCGGCGGTTGCTGAATCTAAACGACCAGATCGCCCGGATCGATGCTAAAGACTCGATAAAGCGGTATGCGGATACCGAAAAGGAGCTCGAGACGGCAAGAAGAGAGCTGACGAAAGCGATCGAAAAACGCCGCGAGCTCGAAAGCGAGCGCCGTGCCGAAGAGGCGAAAATGTCCATGACCGACCTCGCGGCGAACGCCATCAACGGCTATCTGGCAAACGTTTTCTTCGACAGCTCCAGGTTCGTCCTTGTCCCATACGCCAACGTGTACAAGATCGAGTCGCACGGAAAGCCCGTGCGGCCGAGCGAGGTGTCCACCGGGGAGCGCAACATCCTCGCCCTGTGCTATTTCTTCTCCGAAGGCGGGAAGATGAAATTCGAAGGGTCAGAAGACTCGGACCCTCAATACGTCGTCCTAGATGACCGTTGTGTTAGACCGCTTTGGATACTGGGACTTTTCCTATAATCTTTCTTGCTTAGATAGCAGGCGAAAGCGAAGGAGCTCCTATGGTCACCAAGGATGATGCGTGTTGGATAATCGGCCTTTCCGCAGGTGCGGGCATTGGCGTATACCTTGATGGCGGCTGGGGCGTCGATGCGCTTGTCGGGCGTGAGAC